>CBIHMP010000067.1:0-15202 GCA_966211015.1 uncultured Luteolibacter sp. | reverse complement strand
TCCCGGAGAGGAACCAGGAGGCCTTGTCGGCGGTGGGGCAATTGAGGTCGGCTCCGTAGAAGAGGTGGAAGTCGGAGGCGTCGAGATTCCCGCGCCCGGAATTGAAAACCGGTCCCAGGCTGTTCCTGAGCGTCGCGACCGAGCAGCCGGTGTAGCAGGGCTTCGCGAGGATGGAGATCAGCTCGTTCCGGAAAGACGGATCCTGGCAGACACGGCAGGCGTGGAGTAGCGCGGCTCCGAGAGCGATGCTGTCCTCGCGCCGCTCGTTCACGAATTCCCCCGTGACCAGCAGCACTTTTTCGGGGTGGCCCGTCGCGAGCTCCGCTGAGGTGGCCGGGCACCAGCCGTTGCCGTTGAGGATGCTCTCGGAATTCCAAGGCTCCCCCACGCAATAGCCGTCGATGTGGCCCGCGGCGAGGTTCCGCGGCATGAGCGGCGGAGGCAGGAAAACGATCTCCGCATCCCGCCCCGGGACGACGCCGTGGCGGCGCAGCCACGCGTGGAGCAGCAAGTGATGGGAGGAGAACCGGTGTGCGGCCGCCAGCGTGAAGGGCCGGCTCTTCTTCCACCGGTGGGAGAGATGCGCGGCCAGGCCCTCGCCGCTGCGGATGGACTCGGGCGGCAACTCGCGGGAGAGCGTGATGGCATTGCCATGCGCGCTCAAAACCAGCGGCACCGCGATCTCGCGCCGCGTCTTGCTCAGCCCGAGCGCCAGATAGAAGGCAAGCCCGGCGATCGATTGCGCCGCATCAAGCTCCCCGTAGGAAAGCATGTCCCGGACGGTGGCCCAGCCCGGCTGGCGGGAGAGCTTCACGTTCAGCCCGTAGCTTTTGAAAAGTCCCAGCTCGTAGGCCACCGCGACCGGTGCGCAATCATTCAAGGGAACAAAGCCCAAGCGAACGGGCGAGCGGGTCTCGATGGCGACGTGGCTTTCCATGTTTCGGCCGGTGTAGCGTAAAGGATGCCAAACGCGGGGCCTTGGCATGTCCCGTGCTGACGACGCTCCGGAATTCCGATGAGACTCGTTCATGACTGACCTGCTGCCCGATCTCCGACAATTGAGAGCGTTCGTGGCGGTAGCCGACGAGGGCAGCTTCACGCTCGCTGCCAAAAAGCTTTTCCTGACCCAGTCCGCCATCAGCCATTCCATGAAGGCGCTGGAAGATAGCCTCGGGTGCCGCCTGCTGGATCGCCTCGGCAAGAAAACCATCCTCACCGAAGAGGGCGAAGTGTTTCTCCGGCGCTGCCGCCGGGTCCTGGGCGAACTCGAGGACGCGGGCCGCGAGCTCGACGGCCTGAAACGCTGGGGCCAAGGCCGCATCCGCATCGGCGCTCCGCATTCGCTCTGCCAGTTCCTGCTGCCCACCGTGCTGCGCGAGTTCCGGGATTGTTTCCCGCGCTGCGAACCGACGATCGAAGCCGATGACACCGCCAAGCTGCTGGAGCGGATCGAGGAGCACGAGCTGGATCTCGTGCTGGGTTTGCGCCCCCGGGTGGGAACGAGCGAGGGCTACCGCCCCATTTTCCGCGATCGCATGACCTTCGCCGTATCGCCCATGCACCCGTGGGCGGAAGCGGGCAAGGTGGACGTGGAGGATCTCTCGAAAGTGCAGTTCATCATCTACGCCCGCGCCACCGAGACCCACCGCTTGATCGAGGAGCACTTCGAGGAGCTCGGCGTCCGCACCCGTCCTCCGCTGGTGCTGGGGGATATGGAAGCGATCAAAGGCATGTCGAAGATCGGTCTCGGCGTGGGCATCGTGGCGCCCTGGGTGGCGAAGCGTGAATTCGACGACGGTTCGCTCGTCGCGATTCCTGTCCACGGCGAGCCCATCGAGCGCGAGTGGGGGATCTTCTTCAATACCGACCGGAAGATGAGCCTCATCGAGGAAACCTTCGCCGGCATCGCGGAAATGGTGGGCAGCGAATTGGGCGGCTCGGGGCATTGATTGCCGGGAGATTTGCTAGGACTCCCCGCCCGTGATCTGCAGGAGCTGGCACAGCTCTGTTAGAACCGCGTCCGCACCGCAGTCCTCCGGCGACCTTCCGCGCAGCCTCAGCGAGCATGCATCGCCCGCGAAGAGTGCCGTACGGAAGCCCGCCGCCCGCGCGGGATCGATGTCGTTCCTCACGTCGTTGCCGAGGTAGAGCACCGCTGCCGGAGCAATCCCGCGCCCGGCCAGGAGAGCCCGCGCCGCTTTGAAAAGGGAGGGATCGGGTTTCGCGCGAAGGAGCTGATAAGAAAAGACGACGAGGCCCGGGTCGATGCCCAGGGCCTCCAGCGGCGCGTGCAGGTTTTCCTCCAGCACCGGGAGCGTGTAGAATTGGGCATTGGAGATGAGGCCCAGGGTGAAGCCGCGGCGGTGCAGCGCGCGCAGCGTGCCGGCCGCGCCGGGCATTTCAGCCGTCGGGTTGCAGGCGAGCTCGTGGCGCAGGGCGAGTTCCTCGATCTCCGCGGGAGCGAGTGCCGGATGCAGCGCGGCATGGATCTCCCGGATATCCACTTCCGGAAAGGGGAGGCCCGAGGCGGCGTGGGCGGCCTCGATGGCGGTGCGGATCCGGGGGTCGGGATGGCTTTCGCCCGCCTCCGAGATCAGGAGGGTGCCGTAGATGTCGAAGAGCACCGCCTTGATCCCCGGCAGGAAAGGTAGCCGCGGGACGACGCCGGAGGGTGCGGGTCGTGGAGGGGGGCTGCCGCTCACGTGCACAGGAAATGGAACGAGCCCGGCTTGAGGAAACGCGCCAGCACCTTGTGCTTGGGCACATACTCGGGCGGCGCAGGCCGGGCCTCGGCGAGGCTGCCGTAGAGGCTCTCCAGCCGCGCGGCGTAGGCTTCCGTGGAGTAGGGGAGCAGGTCCTGGAGTTTGGCCGTCGGATCGGTCACCTTCAGGGTGCGGCGCAGCCAGCTGCCTGCGGGCTGGGTCTCGGCGCGGATCTCCACCAGCACGCTGTCCGTGCCATCGCCCGCCAGGATGCGGTGGATCACCTGCCGCTGGAGATCCTCCGGCAGATTGCCGAAGTCGAGATGGCCCTTGTGCAGCATGGCCGCGAAGGACCGCTCGAGATGCTCGTTCGACATCGCCTGCCCGTACGTTTCCAAGGTCGCGCGCAGGCCGCGTACCAGCCGCTGGCGCAGCGTTTCCATGCCGACCCACGAGACCGGCACGAGCAGCCGGTCGTAAAGGCGCCCCGGCACGATGCCCGCTTCGGCAAAGTCGTTCGTCACGGCGGGAAGATTGCGGCCCAGCAAGGGCTTGCCGAGGGTGATGGGCTCCAGGAAACCGAGCCCGAAACCCTCCGCCACGGAGGTGGTGATGCAGTGGGTGGAGTGGCGCAGCCAGCTCGCGTAGCTGCGGGGAGCTTTCGGCGAAGGCGAGAGGTGCCCGACGGCATCCAGCATCACCGGCAGCCCCGTATCCCGCGCGAAAGCCACCCACTCGTCATGGACGGGCACCCAGCGCTCGTTGTCGGGGCCCAGGCTGACGGCGTAGCGGGTGCCCTTCGGCGACAGCGCGGCCAGCAGGAAAAGCTCGCCGAGATTCTTCCGGCGGATGCCGCGCACCGGGTACAGCACCAGCGCATGCTCTGGAGCCTTCTCCGGCGGCTTCACCTTGGCCGGGGGCGTGATGGCATTCGGCAGCAGGACGGACTGGGCCGCGGGCAGGCCGGCGGCGAGGAAATGCGCGCGGTCCCGCGAATTGATGAAAGCCAGCCGGATGCGGGGCGAGTGCGGGTACAGGGTGTCCGTATCGGCGATGACGGGATAGTTCTGCGAGCGACCGTCTTCGGCGAAGTCGTGGAACTGCAGGACCATCGCCTCCCCGGCCTCGGCAAGGATGGCCACGGCCTCCGCCATCGCCCGGTTCCGCCCTAGCGAGTGATTGTGAAAATGCCAGACCACCGGGCCCGGGCCCAGCGCGCTGGAGACCGCGCCGCGCATCGCCTGCACCAATTGCAGGCTGCTGATGCCGCCGGGCTCCGTGCCGTAGCCCAGCCCCTCCACGACCTGCACCGGCAGCTTTTCTCCGCTTTCATCCGGCTCTCCGCTCAGGATCACGTGCGGCACTCCCTTTTCCGTCAGGCAGCGGGAAGCGGTATGGATCACGCGCGTGACCCCGCCGCGGTGAAGGTGGTAGTGAACGATGGCGACGGAGTAGGGGGTGCTCATGAGTCTCATGTTTCAACGGTCGAGCGGGCCGAGGGGTTTCACGAAGTGGAAGCCCCAGATCTCGAAGCCGAGGCGGTGATAGAGACGATGCGACGGGTGATTGGAGGTATAGCTGTCGAGCACCGCCAGATTGCACTCCTTTTCCCGGGCAAAGGCCTCGAGGTGCCGGATGAGGGCTGAGCCCAGCCCGGACGAGCGCAGCGCCGGATCCACCACCAGATTGTCCAGTTCCAGATAGCGCCCGCACCAGATTTTCGTGGCGATCCAGACACCCGCCACGGCCGCCAGCTTGCCATCCGGAAAGGCCCCGAAAGCGTGATAGTGCGGGTGATCGGCGAGAATCGACTCGAACCGCCGGCGCAGGACCTCGGCCGGGATTCCGGGATTCAGATGTCCGAGCAATTCCGTGGCGGCAGGCAGGTCCTCCGGCACCAGTTCGCGTATCTCCGGCGAGCTCACGCCGTCTTCTTAGCGCGCTCCGCCGCGGCAGGGAAGCGCTCGCGATACTCCGGCAGAGAAATCATCGGCGGGCGCTCCCCGGGCGCAGGAAAGGGGATGGGATAGCGCGAGAAAAAGGCGTCCAGGATTTCACCGGACATCCTCCCGAGCTGTGCCAGCGAGCGGTTCCGGTGGATCCGCTCGTCCAGGTCGGTTTGGGCGAAGGCTCCCATCCCGTGCGCGCGGTGGACATCGAGCAGGTGCGCGGTCTCCACGCCGTAGCCGGTGGGGAAGGGAATCGCCTCCAGGATTTCCCGGCGCGCGGCATATTCGCCGGCCAGCGGCTGGTGGAGGCCCGTCAATTCCGGGCAGAAGCGCTGGAAGAGCGGCCGCACCAGGATCTCCGTGACCCTGCCACCCCCGCGGGGATCCACGCCCTCCGCGGCCAGAAGCGGCCGCTCGTAAAAGCCCTTCACGTAGCCGATCCCCGGATGCCGGATCAGCGGCCCCACCGTCCCGTAAACGAAACGCGGGTGGATATTCCCGATATCGCCATCCACGAAGCACAGGATATCCCCGGTGAGATGATGGACCGCTTTCCACAGGTTCTCGCCCTTGCCGGTCCGCTGGCCGTGGAAGGGCAGGATATCCGCCGCAAGAACGACCTCCGCTCCCGCATCCGCCGCCAGAGCGCAGGTGCGATCCGTGGAGCCGGAGTCGATGACGACCACCTGATCGAGGAGCGCATGCTTTTCTAACAGCGCCTCCCGGAGCACCGATACCACGCGGGCAATGGTTCCCTCCTCATTGAGCGTCGGGATGCAGAGGGACACGCGCAGCCCCGCGGCTTCCTTTTCCGCCACCAGGGCGGGGATATCGGCGAAATCGTGGTGATGGAAGGTGCAGGGCATCAAATCATATCCCGCGTGACCCGGTACTTCGCCGCGCAGCGCGGGCACTGGACGGTGATGACGTCCGCGTCCTCGAAGAGATCGTCCGGCCGCTCCCGCCATGAGCCGAGCACCGGCAGGATTTTCCCGAGATCGCAGCCGCAGTGGAAGCGGAAGCGCCGCGTCTCCAGCAGGGTGGTCTCCTCCGTCTCCTGCACGCGTTCCGCCGCTTCGGCATCGAGGGCGGCCAGCCAATCTTCATCGCAATCCGGCTGGGCGGTCACCAGCGTGAAAAGCTCGTCCTCGTGGCGGAACATCCGGGCCGGCCGCTGCTCGGACTGCGCATAGAATTGCTCCACCCAGTGCAGCGGGTCGCGGTCGGCCACTTCCAGCATCGAAAGCCGGGGCTCGTCGAAGTGCTTCGCGGTCACCTGGGAATAGAAGAAATTCCGGTCCGGCTCCCGCACGTCTTCGGTAAAGATCCGGCCGGTCACCGCCTCCTCCAGCGAACTGGCGGTGGCGAAGATATTCACCCGCGGCGCGCGCAGGTTCACCGTCCATGCCATCGTTTCCGCCCATGGCCGTGCGACGGAGTGCAAGGTGATGCCCGCGAGGAAATCCTTCAGCATCTCGTCCAGCTCTTGCGAATGCCGGATGCCGTGCTGCATCAGGTGCAGGTAATAGTCCGTGTAGATCGGCGCGAACTTCGCCCGCAGCACGAGGGCATTCCGGTGCCGGACGAAGATCGATTCGACCTTGATGTATTCCTCGACGTTTTCTACCTGCTCCGGCTCTTCCACGCCGCAGGGTAGAGGCGGAAATCGCCCGATTCCAAACGATTATTTTCCGGTGCCGGCTTGCGAAAGATCCCGCTCCTCGGGTGCCTCCAGCCGTGCCTTGGCGACGGAGAGGTAGTAATCGTCCAGCTCGATCCCGGTGAATCCCGCGATGCCTTGCCGCCGGGCCGCCACGGCGGAGCTGCCAATGCCCAGGAAGGGATCCAGCAGGCGGGTGGCGGTGCCTTTTCCGTGCAGGCGGATGCACTGCTCCACCAGCGCCACCGGAAAGCTCGCCGGATGAGGGCGGTCCTTGTCCCGGGAGTTGATGGTGTCGTACGGGATAAACCAGGTATTCCCCCGGCAGCGGCGGTCGATCCCGCCCGTATGGCCCCAGCGCGCGATGTTGGATTTGTCCTGATAGGGCACCCCCGCGGCCCGGCGATCCATCGTCACCTCGCCCCGCTTCGTGAGGTGAAAGACATACTCGTGGCAGTCGTTCACGAAGCGCTTCGAATTGATCGGCTTGAAATGCCCCGCGCTGATCTGATCCCCGGCCCGGGTCTCCACGGTGATCGATTTGATCCAGTGGAAGGTATTCTGCAGCACGAAGAGCGGCTCCGGCCCCTCGGTGAAGGCCAGCACGATCTGGTGCGGCAGCAGCGGATTCGCGGGGGAAGCTCCGACATTCAGGAAGAAGGAGCCGTCATCGGCCAGCACTCGCTTCAGCTCCGCGGCCCAGGCGCGGCACCATTCCAGGAATTCGGTGCGGCCGGCGGTGTCGTCGAAGCTGCGGTAGGCGATGCCGAGATTGTAGGGCGGGGAAGTCACCACCAAATCCACCGAGCCTCCGGGCAGGGTAGGAAGAACTTGAAGGCAGTCGCCGTGGTGGAGCACGGGGAGAGGATGAACGTCGGGAACGAAAGATCCAATGTTGAACCTCGAACGCAGGAGGGAAATCAAGCCGCCCCGAAATCCGGCCATTCCTCGGTTTGGCGGCCTTCGCTGCGCATGAAATCAGCGAGGATCTCTTCGTCCGTCATTGCGGCACGGGTTTTGGTCGCCGCGTCGCCACGCACCCATGCTTCGAAAGTGCCCAAGTCCACTTGGGGCGGGGCGGGGTGCCCGGAAAGGTCGGGAAGATTGAGGTCGATGATCTTCATGAGCTACCCTTGATCGCGGCGTAAGCTTCCGGTCCGGCGTAGCGTTCGCACATGGCCCGCAACTCGCCGTCCGGGATCTTGGTGGGAGAATAGCGCAAAAGGCTCCGGATATCCAGCAGGTCCTTGTGATCCCTGGCCTCTCCGTCCTTGAGCGCGTACAATTTCATCGCGAGGAGCGCCTTGAGACCCAGCATCGGAACGACGAGCGGTCCCGGAGAATCCTGCGAGGTTTCTCTCATCGTGGCGAAGGTGGCGTCATCCACCCAGATAAGGTCGGTGAATGGAATGGACGGATCGCTGTGGTGTTTGAACCGCGACGCCATGCCTTCGCTCATGCGGACAAATCCGATTTTCTCCATCAATCCGCAGGCCTCATCCCACTGCGAACGCCTGCAAATCCAATCGATGTCGAGCGTGGCCCTCGAATGACCATGGAAGCAAACGGCCCAACCTCCTGCGAGCAAAAGAGGGATGCCCTCCTCCTCGAAACGACGGCAGAGGGAATGCGCGAATTCGGGTAGGTGCCGTTGCACGCTCATGATGGATTCAAAGTCCTAGCTTCCCCTTCAGCAGGTCCGTCACCTGCTTCGGGTTCGGCTTGTTCGGCGCGGCCTTCATCACTTGTCCGGTCAGCCAGTTGAGGAGCTTCTCATTCCCGCCCTTGATCTCGGCCACCTTCTCCGGGTTCGCGGCGATGACCTGATCGCACAGGGTATCCAGCTCGCCTGCATCCGCGGGTTCGAAGCCGAGTTCCTTGGCCACGGCAGCGGCGTCGCGATCCGGAGACTCCAGCAGCACGGCCAGCACCTCCTTGGCTTGGCTGAGGGCGAGCGTGCCGTCTTCCACCAGCTTCAGGAGAGCCCCGGTTTTCTCCGCCGGGAGAGGCGAGTCCGCGATGGCGATCGAGCGGTCGTTCAGCGCGCCGAGCAAGGTATTCAGCAGGAAATTCGCCGCCTTTTTGCCCGGGATGCCGGTCGCGGCCAAAGCTTCGAAGTAACGCGCCAGGGGTAGATCCGAGGAGAGGACGGAGGCATCGTACGCGCTGACGCCGTAGTCCGCCTCATAGCGCGCGGAGCGTTCGTGCGGGCGCTCGCCCGCGAGCGGACGGACCTTGTCGAGGATCGGTCCGGTGAGGATCGGGAGCAGGTCGGGGCAGGGGAAGTAGCGGTAATCGTGCGCGTCTTCCTTCGTCCGCATGAGCTGGGTTTCGCCGCGGTCGTCGTCCCAGCGGCGGGTCGATTGGATCTGCGGGATCCCCATGTCCAGTTCCTCCGCCTGCCGTGCCACCTCGAAAAGGATGGCACGCCGCACGGCGGAGATGGAATTGAGGTTCTTCAGCTCGATTTTCGCTCCGTAGGGATCCTCCTTCTTGCGGCGCAGGGAAATGTTCACGTCGCAGCGCATCTGGCCTTTTTCCATGTCCGCGTCGGAGATGCCGCCCTGCTGGAGGATCATCTGGAGGGAGCGCAGGTAGGCACCTGCTTCCTCGCCGGATTCGATATCCGGCTCGGTGACGATTTCCATCAGGGGCGTACCCGCGCGGTTGAAGTCGATCAGGGACGAGTTCCCGAGGTGGGTGGATTTCGCCACGTCTTCCTCCAGGTGGATGCGGTTCAGCCTGACCCGGAGGCCGGGCCGGGCGATGGTCTTGCGCGCATCCGTGGGATAGCAGTGGTCGTAGAGGGGCACCGAGCCGCCGAGGCAGAGGGGGAAATCCATCTGCGTGGTCTGGAAATTCTTCGGCATGTCCGGGTAAAAGTAGCTCTTCCGGTCCCAGCGCGAGATTTCCGGCGAGCCGCAGTCCAGCAGCAGCCCCGCGAGCAGGGTCTTCTCGATCGCGTGGCGGTTCAGGACCGGCAGCGCTCCCGGCAGGCCCAGGCAGACCGGGCAGGTGCGGCTATTCGGCTCGTCGCCGAAGGAGGTCTCGCAGGCGCAGAACATCTTCGTGCGCGTCTTGACTTGGCAATGGACTTCGAGACCGATGGTGACGAGGTAGGGCATGGCGGAAATGAAAAGTGAGGAATGAAAATTGGAAATGAGACGCCCTAGCGACGGAAACGGCCCATTGGAGCCCGGGCAATAATCAATAATCAATCCCCAATACCGATCCCTGCTGCCTCGCCCCGTGCTTGCCATTTGTGTCCCGGCGGTGCATGGCCGGGGCCGCCGACCCCCGCACGGGGAGACTTGCACATGACTTGGGACATCGGACTCACCCTGGCGGTCATCGCCTTGACCCTCATCGCGTTCATCCGCGAATGGGCGGCACCGGACGTGATCGCCCTCACCGTCCTCTGCGGGGTCGTGGCGCTCGGCCTGGTCGATGCGAGCAGAATGACGGAGGTGTTTAAGAACGAAGCACCTCTCACCATCGCGGCGCTATTTGTGATCGGGGGGGCCTTGGAGAGGTCCGGGGCCGTCGATCACATCGGGCACCTCCTCAAAACCCGGCTCTCCGGGAATCTCCGCTGGGCGATGTTCTCGTTCTCCATCCTCAGTGCGTTTTTCAGCGCGTGGATGAACAATACCGCCATCGTGGCGATCCTCCTGCCGGTCACCCTCGGCTTCGCCCGCTCGAAGAACATCGCGGCCTCCCGGCTGCTGATGCCCCTGTCCTATGCATCGATCCTTGGCGGTTGCTGCACGCTGATCGGCACTTCCACGAATCTCCTGGTCAACGGCGCGCTCAAGGACCTGGGGGAGAAGCCGATGAGCATGTTCGAGCTCGCTCCCATCGGCATCCCCCTGTCCATCGCGGGGATCGCCTACCTGGTGATCTTCGGCCCGAAGCTGATCCCGGCCCGCTCCTCCATCAGCGGCAGCCTCGACATCGAGTACCGGACCACCCCGCTCTACCACATCCTGGTGGAGGACGACTCTCCGATGGTGGGCAAGAGCCTGCTGGAAACCCCGCTCTTCGACCGCGAAGGCGGCGTGCATCTGCTCGAAATCCGCCGCAATGGCCGGCGCATCATGCGGCCGGTGAACACGATCACGGTGGAAAAGTTCGACCGCTTCCTGGTCGCCGTCCACAGCCGCGGGAAAAAGACGGTGAAGCCGGAGGATCTTTTCGCCTCGATCAAAGCCCAGGTGCTCTCGACCGTGGACGGGATCGTCACCGAACTGGTGGTGCGGGACGAATCCTCCCTGATCGGGAAGACCCTCGCGCGCTCGGATTTCCGCCAGAAATACAACGCCGTGGTGCTGGCAGTGCATCGCGACGGGGTGAATATCACCAAGCAGATCGCCACCGTGCCGCTGGAAATCGGCGACACCCTGCTGGCGATCACCCCTGCCCATAACCTGGATGCCATCGCGGACACCCGGGATTTCGTGCTCACGGACAAGCCGGTGGACGACGCCCCGCCGCCGCCGAAGCATCACTCCCGGCTCGCTTGGATCACCTTGATCGCGGTGGTGGCCCTCGCCACGATTTCCGATCTCCTGAACGGCAGCTTCCCGGGAATCCCGAAGGTGCCCATTCATTTCGCCGCCCTGGTAGGGGCGCTCGCGCTGCTGTGGATGAAAGTCATCACCCCCCGCGATGCCTACGCCAGCGTCGATTGGCAGGTGCTGCTGATGCTCTACGGCCTGCTCGGCCTCGGGATGGCGATGCAGTCCAGCGGCACCGCGGAGTATCTGGCGCAATCGCTGGTGGGGGCGACGCGGCACCTGTTCTCCGCCGAGATGCTGCCGGTCGCCACGCTGTGGTTCGTCTTCCTCCTCACCCTGCTGCTGACCGAGGTGCTGTCGAACAATGCCACGGCCGTGATGATGATCCCCATCGTGGTGAAGCTCGGGTATCAGCTCGAGGTGAGTCCCCAGCCCTTCATCATCGGCGTCACCGTCGCGGCATCCACCGCCTTCGCGCTGCCGATGGGCTACCAGACGCACCTGATGGTGTACGGTCCCGGCGGCTACCGTTTCTCGGATTTCCTGCGGGTGGGCATCCCCCTGAATATCATCTGCTGGGTGGTGGCCTGCCTGCTTATCCCGCTGGTCTGGCCCTTCCACCCCTAGCGGCGGCCTGCCGGCTGCCCGGGGTCTCCCGCCTTACCGGCGCTCCTGCGGCTGCCCGGTCTGCTCGCCGGTGAATTCCAGCGCGTGCTGGAGGACTTCGGTCACATTGAACGGCTTGCGAAGAATCGTCAGCCGGTCGGTTCCACCCAGGCGTTTGGCGATCTTCGCGTACGTGTAGTCGCAGAAGGCGGTGCAAATCACCACCTCCAGCTCGGGATCGATCTCCCGCATGCGGGCCGTGGTCTCGATGCCGTCCAGGCCGGGCGGCATGCGCACGTCCATGAACACGACCGCATAGGGTCGCCCGGCCGTGCGGGCGGCGATCAGCAGGTCGATGGCTTCCTGACCCTGCGAGGCGAAATCCAGCTCGAAGCGGGGCTTGCCGTCCGCAGGCGGCTCCGTTCCGAAAAAGGCGGCGTCTTCTTCGTCGAATTCGGCCCCGGCCTTATCCTCGCCGAGGGTTTTGCGGAAATCGTCGTGGATGGCGAGGTTGTCATCCACCACGAGGATGCGATACGGCGCATCGGGTATCGGTTCGGGATTGGAAGGGATGGGATTCATAGCGCGGGTTCCAATTCGGTCGGAGATTTCGCGGGCAGCTCCAGGGTAAAGGTGGCTCCGCGGCCTACCCCCTTGCTGTGCACGGTCAGCGAACCTCCCATTTCCTGGGCCGCCAAGGCACCGCTGTGGAGGCCGAAACCATGGCCGTTCTTTTTGGTGGTGAAGCCGTGGGCAAAAATGCGCGTCAGGTTTTCCGGCGCGATTCCCACGCCGTTGTCGGAGACGGAAACACGGACCCGGTCCTGATCGTGCGTCACGCGGATGGTCACCTTCTTGTCCGCGGTTCCGGATGCGTCGCAGGCGTGCTTCGCGTTGCGGATCAGGTTGACGAGGATTTGCACCGCCTTGTGCTTCTCGAGCGTGATCCACGGCACCTCGTCATACTCCCGGATCACCTTCACCTCGTGGCGCATCAGTGCGCCGGCATTCATCCGCAGGCTGTCCTCTATCAGGTCGGTGACCTTGAGCACTTCCGTGACGCCGGAGATCTTCGCATAGTCCTGCTGCATGACCACGATCTCCTTGATGTGATCGATGTTCTTCCCGAGGAGCTGGAGCTCCTGGAGCACGTCCTCCTGTTCCTCCGCAAGGCGTTCGGCCAGTTTGGTCAGGAAATCGGGCAGCTTCCGCCCTCTCGGATCGGCGGTGAAAAACGCGACCGGATCCCCGGCGTGCTCGCGCAGCAGGTCGGCGGTCTTCGCGACGCTGCCGATGCGCGATTTGCTCACCTTGCTCGCGACGACCGAGCAGGACACGTTCACGCTGTTCAACACGTTGCCGACGTTGTGGAGCACGCTGGTGGCGACTTCGGCCATGCCTGCCTGGCGGGAAACTTCCATCAGATGCCTGGCGGCGTCCTGCAGCTCGGCTTCGGCGCGCTTCCGCTCGGTGATGTCGCGGAAATTTGCCACCATCCCCACGTTCTCCCCGCCGACGCGTTGCGGCTGGATGTAGCGCTCGTAGGTCCGCCCGTCCTTCAGCTCGATCACGTCGAAGGTCTCTTCTCCCTCGCTGGCATAGAGTTCCTCGACCCTCCGGATGAAGTGTTCCGGATCGGTGACCTGTGCGGCGAGGAAGTCCACCATCTCGCTGCCGTTCGCCCTTTCGAGCATGTCGGGCGGCATTCCCCAGAGATCCGCGAACTTGCTGTTGTAGCAGACGACCTTTCCGTGGAGATCCGCGGCCACGATCCCATCGGCCGTGGATTCCAGCGTGGCGTTCAGGACGCCGAGGGAGGTGGCGAGTTCCTCGGTGCGTTCCTCCACCCGTTTTTCCAGCTCGTTCCGCGCCGCCTGCAGGGCCGAGTCGCGGTGCTGGATCTCGCCCAACATTTCATTGAAGCCGTCGATCAGCCGCCCCACCTCGTCTTCGCCCTGCTTCACCGCCCGGACGGAGAAATCCTTGTCGGTCGCCACCCCGCGGACCACGTCCCCGAGGTCCATGATCGGCCCGGCGACCAGGCGCACGAACTGCCGCGTCAGCCCCCAAGCCACCAGCGACGCCATCGCGATCACTCCCAGCATGAGATACCCGGATTGCACGAGGCTATCCCGGAGTTCGATCATGTTGTGCCGCAGGTAAACAGTGCCGACCGGTTCTCCACCCGCCGAAATGTCGCGGAAGACCTCGATATAATCATCCGCGAACCTCTCTTGGAAAATTCCCAGGGAATCATCGGTGTAGCGGTGGAAATTTCGCTGGACCGGAGGCGGCGTGAACGGAACCGATCCCGGCGGCTGGTACTGGGCGAAGGGCCGGCCCTCCAGATCGTAGATGATGGCACCGGCGATGTGCGGGTCGGCTCCGAGGGACTGCAGCGTTTGCCTGGCGGAATCCGGATCCCCGAAGGTGAGGGCCGCGGCGCTATTGTCGCCGATCATCCGGGCGAGAGTCAGGGTCTCCGTCAGCATGGCGGCCCGGGCTTTTCGCAGCTCGCTCATGGCGATCACGGCGCACGCGAGCAGGAGTGCCACCCCGCTGGTCACCATCGAAATGATGGTCAGCTTGCGTTTCAGGGGCAGGTCTCGAAAGGTTCGCATGGCGGTTACTTCCGGACGGTTCTCGCCAGCTTCTGGAGCTGGGCGCTGATTTTGACCGAGGCTTGGGCCGCGGCGGTACTATTGATGTCGAAGCGGACTTTGCCACCCACGATGACGAAGGTAATCGCTCCGCCCGACCGGGCGAACGCGTCGGATTCGCCGACCGTCAGCACGTTCGCGCCGCGGAGCGTGCCCCGCAGCTGTCCCAGCCGTCCATCCTCGGAAGCGCTCACGAAGAGCACGTGGACCCCGCGCGCGCCCGCCGTGCCCTGCAATCTCCTCACGGAAATATTGCGCCCCTTGACGTTGCGGTTTCTCACCACGTTCTCCATCTCATCGGCGAAGGGCTTCGGGCCCAGGACGCCGATGACGAGGGGACTATTGGCGGCCGGAAAGCTGCCCGGGCTCCATTCGACGAACTTGGTGAAGTTGAAGAGCAGCGCCGCCTTGAGCTGTTGTTCCTTTGACACTTCGGCCCGCACCGTGGAGGCGCCGATCAGCAAGAGCCAGACGATGGCCAGGCCGCAGGAACCGGCCCGCGGCAGCCCGCGGTTCAGGCCTCCAAGCCATCTCTTGAGGAGTTCAACCATATGCCGGAGGAGCTTAGTAACGCCATGTGAGTTTGACGGCCGCGCTCCGGGGAACTTGCACCAGCACGCTGCTGTTGGTGCTGGTGAATTCCGGATGCTGCTTATCCAGGAGATTCTGTCCCCAGAGGCCCACCTCGAGCGATTCGCTGGCACGCCAGATCAGGCCCGCATCCACGCGCACGTAGGCCGGGATCGCCGTCGTGGTGCCGCGATTGTTGAGCGTGTCGATCTGATCCACATAGGAGGCGAAACTGTTGAACTCCAGGTTCCACGGCAGCGTGATGTAAGAGCGCAAGCTCACCTGCTGCTCCGGGCTGCCCCGGGTGAGCAGTCCCGCCGGCTTCATGCGGGCTTCCAGCCAGCTATAGTTCGCCGTGAGGCGCCACCACTCCCGCGGGAGCCACTGGACGGATGCTTCCGCACCGAAGGTATGGCCGGATTCGGAATTGTAGGAATAGATCGGAACCTCCAGGTGCGGGGAGGGGTCGGTCTCGAAGGCCGGCTTGCCGACCACGGACCCCGTGGCATCGTCGTAAACGTTGTAGAATCCCGTTAGG
>CBIHMP010000066.1:0-15233 GCA_966211015.1 uncultured Luteolibacter sp. | reverse complement strand
GAGGGCCTGGAAGAAGCGGGGCCTGATCGCGACGGGGCTGATCTGCAGCCTTTTCACCTGCCTGCTCGGATTCATCCAGCCGGGCCAGATCTGGCTGGCGATGCTACTCTACATTCCGGCGAATTTCGCCTTCGCCATCGGGGAGAACTTCCTCGCGAGCTTCCTGCCTTCGCTCGCCCGTCAGGATGAGGTGGGCCGCGTCAGCGGTTTTTCGTGGGGCTGCGCTTACTTCGCCGCGCTGCTTTTGCTGTGCGCCACGGCGGGAGGAATGATCGCGCTGGATCTGAAGGCTCCCGACCAGTGGCGGCCCTTCTTCGTCTTCGCGGGACTGTGGTTCCTGCTCTTCACCATTCCCACCATGCTGTGGCTGAAGGAGCCCCTCGTGGCACGCAGCGTCCATCCCGGCCGGAATATCTTCGCGGCCGGTTTGACCCGCTTGCGGGAGAGCGTCGGCCATTTGAGGGGGTATCGGGATCTCGCCATGCTGATGCTTGCCTCGTTGTTCTACGGCACGGGCATGAGCGTGGTGGTTTTCTTCGCGAGCAAGCTGGCCAGCGAGTACGGCTTCAAGCAGGAGCAAATGGTGATCTTCGTGGCGGTCATCACGGTCTCGGGCATCGCGGGCACCATCGTGCCCATGCTATTCCAGGACCGGCTCGGCCACCGGCGTTCGACCGTGGCGCTCCTGCTCGTGTGGATTCTCGCGGCTTCCGGGTTCGCCTATTACGCCCACCTGCACGAGGCCTTCGTGGCGGGGGGCGGGAATCCCGGGAAATTCGTCAAATGGCCGCTGTGGCTTATCGGAAACCTGCTGGGCTTCGGTCTCGGATCCCTCGGATCGGCGAATCGCGCCTTCGTCGGTTACCTCGCGCCGCCGGCTCGCGCCGCGGAGATGTTCGGCATCTGGGGGCTGATGTTCAAGCTAGCCGCGATCATGACCTTTCCCTTCGCCTGGATGAAGGACACCGTGGGCACGCCCCAGGCGCTGCTGCTGCTGGCGGGCTTCCTCGGGGTGGGGCTGATCCTCACGCTGTTCATCGATGAAAAACGGGGTCACGCCGCGGCACGGAGCGGGGTGTCGTAAAGGTGGATGGGCGTCTTTTCAAACTTGTGTCGAGGCAGCGGACTTCGATTATCAGCATATGACCCGCTCACCCAAGCTATTGATGGGCATCCTTTCGTTGGTTGCTCTATTCCTCGGTGTCCCGGCATCCGGACAATTTGAGAAGCTTGAGAATGAAAAGGAGGATCCGAATAAGCAGAAGGTGGAATGGATCATCGGCAAATGGGTGTGGATGGACAAACAGATCGTTGAGTGCAATGCGGATGGCACATTCACCGCGAAGCCGACGAATCGTAAGGGGACTTGGAGGGTGCTTGATTCCAAAGCCAATGATCCGAAGTATGAATTCAAATGGGATGAAGGCCTCTTCGTCGATACGCTAACCTTGTCCCGGGATCACCAAAAGCTGCGCGGGAAGAACGAGGACGGGAAGAAGATCGAAGCTACCAAGGAGGGGTAGTTCCATACGCAAGAAAGTCGGCCGCCGATCCATCGCGGCCGCCATGCCAGCTTGACTCTCCGCATCCAGTGCGGACTGTCTCCCGCCCATGACCCGCTTCCGCCCGTGCATCGACCTCCACCAGGGAAAGGTGAAGCAGATCGTCGGCGGAACCCTGCGGGATGACGGGCCGGGGCCGCGGGAAAACTTCGTGGCCACCGCCGGGGCGGGGGAGTTCGCCGTGAAATTCCGCGGCGACGGCCTGACCGGCGGGCACGTCATCAAGCTCGGCCCGGGAAACGACGAGGCCGCGAAAGAAGCTCTCGCGGCCTGGCCGGGCGGCCTCCAGATCGGCGGCGGGATCCATGCCGGCAATGCGGGCGAGTGGCTCGCGGCCGGGGCCTCGCATGTGATCGTGACGTCCTGGCTCTTCGAGAGCGGACGTTTCTCCGCAGCCAGGGTCGAGGAGCTGGCCGGAACCATCGGCGCCGGAAAGCTGGTGATCGATCTTTCCTGCCGCCGCACGGCACAGGGCTGGACGGTGGCGATGGACCGCTGGCAAACGCTCACGGATCTCGATGTCACCCCGACGACGCTCGACCGCCTAGCACCGTGGTGCGATGAATTCCTGATCCATGCCGCGGACGTGGAGGGCCTCTGTGGCGGCATCGATGGGGATCTGGTCGCGATGCTCGGTGCCTGGGGCGGACGCCCGACGACCTATGCGGGCGGCGCGGCCTCCATGGCGGATTTGGAAAAGGTGCAGGACCTCTCCGGCGGCCGGGTCGATGTCACGGTCGGCTCGGCACTCGATCTCTTCGGGGGCACCGGCGTGCGCTACGAGGATCTGGTGGCCTGGAACCGCCGCTGAATTTTGGGATTTTAGATTTGGTCCGCCGGGCGTGAAATGCACCCGCGATGTCGAAGTGCTCCGACTTTCCCTATCTCCCCGCGCATTTCGAGCCCGAGGAGGAGATTCTCGATCAATTGAGCAACCGTCCTGGCAACCAGCGCTGCGTGGTGGGAAGGGACGAGCTGCTCCTGGTGGTGCACGAGGTTCCGAAGCCCGGGATTCCGGAACGCGAGCCCGTGCTCTTCTGGCGGAGGCAGGACGAGGTCTGGCTGGATTCCGCCGGGGCGAAAGGTCTCAGGAAGATCGGCGAACTTCTCGACCGCTATGCCAAGATCATCGACGAGCACGAAGACGTGATCGATGAAGCGGACACCGCCGCCGAGATCTTTGCCCTGGCCCGCGCCGCCGGACCGCTGGCCCGCACTTCCAGGAACCTCGCCATCGCGATCGAGCAGACCCTGGTGCACGACGAGGACAACCGCGAGTTAAAGTCCTACCGCGACCGCGCCCGCGAAGTCGAGCGGGCGGCGGACCAGCTCAATCAGGACGCACGTCTCACCTTGGAATATTGGAAGGCCGAGCGGGGCGAGGAGCAGCAGGCGGCGGCGGAGAAGCTGAACAAAATCGCCTTCCGCCTGAATCTCCTCGCCGGCTTCTTCCTGCCCCTCGTTGCCTTCGGGGGCCTGTTCGGGATGAACGTGGACCTGCCGGACTTTGTGAACGGGTGGTTTTGGCTGATTTTCTTCGGCGGGCTGACGGTCGGCGCGGTGCTCGTCTATCTGGTGAGCCGGAAAACCGGCAGAGATTCATGACCGGGCTGTGGATTCTCCTCGGCGGTCTCGCCTTGGTGGGTGCTTTCGTCTTCTGGCACGCCGGGCGCGCGGAACGGCAGCGGCGGCGACTCCGGGCGCTGCGTCTGGACGAGCGCCAGCGCGCGATCGTCAGCGAACACTTCCCGCTCTGGGAGGAGATCCCCGCCGGGATCCGCGCGGAGACGGAAGGCTGGATGCAGGTGTTTCTCGCAGAGATGAACTTTGAGCCCTGCGGCGGGTTACCGGAGGTCACCGAGGAAATGCGCCTCGCCATCGCGGCACCCGCCTGCCTGCTCATCGCCCGCCGTCCGCAGGATTATTACGAGAGGCTTCGTAGCATCCTGGTATATCCGGACGCCTTCACCGTGAAAGACGAGTGGGGGATGGAGGATGTGCGCCTGGGCGAGTCCTGGGGCCACGGCAGCGTGGTGCTGGCCTGGCAGACGGTGAAACAAGGGGATCTGAATCCCGAGGATGGCCTGAACGTCGTGCTGCACGAATTCGCCCACCAGCTCGACCAGAGCCACGGCCCGGCCGATGGGGTGCCGGAGCTGGAGGAGGTGAGCGATTACGGGAAATGGTCGGAGGCGTTTCTCCCGGCCTACGATGCTTTCTGCGAGCGGGTGAATGCCGGGAAGCGCAGCGTCCTTGATGACTACGGCGCCGAGAGCCCGGCCGAGTTTTTCGCCGTCGCTACCGAAACCTTCTTCGAGCGCGCGAAGGGCCTGAAGCGGGAGGAGCCGGAGATTTTCGCGGAACTGGTGAGGTTTTACGGGATGGATCCGAGCGGGTGGGGGGACTGAAGCGCCGCCAAAGGGGCGGCACATCGCCCCTTGCCTCCCGCCCCGAAAGCCGTCAGAAAACCGGTGCCGATATGATCATTTCGCCTAAGATCCGTGGATTCATCTGCACGACCGCCCATCCGGAGGGCTGCGCCGCGCACGTTCAGGAGCAGATCGACTACGTGAAGTCGAAGCCCGCGCTGACCGGTGCGCCGAAGAAGGTGCTCGTGATCGGTTCTTCCACCGGCTACGGCCTCGCCTCCCGCATCGTCCCGGCTTTCGGCGGCGGCGCGGCGACCATCGGTGTATTCTTCGAGAAGGAAGGCGAGGAAAACCGCACCGGCACCGCGGGCTGGTACAATTCGGTGGCTTTCGAGAAAGCCGCCGCGAAGGAGGGCCTCTACGCGAAGAGCTTCAACGGCGACGCCTTTTCCACCGAGATGAAGCAGCGGGTCGTGGAGGCCATCAAGGCGGACCTCGGCCAGGTGGACATGGTGATCTACAGCCTCGCCTCCCCGCGCCGCACCGATCCCGTGACGGGCGAGGTGTACAAGTCCGTCCTCAAGCCGACCGGCGTGACCTACACCAACAAGAATCTCAACACGGACAAGAAGGAGATCACCGAGGTCACCATCGAGCCCGCCAACGAGGACGAGATCGCCCAGACCGTGAAAGTCATGGGCGGGGAGGACTGGAAGCTCTGGATCGATGCGCTGGCGGGGGCCGGCGCGCTGGCCGAGGGCTTCAAGACGGTGGCTTACTCCTACATCGGTCCCGAATTGACCTGGGCGATCTACACCGATGGCACCATCGGCCGCGCGAAGCTGCACCTGGAGGAGACCGCGAAGGACATGAACGCTGCCTTCGGCCCGGGTACCGCGGTGGTTTCCGTGAACAAGGCGCTGGTCACCCAGGCGAGCTCGGCCATCCCGGTGGTGCCGCTGTATATCTCGATCCTCTACAAGATCATGAAAGCGAAGGGCATCCACGAAGGATGCATCGAGCAGATCCACCGGCTCTTCGCTGAACGTTTCGGTGCGGAGGGCGGGCCGTCGCTCGATGAAAAGGGCCGCATCCGCATTGACGATTGGGAAATGCGCCCGGAGGTTCAGGAGGAAGTGAACCGCGTCTGGGACAAGGTCACGACCGCCACGATTGACGACGTGGCCGATTTCGAAGGTTATCAGAAGGAGTTCTACCGTCTCTTCGGCTTCGGCCTGGAGGGCGTGGACTACGCCGCGGATAGCGACCCCGTGCGCCCGCTCCCGAGCCAAGCTTAAGCCCCCTGACAAGCGATGTCCCAGTGGTACTATGGATCTTCGGCCGGACAAAGCGGCCCGGTGGAGGATCAGGAGATCCGCGCCATGATTTCAGCCGGCAGCATCGGCCCGGAGACCTTGGTATGGCGGGATGGGATGAAGGATTGGCTGCCGCTGAGCACTGTGCCGGAGCTGGGCGGCCAGATGAGCGGGCCCTACCCGCAGCATTACGCGCCGGCTCCCGGCTATTACGGAGGGCCAGTGGCCCCGTCCAGCGGTCTGGCCATCGCCAGCATGGTGTGCGGGATCGTTGGCTACCTGACCTGCTATTTTGTCGCGATCCTCGGCATCCCCGCGGTGATCTGCGGGCACATGGCGCTTTCGCAGATCAAGAATAGCCCCGTCCCCATGGGCGGGCGCGGCATGGCCATCGCGGGCCTCGTGCTGGGCTATCTCGGCATCGCGATCACATTGGGATTAATCATATTTTTCGGAATCGCCATCGCGACAGGAAAGCCCTAACTCTCTCCGACCACATGAACTGGCACTACGCAACGAACGGCATCCAGAAGGGACCCATCCCCACGGAGGACATGAAGTCCCGTATCGCCATGGGTGAGATCGCGCCTACCGACCTGGCATGGCGGGAAGGGATGGCGGACTGGATGCCCGTGGCAAGCATCGCCGAACTGAAGGTGGACGAGCCCCCGGCACGGGTGGAGACGCCCGCTTCGGAAGCCCCCGTGCCCTCTCCGGAGCCCTATCGCGCCCCGGCTCAAGCTTCTCCCGTGGCTCCGGGTAACCCGCTGCTACCACCCTCGCAGGGTCTGGCCATTGCCTCGATGATCTGCGGTATCCTGTGCTTCATCGGCTGTTGTGCCTGGTACTTGGCCCTGCCACTGGCGATCGCGGCGATCGTCACCGGCCACATCGCCCGTTCGAAGGCGAAGTCGGATCCCGTGCGTTACGGCGGCAAGGGTATGGCTCGTGCCGGTCTGGTGACGGGCTATATGGGGCTGATCGGAGGTTTGATCTTCGCCATTTTTTCCCTGCAGTTCGTCGGGCTGACCGAACAGGAAAGGCAGGAAAAAATAATCAACTGGTTCCCGCCTGACGTGCAGCAGCAGATGCGCGAGCAGCTCGAGCAGAGGAAACTGCCGCAGGGCCCGTAAGAGATCATGCGCATCCGGCACCCTTGGACGTGGCTGGCCGCGGCCGGGGTGCTCGGGCTGCTGCTATTGCGCGTCGTTTGGCCCGGCTTGCGGGCCAATCTCCCGGACTGCGAGGTACGGCGCTTGACTGGGCTTCATTGCCCGGGCTGCGGCGGCACCCGCTGCGCGTCGGAGCTGCTGGCGGGGGATCTGCCTGGCGCACTGGCCATGAATCCCGTGGTCGTCTTGCTGGCATTGGGAGCGGCCGTGCTGCTCTTCACGGCCGTCGCCCGGGAGTGGAGGGGCTATCCTGCCGCACTGCCCCAGTTGCCCTCGTGGCTTGCCTGGGGAGCCGTAGGTCTGGTGATCGCCTTTGGTCTGGTGAGGAACCTCCCGTGGTGGCCCTTTACGCTTCTCGTGCCGCATTGAAGCCGTCCATCAGCTTCGCCACGTGCTTCGCCAACAGATCGGCCTCCAGATTCACCCGCGCTCCGGCTTTCACGCCGGGCAGGTGGGTGGCCGCGTAGGTGTGCGGGGTGATCCAGAAACGCGCGCGTTCCCGCGATAGTTCCGCGATGGTCAGCGAAATGCCATCCACGCAGAGCGAGCCCTTGTCGATGCACAGCCGCTCGATATCCGGCGGCAGGGCGACATCCAAAACATGATCCTGCCCGCGGGGCTCGAGCGCGAGCACGTGCCCCGTGGCATCCACGTGCCCCTGCACGAAGTGGCCGCCGAAGCGGTCCCCGGCCCGCAGCGCGCGTTCCAGATTCACCGGGGAGCCCGCCTCCAGATCGCCCAGCGAGGTCACGGCGAGCGTCTGCGCCAGCAAGTCGAAAGAGGCTCCGCCCGCATCGATCCCCGCGACGGTGAGGCAGCAGCCGTTCACCGCCACGGACTCGCCCATCTCCAACTCGCCGGAAAAAGGAATCTCCAAGGAGAGGCGGGCCTGCTCGCCGAGCCGCTGCAGGGAGCGTACGCGGCCGGTGGTTTCGACAAGACCGGTGAACATGGCGGTTCAGGGGGCTTCGGCTGGGGCGGCGTGACCGGGCTCCTTTTCCGGGGCAAACATTTCGTCGATCCCGTGGTCGGGGAAGAACATCATGCACGCGGCCACGATCAGCGTCGGGATCAGTGCTCCCGCCAGCAGCTTCATGGGCGAAACCCCGTCACCGAAGAAACGGCCGAGCAGCGCCTGCCCCGCGGGATTGGGCGCGTTCGCGATGACCGTCAATCCTCCGCCCGTCACCGCACCGGCCAGTACCGCGTACTTGAGCTGCGGCGGCAAGCCCTCCACCTGGCTGGCCAGGAAGGTGATCGCGGCGTTGTCGTTGAAAGAAGTAAGGATGGTGGCACCGGCGAAGAGCGCTTCTTTCCCCAGGCTGCTGATGATGGGTGCCAGCCACCAGCCTTGCAGGCCGCCGTGGACCACCAGCCCCGCGAGGAAAAATCCGACCAGGATCGGGCCGCGCAGATTGATATCGTGCTGGTGGTGCGCCGTCGCGTGGGAGAAGGCGAGGAAGAACAGGAAGCCCCCGATGAAGAGCGGGGGATAGTGCGCGAAGAAGACCGTCCAGCCCATGAAGGCCAAGTGGGTCACCGTCACGAAGAAGGGTATCGGCCGGGGCGTCTCCTTCAGGTCGCCTCTGCCGTCGTCATCGTGATCGCCCGCCCGCACCGCCATTTCCGCCAGTTCCTTGCGGAAGAAAGCGTAGTAAAGGAGGGTGGAGATGACGACGGCGACCGCGGCTTTGTCCCCGTAATGCTGGAGCATTTCCAGAGTGCTCAGGCCCCAGGACTGGGCCACCATCAGCACGGGAGGAGCCGCGAAATTCGTCAGGACCCCGCCCACCGAGATATTCACGAAAAGGAGCCCGAGGGTCGCGTAGGAAAAGAGGATGGTCGGCTTCAGCCGGTAAAATTTCTTCGCCAGCAGCATGGCCGAAATCGTCATCGCTCCCGGCTCGGTGATGAAGGAGCCCAGCAGGGGGCCGATGATGAGGATGGCGAGCCACCATGCGGCCGGGCTTTCTTTTCCGAAGCGGGCGAAGAATCCGAGGCAGCCTTCGGCGAAGCGCAGGACCGGGCGGGTGGAGGCCAGCGCCATGATGATGACCACGAAGAGCGGCTCCGTGAAATTCACCCCCATCAGGTAGCCTTTGACCGTGGCGAGGTCGTAGAAATAGAGCATGGCGGCCATGAGGGCGAGCACCCAGATGCCGAAGATCGCCTCCACTTCCTGGGGGAAGTGGAGCATCGTCGCCTTGAAGCTCACCATGTCCTGTGCCTTCGCGCCGGAATGCTCCTTGCGGATCCTGGCGTCGTGGTCGTGCTGGACCCTGTGGGCGAGTTTCGTGATCGGCACCGCCACGAAGGTATGGAGGATCGCGAGGATGAAGATGATCGTCGCCACGAGCAGGAAGGGCTCGGCCTTGGCGCGGTAGGCCAGCTTCGCGCCGATGCCCTCGATACCCGCGGCTGCTTCCTGCCGGGGGAATTCCGCGAGCTTCCCGACGAACTCGGGAGTTTTCAGCGCATGGAGGTCGGCCGCCAGCGAACTGTCCGGAGCCATCAGGGCGAGCAGCAGCGTGATCGTGAGGAGGAAGAGCTTCATGAACGCGGCCATCCTCGGGTGGGCATGGAGGTCCGGGCAAGGCAAACCGGGCGGATTGCATCCGCGCGGGGAACCCGGTAGCGTCCCCTCCATGCAATGGCAGCGCTATCTCCCCATGCTGGTCGCGGGGGCATTTCTATCCGGGTGTGCGGGAAACAAGGACGGGGGATCCGAGATCGGGGAGAATCCCTTCGGACCCACCGGCATCCCGCCTCATTTGCGCCGTGGCGGGGCGGGTGAGGGCACTGCGGTCAAAGCAGGCGGGAACAACCTTGCGGAAACCAAGGCGGCCGCGGCAAAGGCCGCCAGGGAGGCTGGCTACAGCCAGGAGGATCTGGCGTGGACCGATCCCGATAATCCCGACGCCGAGCTTCCCGAGCTCCAGGAACTCATGGCCATCGGCCCGCAGCAGGAAACCTGGATGAAGAGCGAGAGCGAGGCCCTGAGAGCCTCCCGGCGCTCCGGCAAGCCGCTTCTTATCTGGTTTACCGACAGCGCGAAGAGTCCCGCCAGCCGGACCCTCAGCGAGAAGCTCCTGACCACCAGCGAATTTCAGGATTGGGCGGAAGAAAACACCGTCCGGCTGGTGGTGGACATGACGCAGGGATCGAACATCGACGATGCGGTGCGTAAGACGCTTTATGCCCGCCAGTTAAAGAAAAAATACAACGCGCGGGGCTTCCCTACTTTGGTGGTGGTTGCGCCTTCCGGCGAAGTGATCGAGCGCTACACCGGCTACCGCCGGGGAAAGGAGGACTTCATCTTCGGGCAAGTGAAGCAAGGCGTTTCGGTCGCGGTGGAGAACCAGAAGGCCTGGCGTAGCTCCTTGCAGCGCAAGGGCTACCGGGAATGGACTGATGGTAAAGGCCACGACATCTTTGCGAAGCTGGGCTATTACAAGGACGGCGATCTGATCCTGGTGGAACCGGACGGAACGAAGATACGAACGCAGGAAAAGACCCTCTCCGCCGCCGACCGGGTGTGGATCCAGGAGCAGAAGGAAGCGCGGGGCATCCGCTAGCAGCCGCGTCGTTTCAAGTTCCCGTCTCCGGCGGTTGACGGCCCGGCATTCCCGCCGGAATACTCCCGCGCCCCGACCCCGAAGGTTCAACATGGAAAACGTCATCATCATCGGCACCGGCTGCGCCGGCTACACCGCCGCGATCTACACCGGCCGCGCCAATCTCGCCCCGCTCATGCTTACCGGCACCCAGCCGGGAGGGCAGCTCACCACCACCACTGAAGTGGAGAATTTCCCCGGCTTTCCGGAGGGCATCATGGGCCCGGAGCTGATGATGAACATGCAGAAGCAGTCGGAGAAATTCGGCGCCCGCATCGAATACACCAATGTCGAGTCCGTGGAGAAGCGCGACGACGGCTCTTTCGTGGTGAAAACTTCCTCCGGCAGCCACGAGGCCCGCACCGTGATCATCGCGACCGGTGCCGCCCCGAAGCACCTCGGCCTGCCGAACGAGACCAGCCTGATCGGCCGGGGCCTCACTTCTTGCGCGACCTGCGACGGTGCCTTCTACCGCGATGTCCCCGTGGCCGTGATCGGCGGGGGGGACAGCGCCTGCGAGGAAGCGATTTTTCTGACCCGCTTCGCCAGCAAGGTCTATCTGATCCATCGCCGCGAGGAGCTGCGCGCTTCCAAAATCATGGCGGATCGCGCGCTGGAGAATCCCAAGATCGAGCCCGTGTGGAACTCGACCGTCAGCGAATATCTCACCGATGAAGCCGGTGAAGTGCGTGCCGTGACGCTGAAGAACCTGGTGACCGGTGCGGAGAGCGAACTCGAACTGAAGTGCGTCTTTGTCGCGATCGGCCACGTGCCGAACAGCAGCTTCCTGGGCGATCTCGTGGATAAGGACGAGAACGGCTACATCCTCCAGAATCCCGGCCGCACCACGACGAAAACCCCGGGGCTATTCGCCGCCGGCGACGTCGCGGACCACTACTACCGCCAGGCTGTCACCGCCGCGGGCCAAGGCTGCGCCGCGGCTCTCGAAGCCGAGCGCTACCTCGCGGAGCACGAGTGACGCCAAGGAGGGGCGCGCCTCCGGAAGGGGGTACGCCCCGCGGCCCGTAGCAAGGGAGCGGCTGCGCCGCGGACGACCGCTCACATTCCGGCGAGGCGATGATTCATCGCCACCGAGCGGCGCAGGGCGCGCATGACGTCGATCATCGGGATGTGACCCTTGGCGGCGTTGCGGCACTGGTCGTTGACGAAGGCGTTGCGGCTGACGTGGCGGCCGATCTCGCTGAAAAGCTGGCGCATCTGCGTGTCGATCAGGCCGAGCTGGGCCTTGTGGGAGGAAATGTCCCGGTTGGCTTGGCCGATCTGCTGGAAGGCTTCCGAGGCCTCGGCGCGGTGCTTCTGTTTTTCTTCGGCAAGCTCCGAGTCGATGGCATCGACCTTTGCATCGCCTTCCGCAATGGAGGCGGCGACGCTATCGCGCGTTTGCTTCAGTTCCGTGAAGCGGACCTTGAGCTCCACCATGCGGGCGCGGGTCTTCTCGATCGCATCGGTGGAACCCTCGCGCTGGAGAACTTCCAGCTTCATCTTCAGGCCGTCGTAGATCCGCCGGATTTCGCGGGCCTGCTGGATCACCATGTCCCGCTCGCGGGAAAGCTTCTCCAGCGAGGCGAGTAGCTCCGCGCGCTCGGTTTCCATTTCCTGTTGGGAGCCGGATTTCGAGCCGAGCAGCGTGGAGCGCTGCTCGTGGGCGTCGGCAAGGATCGCCTCGCACTCCGCCAGCTTCGCGCGGATGTCGTCCCGCTCTTTCATGAGCTTGCGGAGGTTCCAGTATTCGACCCCCAGCTCCTCGACTTCCTCCACCCGCTCCCATACGGACTGCCCCAGGACTTGCTCCGCCTCGCGCAGCAGGTGCATTTCGGAAGCCGCCTCCGCCATTCGCCTTTGGCGCCGGTTGACGCCGAAGGCTTGGGCAAAGCGGGCGAAGATGTATCGAGTAGGGGTCATTCGTTTTTTCCGCCGCCGAGATTCTTCTGGAGAGTGGCAATAACGGCAAAATCTTCAAGCGTCGTGGTGTTTCCGGTCACATTGCCGGTCGCGACCAATTCCTTCAACAAGCGGCGCATGATCTTGCCGGAGCGGGTCTTTGGCAGGGCGGGGGCGAAATGCAAGTCGTCCGGCTTTGCAATCGCGCCGATCACCTTGCCGACGTGCTCGCGGAGTTCCTTTTGGAGCGCCGGAGTCCCGGAGATTCCTTCCTTCAGGGTGACGAAGGCAACAACCGCCTGACCCTTCAGGTCGTCCGGGCGACCCACCACGGCGGATTCCGCGACCGCCGGGTGACCGACCAGCGCGCTCTCCACTTCCGCGGTGCCGAGGCGGTGGCCGGAAACGTTCAGCACGTCGTCCAGCCGCCCCACGATCCAGAAATTCCCTTGTTTGTCGCGGCGGGCGCCGTCACCCGCGGTGTACATGCCCTTGTAGTCGGACCAGTAGGTCTTCTTGTAGCGGGCCTTGTCGCCGTAAATGGTGCGGGTCATGGCTGGCCAAGGTTTGCGGATGACGAGCCGCCCGCCTTCGTTCGGCTTACACTCGTGGCCTTCCTCGTCCAGGATCGCCGCATCCACGCCGAAGAAGGGCAGCGTGGCGGTGCCGGGCTTCAGCGGCGTGCAGCCGGGCAGGGGGGTGATCATGATGGCACCTGTTTCGGTCTGCCACCAGGTATCGACGATCGGGCAGCGGCCGCCCCCGATCTTCTCGTGATACCACATCCAGGCCTCGGGGTTGATCGGTTCCCCGACAGAGCCGAGCAGGCGCAGCGAGGAGAGGTCGTGCTTCGCCGGGAAGTGGTCGCCCGCCTTGATAAAGGCGCGGATCGCCGTCGGCGCGGTGTAAAAGATGCTCACGCCGTATTCCTCCACGATCTGCCAGCAGCGGCCGAAGTCCGGCTGGTTCGGCGCGCCCTCATACATCACCTGGGTGACACCCATGGCGAGCGGGCCGTAAACGATGTAGCTGTGACCGGTGATCCAGCCGACATCCGCGGTGCACCAGTAAACATCGTCGTCCCGCATGTCGAAGACGTACTTGCAGGTCGCGTAGGTGCCGGTGAGGTAGCCGCCGCTGGTGTGGAGGATGCCCTTCGGCTTGCCCGTGGAGCCGGAGGTGTAGAGGATGAAAAGGGGGTGCTCGGAATCGAAAGCCTTCGCCTCGTGCTTCGCGCTCACTTTACCGATCTCGTCGTGCCACCACGTGTCGCGGCCGGTGGTCATGGAGATTTTTTGGCCGGTGCGATGGTAAACGATCACCGACTTGATGCCATGGTAACGCTCCAGGGCTTCATCCACGTTGTCTTTGAGAGGGACGATCTTGCCCCGCCGCCAACCGCCGTCCGCGGTGACGATGTGGGTGGCGCCGGAGTCCTCCAGGCGGTCCACGATGGAGTCCGCGGAGAAGCCGCCGAAGACGACCGAGTGAACCGCACCGATGCGGGCGCAGGCGAGCATCGCCACGGCCACCTCCGGGATCATCGGCATGTAAACCAGGACCCGGTCCTTCGCTTTCACGCCCTTCGCCAGCAGGACGTTCGCGAAGCGGCTGACATCGCGCTGGAGCTGGCCGTAGGTGATGACCCGTTTGTCGCCGGGTTCGCCCTCGAAGATGATGGCCGCCTTGTTGCGGCGCGCCCCCGCGGCATGGCGATCCACGCAGTTCTCGCAGACGTTCAGCTTGCCGCCGACGAACCACTTCGCATCCGGTGCCTGCCAATCGAGCACTTTGGTCCACGGCTGGCGCCAGGAAAGCTCCTTGGCTTCGCGCGCCCAGAAGACGTTGGGTTTCTCCACCGACTCCTGCCAGAGCTTCTTATACTGGGCGAGGCTGGAAATGCGGGCCTTCGCGGAGAATTCCTTCGCGGGCTTGAAGATGCGGTCTTCGACGAGATGGCTTTCGATCGTGGTGCTCATGGTGCCTTGGGTTTCCGGAGCAGGTCGGGTTTCCGGACGTGCGGGAAGCTACAAGGCCCTTTTCGCAGGGGGCGACTCAAAATTTGCGCTTTGGAGCCCTCTTTGCCGCCTTTTTTGCCATCGGTCTTCCGGAAGTCGGGCGGGATCCGCCGGAAGGTCGGCGCGCCCCTCTAACCATCGGTTTCGAGGGAGCCTCGGGTGCCCCCGGTTTGGCAAACTTGCGGGCCGACTTTTTGGCGGCCTTCTTCGCGGCTTTCTTCGCCGGACGACGCGCGGGTTTCGGCTTCGGATTCGTCTGCAGGCGGGCGATTTCCTTCGCCTCAAGCGGCCGCCATGCACCCACCGGAAAATCCTCCAGTTCGAGCGTGCCGATACGGATGCGCACCAGCTTCTGCACCTGATATCCCAAGGTCTGGAACATCATGCGGATCTGCCGCTTCAGTCCCGTTTCCAGGACGACCCGGTAACGCCGCGAGGAGAGGCGCTGCACTTCCTTCGCCCGCATGCGTGTCTTCTCGACGAAGACTCCGGACAGGAAGAGATCCAGGTGTTCGTTGAGGACGGGCTGGTTGGACGTCACCAGGTACTCTTTTTCAACCAGCTTCGAGGGATGCATCAGCGCCTGCGAGAGATCCCCGTCATTGGTCAGGATCAGCAGGCCTTCCGAATCGCGGTCGAGGCGGCCGACGTGATGGAGATGCTGCAGGATGGGCGGCAGGATGGTGTAGATCGTGTCCCGCCCGAGTTCGTCCTCGCGGGAGCAAACGTAGCCGCGCGGCTTGTAGAACATCACCGTGGAGGTCTCCTTTTCCTGAACCCGCTTGCCGTCCACGCGCACGAAGTCGCCGGGTTCCACGCGCTGGGCGGGATTCAGGCAGGCCTTGCCGTTGATCTCCACGTGACCCTCCTGCACCAGGGCATCACAGGCGCGGCGGGAGCCAACCCCGCAGGAGGCGAGGAATTTGTTCAGTCGGGTGCCTTCGGGCATGGAACGGAGTGAAGTGGGAAAAGAGGATGATGGAAAGCGGAACGCGGGGGGCACGGCGGGCGATCACGGGTGACGCCCTGCTCGGAAACGCAAAAGGCGCAGACCCCTGCGGGACCTGCGCGCCTGCGGAATGGATCCGGGAGGCCGGTGATCAGTCTTCGCCCTTGGTCTTCGGGAGACCGATCGGGCTGCGGCCGTCTTTCCACTGGCCGCGCTCCTTGAGGAGCTTCACGCGCTCGAAGCGCTTCATGACGGAGCGTTTGCCTGCGGCGGAACCGGCTGCTTTGAGACTGCTGTGCTTGGACATGGGAAAAATCGGTAGTTGCTACGC
>CBIHMP010000065.1:0-15235 GCA_966211015.1 uncultured Luteolibacter sp. | reverse complement strand
CCCGAGATGGCTGGCACCTCCATCCCCCGTGCCGACCTCGTCGGCACGGACACCGCGAACATGCCCTCGGGCCCTGAAATCACCTGGCCCACCCGGTCCTACGACGAGAATCCGGGCTCGGTGGCAGGCATCCTCGTGGACAAAGACATGCTGAGCAGGCCGAACCTCCGCTCCGAGCAAGGCTACCGCTCGACGGGAATCCCGAGCTGGCTGACCCAGGCCGACGTGCTCCAAATCATCGGACCCGTGATTTCCGCCCGCTCGGATACCTTCCGCATCCGCGCTTACGGCGAGTCCGTCGATCCTGAAACCGGTAACCCGATCGCACGTGCATGGTGCGAGGCGATCGTCCAGCGGATGCCGGAGTATGTTGACGGATCAAACCGGATGGAGGATCGTGACTCTGATTTGACCGCGGTAAACCGTAGGTTCGGGCGCCGCCTCAACACCATATCCTTTAAATGGCTTTCTCCTGATGAAATCTAGCTTCTTTCTCACCGGCATCGCTGCCGCCGTCATCTCGCTTGTTCATTGTCCCGGCGCTTCCGCGCAGGACCAGGTTTCCATGAAGGTGGACCTCGTGGGATGGGGCCCGACCATCGAGGGCCTCTCGCTCAAAACGGGCGGCAAGGGAGAACCCGTGACCGCCCTCTCGTTCACCTACTCGAAGCCGGTGGCCTACAGCGGCGCCGCCCTGATGACGATCCATCAAGCACCGGGCGCTTCGAAGCCGGTCGAATCGGTGCAGAGCACCGGGGCCGTTCATCCCGATCTCGTGAAGCTCCGGGAGAAGGACCCTACGGTCGTGGCTCTCGCCAAGCTGCCCGCCGGGTCCCGCCGCGCGACCGTTCTCATCGCCCCGGCGGCGTCCGGCACCTACCAGACCGTGGTGATCGACGACGACCCGTCCAAGCTCCCCTTCGGCCAACTCCGTATCCACAATTACAGCCCTCTCAAGATCGCCATGCGCTGCAATGGCAAGGCGATGAAGGAAATGAAGACCAAGGAAACTTTCATGGTCACTCCGGAGAAGGAAGAGGTGATGTACGAGCTCGCCTACGAGGAAGCGGGTACCTGGCAGGTGCAGGAAAACAATCTGATCCGCGTGAAGAAGGACGAACAGGTTCAGCTCATCGTCCTGAAGAGCGACGCCGATTTCTTCACTTCCTCGGACGGATCGCGTTCCGGCTTCCTGCAGACCGTGACCCTGCGCCGTCCGGCGAAGGAGGACACCGTCGCCGCGCAAAATCCCTGAGGCTCACAAGCCGGGGGCGGAAAGGCCGCCCCCGCCCTACCCCGCACGGATGCCGCGCTACCTCTTCAGGTGCTTGTCGGCGAAGGCGAGGTATTGCTGCCAGTCGAAGTCCGTCACGTCGTGCTTCCCTGGCCGCACGTGGTAGCCGATGCCGCCTTGCACGGAAGTCCCGACGGCCGGCCACTGGTCTCCAGGCAGGCCCTCCGCGCCCAAAAGGCGGAAGACCGGCTCCGCCGCCTTCGCGCCGGCGAATTCGCCCTCGGGGTCGGCGTGCTTGTCCTCTTCCGCACTGGCCACGTACACCGGTCGCGGGGCGATCAGGGAAATGACCATGTGCTGGTCAAAGGGCAGCTCCTTGTCCTTTCCGGAGTATTTCCGGAAGCTGCGCGCAAACCAATGCGGGAAGACGGTATTGAGCCGGGCGATGTCCTCGCCCACCCCGCGGCGGAAGAGTTTCGCACCCCCCGCACCGGATTCATTGCTGATGACCATCGCGAAACGCTCGTCGTTCGCGCCCGCCCATAGCGCGGCTTTGCCCAGACGCTAAAAGCCGAATGCCGCGACGCGCTTGGCATCGACGGATGGCTCCTTTTCCAGAATATCCAGAGCCCGGCTTAAGGACCAGGCCCAAGCCCCGATGGTGCCGAAGTTATCCTCCCTCTTCTGGAGCTCCGGATACAGCGGTGGAATGCCCGTGGAAAAGTAGGGCTCGCGATCCGGTGCCACGTCCTCGCGATACATCGTGGCCAGCGCATAGCCGCGGGAAAGGATCTCCTCCACAGGCCACTGTTTCGCGTTGGTACCGCGTGTGGCATCCGAAGCGCGATGATCGTTCGCCGGGTAGGGTGCGATATTCGGCTGGCGTTGATCCACCCAACTTTCCGTGAGGCGGATTCCCGGATCCGGATGAACCGCATGGTTTCCCGCGAAATTGAGCCCGAGGATCACCGGCACCGGTCCCTCCGCGCCCTTCGGTACATAAAGCAGGAGGTCGATGCGCGGACCCGGCTTCCCACCGGGATAGATGGCGATCTGGATACGCGTGGCCTTGCCTCCGAGGGCTGCCTCGTCGCGGTCGAAGACCTCGCTGATCATTTTTCCCGGACGGCCCGGAGAGCGCCCGTACATCTCGCGGGCGAAGATTTCCAGCAGCTCCGGACGCCGCTTCTTCTTCCACTCCGCCGCGGTGGTGATCCTGGTTCCATCGAGAGCTACCAAGGGATCGGGAAGCTCTTGCGCGTGAATGATAGGGGCCAAGACGAGGACGCCGCCCGTGAGGAGATTTCTCATGAGGAAGTAGTGCAGAAGTCTCACTTCGCCTCCGCAGTTTCCGGAGCAGGCTTGCCGGTGAGAGCCTCGTAAGCCGCGGCGGCCATTTCGGCGGCGCCCTCGGTATTCGGGTGCACGCGGTCCGGCAGAAGCTCCGGCTTATCCTCCAGCGCCTCGTACATATCGATCACGCCGAGATCCATCTCCTTGGCCAGCTTGTCGATGCGCTTGATCCACACCTTGAGGTTCTTCTCGTTGATGCCGAAATTCCCCGGCTCCGGCACGGGACAGGGCCGGCAAACGTAGATGCGCGGCTTGCTTGGCAGCGCCTGGAACGACTTCACCAGATCAGCGTAGTCGGCCGCGAATTCCTTCTCGTGTTTCCAGTTCTGCGGCTTGGTGTCGTTGGTGCCGAGCATGATGATCACGGCATCCGGCTCCGACTTCAGCGCGTTCTGGTAGGCCGCTTCATTCCAGTAGGGGAAATCACCTTTCCGCAGCAGGGTACGGCCGCTTACCCCGAAATTCATCACCTTCCACTCCTTTCCGAGCAGCTCTTGAAGCTGGGAAGGATAGGATTTCCCCCGTTCCGCACCGGACCCCTGCGTGATGCTGTCGCCGACACAGGCGATCTTGAGCGGGCCATTGTCCGCGGAGGGCTTGAGGGGTGCCATGGGATCCGCCGCGAGGACGGAGCCGATGAAGAGACCGGCGATGAGCAGTCGGATGGGATTCATAGATAGGAATAAACTGTGCCCGGCGGCAACGGGTCGCGTCCAGCGCCGTCCGTGCCTGCATCCCTACGGTGGCTATTCATAACTTCTCACGCCTGGCGCAAAATCGGCAGACTTGACCTCAAACGCGTTTGATTAGTAAAGGCGAGCATGGTAAAAGGAGCCATCGCTGCGATCTCGCTCTGCCTTTGCGGAACCGTCGCATGCTGGTTTATCGCCGATCCTTCCACCGGCTCCGGCAAGACGGAGGAGCCCGCCTCTCCGGCGATGTATCCCCATGGACCTGGAGCCGCACGCACGAAGGGTCCTATTCGTGCCGGAACCGCTTATGGCACAGCAGAGAGCCTCGAGGAGCTGGCGGAAGCCTCGCTCCGGTCCCCCGATCCCCAGCACAAGGAAACCGCGCTCTCCACGCTGCTGCCGGATCTCATCCGCCGGGATATCGGCCGCGCGGCGGAGCTGGCGGCGCGGCTGGAACCTTGGGCGTCTGCCGATGAAGCCGTCGCGCTGGTGCTCGATGCATGGCTGGAGCGCGATCCGGACGCCGCTGCGGCGTGGTGCAGCCGTTTGAAAGGCACCGCCGCCGCGAGCCGCTGGACCGCCTATCTCTGCCAAGGCGTGGCCGCCGCCCGGCCCGAACACGCGATGCGACTGGCGGAGGAGCACGGCCTCGGCGGCGATGAGAATGTCACCGGAAATATCATTCATTCCTGGGCCCGTCTCGACCTTTCATCTGCCATCCGCTGGGCGGAAAGCCAGGCCGATGCCGCGTTCCGCGACAATGCCTGGAACCGGATCGCAAGAAGTCTGGCCGAATCCGACGCTGCCACGGCCGCCACCCTTGCGGTCGAAAAGATCGCCCCGGGGCCCGTGCAGGAGGAGACGGTCATTTCCGTGCTCTTCCTGTGGAGAAAACGGGACCCCGAGGCTGCCGCAGCCTGGGTGGCGCTCTTTCCTGAAGGCCCCTTGCGCGAGCGTGCCGAGGGCGAGCTCGGCAGCAACTAACCCATCCTCCCGCTATACCGTGAAATAGGACCCAAGAGACCATAACCCAAGTAAACCCATATGAAACACCACCTCGGCCGCTTGTTCGGCCTCCTGATGGCGGCGCTCCCACTCTGTGCCGGTGCCGCGGGCAACAACTGGATGACCCCGCTCGACGGGAATCTCCCCTTGTCCCAATTCTCTATCCCGGGCACCCACGACTCCGGTGCCCTGGTGGAGCCGGTCTCCGGCACCGCGAAGTGCCAGAACCTATCCATCGCGGACCAGCTCAATGCCGGTGTCCGCTTCCTGGACATCCGCTGCCGGCACTTGAACGACGCCTTCCCGATTCACCACGGCTCGGTTTACCAGAATATGAACTTCACCGACGTCCTCAACGCGACGATCGGTTTCCTCAACGCCAACCCCGGCGAGACTGTTATCATGAGCGTGAAGGAGGAGCACACCCCCTCCGGGAACACCCGCTCCTTCGAGGCGACCTTCGATTCCTATGTCGCGGGCAATCCCTCGAAGTGGCTGCTGGGCTCGTCCATTCCCACCCTCACCCAGGCACGCGGCAAGATCGTCCTCTTCCGGCGCTTCGGCGCGTCCTCCACGCCGAAGGGCATCGATGCCTCCAATTGGCCCGACAATACGACCTTCAGCACCGGCGGCACCCTTCGGGTACAGGACCGCTACAACGTTTCCGACAACAACGCCAAGTGGAACTCGATCCTCCAGGTGTTGAACGAAGCGCGTTACGGCGGGCCGGGCACCCTCTACGTGAACTTCGCCAGCGGAGTCTCCAGCGGGATCTTCGGGATTCCGAATATCCCGACGGTGTCCAACAACATCAATCCGCGGATCACCACCTTCTTCAATGCAAACCCCAGCGGGCGCTTCGGTGCCCTTCTCATGGACTTCGCGGATGCGACGAGGTGCGCGCTGATCTACAACACGAACGCGCCGGCGGGTCGCCCGGTCCATCGTCCTGCTTATTTCATGATCGTGAACCGCAATAGCGGCAAGGCGCTGGATCTCATCAGCGGGAACACCGGCAACGGCGCGCAGATCAACCAGTGGAGCTACGACTACAACGGGCCGAACCAGCGCTGGGTATTCGCGCCCACGGAAAACGCCGATCACTTCCGCATCTCCTCCTGGGTCAGCGGCAAGTGCGCGTGCATCGAAATGGACTCCACCGCTGCGGGAGCCAAGCTGCATGCCTTCGACTACACGGGGAACAACCCGGGCCAGCAGTTCGATCTCGTGGACGCAGGCAACGGCTACTACAAGATCCGCAACGTCAAGAGCGGCCTGATCCTGGAAGTGGCGAACGCCGGAACGGCTAACAACGACCGCGTGCAGCAGGCGGGCGATACGGGTGCGCTCCACCAGCAATGGCGCCTGCAGCCGTGGGGGGACTACTTTGCCCGCGCCTCCACCGGCAAATACATCTGCGTGGAAAACATGGGCAGCACCAATGGCAGCCCGATCATCCAGTATAGCTGGGAAAACAACCCGTGGTTCAAGTGGCGCTTCGAAAGCGTGACCAACGGCCACCTCCGGGCCTCCAGTTTGAACGCGCTTTCAAGGACGATCTCCGTGGTCAACGGCACGAGCACGAACGGCGAGGACTGCCACCTCTGGGACTACAATCCCGCCAACCCGGGCGAGCAGAAGCTGCGCATCCTGCCGAAAACGACCGGGCTGTTCAAATTCTACTTCGTGCACGATGGCATGAGCTGGGACATTCCCGGCGGCAACGCGGCGAACAATGTCCGGTTGGAGCAGTATCCCGACAATGGCAACGCATGGCAGGACTTCCTTCTGGAGCGCGCGCCTTGATCCGACCGGAGCGCGCAGCCGCTTGAAGCATGCAACACTTGCGGAGGGGCTGAAACATTTTCAGCCCCTCGATCGCAAAGGAGCAATCCTCCATTCTCAGATCTCCTTGATGATCAAGTAAGGCTTAACAATGGCCATATCTGGCATGGCGCGTGCAGTTAGATCGTCTGCCGGGACTCCATGGCCCGGCCTTTCAGCACCTCCATGCATGCCCGTCCCCTGAAAGACCTCTTATCCCCTGCCCTTTCCACTTTCTTGCTGCTCGGGTCATGCGCTGCGGCATCTGGAAGAGAAGTCGCGTCGGCTTCGCACAGTCATCTCCACGCCCACGCGCCGGTGCCGGAGCCTTCGGTGCTTCACATTGCCGCGTCGGTGTTGGGCATTTGCCTCTTGCTCAGGCGGCGTAGGGGTTCCGCCCGCTTTTCCTCGGGCAAAAGCTGAAGATTTGTTTCGGTGTGTCGAGACGAAGTGGTGTGGCCGCAAGGCCCCGCATGGATGCGGCTCCGGCTTCCGCGGTAGGGACACCGGGGAAAAAGACGGAGCCGCATCCGCACCACTTATCTCCTCTCTGACTTCGCCGCGCCATTTCATGTCTCTTGCCCTCTGCTCCGGGCGGCCTTAGAAGCAACGCCGTGAAATTCCTCCTCCCGCTCCTTGTCCTGTTGAGCACCGCCGCCGCGGATGAGCCGCAGGTCTGGACCAGCCGGGACGGGCAGACCTTCACGGGAGACTTCCTCGCGGTGCGGCCTGGCAAGGTCTTCGTGCGCGGCAAGGACCAGAAGATCCGCGCCATTCCCATGGCGAAGCTCAGCGACGCCTGCCTTGCCGAGGCCGGATACCTGCAGGAGAAGCTCGGCGAATGGGCTAGGAAGCAAGCGGGCCGCGCGGCAATGGACGAGAGCACCGCTACCGCGGTACTCATGCTCGCGCCGGATGCGATCAAGGACAAGACCTTCCTGATGAGGGCCAAGGTCCGCTCCATCGAGGCCGGCGCGAAGCTCAAGCCCGCCAAGGGACCGGGGGTGAAATTCACCACCACGGGCGGAATCGAATGCCGGGCCGACTTCAAGGACCGCGGGGAGCTGGTGATCAATGATACCGGTGTCTATAGCGATGCCACCGAGGAATCGGTCGCCACCTTCTCCCGCAACGCCACTCTTCTCCTCAGGCCGAACCAATTCGTGCCCGTCCAGGTGAAGGTCATCCAAGGCAAGATCACCGGCGGCCTCATGGCCACGGAGGAGGAGTTCGCCAAAGCCCGGGAGGCCGATGGCAAAACGCGGGAATACGAGGCCGAGATCATGCATCTGCGGATCGCCGTCTTCGAAGAACAGATCCGCACCGGCACCTCGCTCGCCGCGACCGAGGAGCTCCGTGCCGGGGACGGGAAGGCGCTTCCCGTGCCCGCCCACCGCTTCACCTCCGCGGAAGTGGAGCAGATGAAGGGCGAGCTCGGTTGGCTTCGGACGCGCCTCGATCCGGATGGTCTCCTGATCGACCGCTGAAACGCTAGCGGAGAAAGGCCTCGTGGAGACCGCCATCCACGGTGATCACCTGCCCCGTCGTCTTGCTGAGCCTGTTGCTCACCAGCAGGAAGTAAGCTTCGGCCTGATCCGCCGGAGTGATCGGTGCCTTTGTAAGCGTCCGGTCCGCGTAGAACTGCGCGAGCTTGCCGACCAGCGACTCCGTTTCCTCGTCCTCCGCGTACGGGATGTTGTATTTGGCCAGCGAACCGATCACGCGGTCGCGCGGGAACATGGCGGATCCCTGCACGACCGTCGCCGGTGCCACGCCGTTCACCCGCACCAGCGGAGCCAGCTCGATGGCAAGCTCGCGCACCAGGTGATTGGCCGCGGCCTTGCTGGTGTCGTAAGCCAGGCTACCCTTCTTCGCCACGGCGGCGTTTGCGCTCGTGGTCAGCACCAGGTTACCCGTGAGCCCCTGTTCCTTCCAGGTCTTCGCGGCTTCGTCCGCCACCAGATAGGAGCCGGTGACATTGATTTGGAAAGTCAGCGCCCACTTGTCATCCGGAATGTGACCGGTGGTATCGCTCGGGACGAAAATGCCCGCCGTCACGCAGATGTGATCGAAGCCGCCGTAAGCCAGCGCCACCTGATCGAGCATCACGCGGATGCTGGCGCGATCCGTGACATTCGCCGCCAGTCCGATCGCCGGCCCGCAGCCGGAAATGCCCGTGCCCGCCACGCCGATGCCTAGGCCGTGCTTGTCCGTAATCTCTTTCGCGGTGGCTTCCGCGGCTTCCTTGTTGAGGTCCACGCACACCAGATGCGCGCCTTCCTTCACCAGACGGTGCGCGGTTTCCTTGCCGATGCCCGAGCCCGCGCCGATGACGACTACGACCCGGCGGGCGAGTTCCTTCTCGGCCGGCATCCGCTGGAGCTTGGCTTCCTCGAGCAGCCAGTACTCGATGTCGAAGGCTTCCTGCTGGGGCAGGGAAATGTAGGTATCGATCGCCTCCGCGCCGCGCATGACTTCCACGGCGCAATTGTAGAACTCCGCCGTTACCCGGGATTCGGACTTGTCCTTCCCCCAGGCAATCATGCCCAAGCCGGGAATGAGGACCACGGTCGGATTCGGATCCCGCATGGCCGGGCTGTTGGTATGCCTGCAGGCGGCGTAATAGGCGGCGTAGTCCTTCCGGTACTGCTCCAGGCCAGCGGTCAGCTTGGCCTTCAGCGCCGCGGCGTCTTCCGTCTGGGGATTCCAATCGACGTAAAGCGGCTTGATCTTCGTGCGCAGGAAATGGTCCGGGCAGGAGGTGCCGAGCTCCGCAAGACGCGGCGCATCGGCGGAATTGACGAAACGCAGGATCTTCTCGTCGTCCTGCACGGTGCCGATGAAGCGCTTCTGCTGGGAAACCTTGCCGCGCAGCCACGGCAGGATAGCGGCCAGCGTCGCGCGGCGCTGCTCCTCCGGGAGAGTCTGGTATTTCGCGCCCCCGAAGGCCTTCGCATCACCGCCCTTGGCTTGATATTTCCCTTCGATGTAAGCGGCGGCCTTCTCGATGAACTCCAGCGTGCGGATGTAACAGATCTTCTCGTCGTCGTCCCAGGAAATGAAGCCGTGCTGGCCCATCATGATCGCCTTCACGGACGGGTTCGCCTTCGCGATCTCCTGCATGGCGAGGCCGAGTTCGAAGCCCGGGCGCATCCACGGCACGTAGGCCATTTCCCCGCCGAAGATCTCCTGCGTGAGTTTCTCGCAATTTGCGGAAGCGGCGATCGCGATGATCGCGTTCGGGTGCATGTGATCGACATGTTTTCCCGGCAGGAAGCTGTGCAGCGGCGTATCGATGGAGGACGCCCGCGGGTTGAGATTGAAGGTGGTGTGGAAGTACATCGCCACCATCTCGTCTTCCGCCTGGGACTTCAGGCCCTTGTCCGCCCGGCCCGCGTAAACCGATTGCAGCGCGATCAGCTTGTCCTGATAAAGGGAGGAGAAATTCTCGCGCTTGCTCGTGCGCAAGTCGCCGCCGGAGCCCTTCACCCAGAGCACCTCCTTGCTGCTGCCGTCCAAGGGGTCTTTTTCGATGATTTTCGAGGATGTGTTGCCGCCGCCGGTGTTGGTGATGCGCTGGTCCTCACCGAGGATATTCGAGCGATAGACGAGGCGGGCGACGGGATCGAGGGTGGCGGCGTGGGCGTCGTCCCACGAGTAGTTCACATGCTTGAAGTCGGCTGACATGGATCGTAAGAGCGTTTGCGATTGACGGCGCCGGGGTTTGGGTCACAAAACCCACGGAAGCAAGCAATTTCCCACACAATCCCACATGCTAGCCGCCGAACGTCAACGCAAAATTCTGGAGAGGGTGCGCCGGGATGGAACGGTTCGTACCACGGACTTAGCAAAAGATTTCATCGTCACGGAAGAGACCATCCGCCGGGATTTGGATTTGCTCGGCCGGCGTGGACATTTGAGGAGGACCCACGGCGGGGCGATGGATGCGACGGCCCCGCTGGGCGAACTTTCGCAGACGGAACGCGAGGCACGCCAGCTTGATGAGAAGATTTCCATCGGGCGGGAAGCCGTCCGCCTGATCTGCCCGCGGGAGACGATCCTGCTGGATGCTTCCACCACCGCTCTGGAGTTCGCCGGGCAGCTCCCGGGGGACATCCCGCTCCGCGTGGTGACTTACTCGCTGGCCGCGATCGAACGCCTGGCTGCCCAAGAGTCCAATCTGGAGCTGATCCAGCTCGGCGGCACCTACGAGCCCCGCGGCCGGCGCTTCTCCGGCATGCTCACGGAGAGCGCGTTGCGGGCGCTGCGGATCGACCGCTTTTTCTTCTCCGGCGGCGGCCTGGACCCCGCCCGCGGGATCAGCGAGCCCAATCCCGAGCAAGCGCGGCTGAAGCGCTTGATGCTGAAGCACGCGGAGTGGTCCTGCGTCCTGCTGGATCACACGAAGTTCGGCGTGCAGACGGATTTCTATTTCGCCGCGCCCGAGGAGGTGAACGCGGTGATCACCGACCGCGGCTCGAAGATCTACAGCAAGACGCACCTCAAGGACGTGCCCTACGAACTGAAGTTCGCGCGGTGATTAACCCTTCCGCGACCCCCTCCCTTCGGAGCCCGGAGGGTTCGATTTCCTGAAAACCCACCCATGCCCGTATTCCTCGCAATTGACCTCGGCGCCGGCAGCGGCCGCGTGATCGCCGGCATTTCCGACCTCGAGACCCTCCGCCTGGAGGAGATCCACCGCTTCGACAATCCGGGAACCGACCTGCCCGGAGGGTCCTTCTGGAACATCACCGGTCTCTTCCGCGATATCGTGGAAGGCCTGCGCCGCGGCGTGGAGAAGTATGGGAAGGACATCGTGGCCGTCGGAATCGATACCTGGGGCTGCGATTTCGGCCTGCTGGATTGCTCCGGTCGCCTGCTCGGCTTGCCCCACCAATATCGCGACGCCCGGCACGAGGGCATGCCTGCAGTGATGCACGCGAAAATTCCGGAAGCGGAAGTGTACGCGCAGACCGGCATCACCACGAACTTCTACAACTCCTCCCTCCACCTGCTGGCGGAGAAGCAAATCGCCTCCCCCGCCCTCACATCCGCGGACCAGCTTCTTTTCATCCCCGACCTGCTGGCTTTCTGGCTCTGCGGGGAGAAAGCGGTGGAGCGCACCATCGCGTCCACCTCCCAATTGCTCGACGCCGGTACGGGCGACTGGGCATGGGGCGTGATCGACGCACTGGGGCTGCCGCGCCGCATCTTCGGCAGGATCGTCGCGCCCGGCACGGTGCTCGGGAAGCTCCGCCCCGAAGTGGCCCGGGAGATCGGTATGGAGGACATCCCGGTGGTGGCCAGCGCCTCTCACGATACCGCCTCGGCCGTGGCAGGCATCCCGATGGAGGGGGATGACGCGCTGTGGCTGTCTTCCGGCACTTGGTCGATCATGGGGCTGGAAACACGCGAGCCGATCCGCACGCCGGAGGCCTTCGCCGCCCGCTGCTGCAACGAACTCGGAGTCGAAGGCACCGTGCGCTTCCTCAAGAACATCGCGGGACTCTGGCTGATCCAGGAGTGCAAGCGCCAGTGGGCGCTGGATGGCGACAACCTCTCCTACGCGGAGATGGCCAAGCTGGCCGAAGCGGCACCCTCCTTCTCCGCCTTCATCGATCCGGATGATGCGGTTTTCGCCTCTCCCGGCCGGATGCCTGCGAAGATCCAGGCATGGTGCGAACGCACCGGCCAGCAGGTGCCGCGGGACAAAGGCACGGTGCTGCGCGTCGCCTCCGAATCGCTGGCGCTAAAATACCGCACGATCTACGAGAATTTCTGCCGGCTCTCGGGCAGGCGGTTCGAGCGACTCCACGCGGGCGGCGGCGGCGTCCAGAATGCCTTCCTGGCACAGGCGACGGCGGATGCCTTGGGAATCGAGGTTATCGCCGGCCCCATCGAGGCCACGTCCTGCGGAAACATCGTGGTGCAAATGATCGCCACCGGCCATCTTCCGGACCTCGCGGCGGGCAGGCAATTGGTGAGGAATTCTTTCACCTTTGAAACCTACCGCCCGCAAGACCGCGAGAGGTGGCAGGCCACCTATGCCATCTTTGAACGCTTCATCGGCCGCTGAGCCCGTGGCGGCACCTCCTTCTTTATCCATCCCATGACCGATCCCGAACGCATCTTTGAAATGGACTTCCTCCGCGCCACGGAAGGGGCAGCCATCGTGGCCCACCGCTGGATGGGCCGCGGCGAAAAGGAAGCCGCGGACGCCGCCGCTTGCGACGCGATCCGGGGCATGTTCGACCTGATGGACATGCGCGGCGAAGTGGTGATCGGCGAGGGCATCAAGGACGAGGCTCCGGGCATTTTCAAAGGCGAGAGGGTCGGCACCTGGCTGGAGGGCTCGCCGCAATTTCACATCGCGCTCGATCCCGTGGACGGCACTACGAACGTCTCGAAGGGCATGGCGAATTCCGTCTCCTGCATCGCCGCCGCGATCCCCGTGGACGGGGAAGTCAGCGCCTTGGAAGACATCCCGGCCTTCTACCTCGAGAAGCTTTCTTACCCGGAGAAAGTCCGAAAGGCATTCATCGCCGACCCCAAGCTGCCGATCAGCGTGGAAGCTCCCACCGAGGAGGTCATCAAGATCACCGCTAAAATCCTCGAAAAGGACATCCGCGATATAGTCGTGATGATCCTGGATCGTCCCCGCAACCAGCCCTACATCGACGCCGTCCGCCGAACCGGCGCGAAATTACGGATGATCTCCGATGGCGATATCGCCGCGGCCATCGCTCCCGCGCTTCCCGAGAGCAACGTGGATCTCTACATCGGGATCGGCGGCGCTCCGGAAGGCGTGCTTTCCGCCGCCGGGCTCCGATGCCTGGGCGGTGGCTTGCAGGCGAAAATCTGGCCGAAGGACAGCCTCGAGAAGCGCGTGCTGATCGCGGAGGGCTACGAGAAACTCCTCGACCGCGTGTACCTGTCGAAGGACCTCGCCAAGGGCGACCGGATCCTCTTCAGCGCCACCGGCATCTCCGATAGCACCCTCCTGCGTGGCGTGGAAGTGAACGGCAAGACCGCCCGCACCCACTCCGTGCTCATGCGCGTGAAAAGCCGCACCGTGCGCTCGATCAAGGCGGCCCACGATCTTTCGTCGAAGACCTTCCGGCTGCGTTCCGCGAATGCCGAGGTGTTGCTGGTGGATTGACGCGGCTGCTCCGCGCGCCCATGGATGGGCAGCTTGCTGCTCTACCTCCACATCCCCTTCTGCCACCGGGTCTGCCCGTATTGCTCGTTCTACAAGCACACGCCGGGCGACACCCCCGTGGGCGAATTCGTGAATGCACTGCTGGATGAGGCCCGGCTGCGGCTGGCGGCCTTGGAGGAAAAGCCGCGCACCCTCTATCTCGGCGGTGGCACCCCATCGATGCTCTCGCCCACCCACCTGAAGCGGCTCTTCGGCGGCTTGGGCACGCTGCTCGATTTATCCTCGCTGGATGAAGTGACGATGGAGGCGAATCCCGCGACTTTTGACCTCGCGAAAGCCCGGCTGTTCCGCGAACTGGGGGTGACGCGGACTTCCCTCGGCATCCAGTCCTTCACGCCGCACGTGCTGGAGAAGCTGGGTCGCGAGCATACCGCCGGGGAAGCCGCGGAGTCGGTGCAAATCCTGCGCGAGGCGGACATGCCCTCCATCAACATCGACCTGATGTTCGCAATCCCGGGCCAGTCGGAGGCCGACTGGCGGAGCACCCTCGAGACCGCAATCGCCCTCCGGCCGGATCACATCTCCGCCTACAATCTGACCTACGAGGAAGACACCGCCTTCTTCGAATCCCTGCGGCGCGGCGAAGTCAGCGAAAGCGAGGATACCAACGCCCGCTTCTTCCTCCTGGCGGATGAATTGCTGCGCGGCGCGGGCTTCGAACATTACGAAACGTCGAACTACGCCCGGCGGGGCAAGCGCTCGTCGCACAATCGCGGTTACTGGCGCGGCGAGGATTACCTGGGCCTCGGTCCCTCCGCGGTTTCTACCGTCAGGGGTGTGCGCGTGAAGAACGTGGCAGATACCGCGGCCTACGTGAGGATGATCGCAAGCTTGGGAAATGCCGTGGTCGAGACCGAGGCGCTGGACGAGGAGCAGCGGCGGATGGAACGAATCGCCCTCATGTTGCGGACGGACGAGGGCGTGCCCTTGTCCCTCGTCGATCCGCAAGGGTTGGAACGGCTGACGGAACACGGGCTGGCCGAGATCCGCGCGGACCGGCTGGTGCTCACGCGGGCGGGCTCCCCCCTCGTGGATCCCATCGCGGCGGAGCTGGTGTGATCGGCTCCGGCACGAGCTACTTCCCTTTGGCGAGGACGCCATTCCAGAAGCCGGGCAGCCTCTCCATCAAGCGGTCCATCGCCTCCTTCTCCGTTCGTTTCGCCGCCCTCCGTTGCGCGGAGGAGATGTCCATCGCCATCGTCACGCCCTTGCTTTCCGCCCGTTCCTCCAGCACGCCGTAGATGTAACCGGTGCGGGCGTCCCTCACTATCAGGGTCGCGACGGTGGTGGTCTGATTGCTGACGGTGGGCGCAAAGCCCAAGCTGAGGATACTCAGGGGTTCGAAGGCATCCGAGGAGCGCCGTTCGGTCTCGATCCGGTAAACGGCCAGCAGGTCCGCTCCCAGCTTCAGCGCCTCGCGGTCCAGCTCGCGGTAGGAGTTCACGCGGGTGGCGAGGGCCACCCGGCCGAGTGGAACCATCGCCCGGACTCCCGGCAGAGCCGCCACCTTCGCCGCGTGCTCCGGATTCTCCGAGCCGCCGCCGGATACCAGGCGGAAGGAATCGTAGGCCGGCTCGATGCGGGCGATGGCTACCCGTGCGGGGAAAAGGACCGTCGGGCGCGCGTGAGGATGATCCTGAACGGCACCCGACGATCCCCCTGTCATGGGCAAGGAAGTTGAGGGCGGGGTGTGGTATTCGTTACACGAGGCCAGGGAGAGAACGGCCAGAGGGATGAGTATCTTGGGAGGCATATGCAGAAAATTGCATCGGGCCCTGCACGAGGGGAAATCGATAGGCCTGAAGGAAAGATCGGTTTTCCCGATGATATTTTGAAATTTGAGAATCCTCTTTTCTCCGGGTGCTCCGCCCGGTCGAAGCCGCAGAAGAGCTCCGGCAGGCGACCGTC
>CBIHMP010000064.1:0-15252 GCA_966211015.1 uncultured Luteolibacter sp. | reverse complement strand
ATCCCGATCCTATTCCCACACATGAAAACCACGTTCCGATTTGCTCTAGTGGCAGCCGCGCTGGCCATGCTTCCCGCCGCCACGATGGCTGAAGTGGATTGCCTGAAGATCTCCGTTTCGGTGAAGCACGCGGTGGCTGCCAAGCCTGCCGAAGTTCTCCAGATCGTTGAAGCGGAAGTCTCCGCAAACCCGGGCTGCGCTTGCGAAGTCGTCAAGGCCGCCATCGAGGCGTCCAAGGCAGACAACAAGACCATCGCCGCGATCGTCGAAACCGCCGCCACCTCCGCCCCGGACAAGATGCGCCTGATTTCCCAGTGTGCCGTCGCCGTGGCACCGGAGGCTCTTGCCGATGTGCAGGCCGTGATGAATCGCATCGATCCCAACAAGGGTGAGTCCGGTTACAGCTCGAAGGGCGGCAAAGCCGAGCACGTCGAAGTCAAGCCTGCTTGGAATCCCCTGGATTTCCCGGGCCAAGGCCCTGTCGGCCCGACCCCTGGCGGCGCTCCTGCGCTTCCGCCCGGCCTCCCTTCGGCAATCCCGCCTGTGATCGTTCCTCCGGTTGCAACGCCGGTTGACTTCATCGTCGAGGAGCCGCCGGTTGAGGTTTTCTGAAGCCGGCAAGCGCGCCGTATCGATTTTAATACCAGCTTTCCTTTCCTACATGAAACGCAGTTTGCTTTCCACGCTCGCCGCCGCCTCTGCTATTGGCGCCGCCAATGCCAGCCTCTACTATGTTCAGGACGAGGCTCAAGAGAGCCTTCCCCTGAAGTGGACGGTGGGTGTCAACCTGACTTGGGATGACAACGTCAATCCGACCGCCGTCGGCATCGGTGCCGATGACGAGGCCCTGAGCATCAATCCTTACGTCGGCCTCTCCTTCGTCTCGATCACGCCGCAGACCACTTGGGACATCTACGCCCGGGTGGGTGCCATTTACTACTTCGACGAACCGGAAGCGACCGGATCCGAAGATCTTTATGGCCAGGCCCGTGTCGGCTTGAACTTCACGCACCGCGTGAGCGAGCGCCTGCGTTTCTCCAGCCGTAACCACATCTCCTACGAACTGGAGCCGGATTACGCCTACGGTTACTCGACATCCCGCCAAGTTGGTGAGTATCTCTTCTGGCAGACCGACAATTCCGTCGGTTACCGCTGGACCGAGCGCTTGGCCACCTACACCGGCTTCACGCTCAGCGATCTCGACTACGATTCCGCCGTGCCGCATTCGGATCGGTTCACGTGGACGGTTTACAACCAGTTCCGCTACCAGTTCTCGCCGCAGACGGTCGGAACGCTTGATTACCGCTACTCGGAGACCACGGGTAACGGCGTTGCCTCGGACTCCACCAACCACTACCTGCTGGTGGGTGCCGAACACCGCTTCAGCCCGAACACCATCCTGATTGCCCGCGTTGGCGCGCAATTCCGCGAGGTTGATTCGGTCGGTGGCAGCGATTCGACCGATCCGTATGCCGAGCTGACCTTGAACTCGAACATCAACGAGCAGTTCCGCGTGCGCTCCTTCCTCCGCTACGGCGTGGAAGACTATGACACGGTGGTGACGGCCAACGGCATCCTCGGCCCGCTGCTTACCGAGTTCGACAATCGCCAGACGCTCCGCATCGGGGTCAGCGGCGAATACGACCTGTCGCCCATGCTCTCGCTCTTCGGCGGTGTGGACTACATCATGACCGACTACGAAGACGGCCGCCTCGCTTCCACCCCGCTTCCATACGGTGGCTCCCCGGGTGAAGACCTCGTGAACGCCTACATCGGCTTGTCGGTGAAGTTCACCGAGAACCTCTTCGGCAACGTCTCTTACAACTACACCGATTCCAGCTCCGACCTCCCTGGCCGCGAGTATGAACGGAATCGCGTGAACCTTGGAGTGCGCGCCGAGTTCTGATCGGGGCCCTGTTTTCGAGCAGTCCTTTTCAAGATCCTCATCCATTCTAGAATCCAAAGCTCCCGCAGTGGTCAACCATTGCGGGAGTTTTCGTTTGAATGACGGGCGATCAGAGACAATAACCATCCCATCAATCTTGATCGAATGAACCAATCCTTGAATCAATCGGAGGCGAACCTCCATGCCGTCGATTACTGGCAGGTCATCAAGAACCGCTACGGGGTCATCCTCCTGACGTTCTTGCTCGTTTTCATGACAGCTCTGGTGATCACGTACGTGATGCCGAAGAAGTATGAGAGCAAGGCAGTTGTGCAAGTTCGGCCGAAGGGAACGGGCACCAACCTGATCCCCGGAATGTCCGACAACCGGGCTTCGACCCTGGAAATGAACACCACGTTCTTCCCGACGGAATTCGAGGTGATCAAGGCGCAGAAGACTTTGGATGCCGCGATCGAGGATCTCGACCTCGTGAACAAGTGGAACAAGGAGCCTGACGAGGTGCGGCGCATGCTGCGCAACATCGTGGATGCGGAGAATATCCGCGGAACCTCCATGATCGAGATCACGGCCAGGTACAGCGATCCGAAGGACGCGCAGGCGATCGCCAAAGCGGTCTCCGAGGCCTACCGGGACCGCCGGACGAAGCTCCAGGGAGATTTTGCGAATCAAGCCATGGATCAACTCCGCAAAGCCGTCCAGCAGCAGGAGGACGCCGTCGAAGACAAGCGGAAGTTGCTATCTCAAATCATCAGGCAGGAAGGAATCATCTATCAGGGAGACCAGAGTGTTTTCCAAGGCTCGGGCAGATTCGACGAGGCCGTCGATGCCGAAAATGCGGCGAAGGCCTACATGGAGCTTGAACAGGACCGGATCCAGCTGGAGAGCCAGATCGAGACCCTGCTCAAGTATGACGGCGAGCAACTCATGAACTATGCCGGCGGCCTGAGCCTGCCGGACAATATCATCCCGACGCTGTTGCCGCAGTACCAGGAGCAGAAGCGCGAGTTCGAGGGCCTGAAGAGCTCCGGCTTGGGTCGCAAGCACCCCCTGGTCCAAGGTCAGGAAGCGATCATCAAGAAGATGGAGCAGGATCTTGTCGAGGCGGTTGCCAATCTCCGGGAGACGCTCAAAGCCAAGCTCGAACTGGCCAAGGAGCAGGCTTCGCGGCTGGAGGCGACGGTGATCGAGAAGAAAGACGGGGCCATCAAGAAGGGGATCGCGAACCAAGCTTTCGTCGATGCGAAGAACGATTTCGAAACCTCGCAGCGGCTTCTGGAGCAACTGAAAGTGAAGGAAATCACCGAGGAGATGCAGATGAAGGTGATCGAGGAACCGATCATCATGCATGAGGAGCCCTCGGTGTCCCAAGTTCCCGTTAGCCCGAACATCAAGCTGAACCTCGCGCTTGGTGCGGTGGTGGGGCTGGTCTTCGGTGTCGGCGTCGCCTTCTTCCTCGAGTATCTCGACACCTCCGTGAAGACGCTCGAAGACGTGGAGCGCTACTTGCAGGTGCCCGTGCTCGCCGTGATTCCGAAGGATGTGGGCGTGCTTTACAAGCAGAGCGGCATGAGCCCGGATGCGGAGGCCTACCGGATTCTCCGGACGAACATCGAGTTCAACCGCAAGAACCCGGAGGACAATGCCATCACGGTGGTCTCCGGAGGTGCGGGCGAGGGCAAATCCACCACGCTGGTGAACCTCGCTTACATTTGCGCCCAGGGCGGCTATACCACCTTGATGATCGACGCCGACCTGCGTCGTCCCCGCCTTCACACCTTCTTCGACATCAACAATTCCGTCGGCCTTACCAACTACCTGACCACGGAGCTGATGCTGGAGGACGTGATCCTCCAGACCCCGGTGGACAACCTCTACTTCATGCCTTCCGGCATCCTGCCGGCGGATGCCGCGGGGATCCTGAACTCGCGCCGCATGTCGGAGCTGATCCAGGATGTGAAGCAGCGCTTCGACCTGGTGCTGGTGGACTCCCCGCCGATCCTCGGGGTGAGCGACGCCTCGGTGCTCGCGAGCGAGGTGGACCTGACGATGATCGTCGTGCAGCACCGGAAGCTGCCCCGGAACATGCTCCTGCGGGTGAAGCAGGCTGTCGAAAACGTGGGTGGCCACGTGATCGGGGTGGTCCTGAACAACGTGGATGTCCGCAGCGACAGCCAGTATCAATACTACACCAGCTACTACACCTACTACGCCCCCGCCGAATCGCAGGCGCCTGTGCCTTCCGCGCCGGCCTCGGGTCCGGCACCGGCCTCGTCGCGCGGGGCATCCCGCTCCTCCAAGGACGAGTCCAAGCAAGACCTGTATTGACACCCCCGGTCGCCAGCCCAAAATAAATTTTATGAAACATCTCTTCCTTTTGCTCGCGTGCCTCCTCGGGTTTCTCCCCGCGGTGAACGCGCAATCCACCATCAGCGCCGGCCGGGCCATCGAGATCCGGATCCAGGGCGTTCCCGCTACGGAGACCACCCTGATCAACAATACCTACCCGGTTTCGGAGTCCGGCACGATCCGCATGCCCTTCGTGGGCTCGCTGCGGGCCGCAGGCCTGAGCCCGCAGGCCTTGGCTGCCAGCATCGAGGCGGCCTACCGCGCGGCGGAAATCTATACCCACCCGACCATCCAGGTTTTCGCCTCGACGGACGAGACGCTGGCGAAGCTCAAGGTAACCGTCGGCGGTCAGGTGAAGATGCCCGGTCCCGTCGATTACGTGCGGGGATTGACCCTCTACGATGCCGTCCAGGCCGCGAGGGGAGCCACCGAGTTCGGCAGTATGAGGCGGGTGGGCTTGATCCGCGGCAGTGATCGAAAGGAATACGATCTCACCCAGACCAAGTTCATGAATATCATACTGGAACCGAACGATACGATCCTCGTTCCGCAGAAGGATCTCCTTGGCCGGTAACTCTATTTCCGTCCCGTGATGCGCACGGTTCGCCTCACGATTGCTTTCGTCGCCGGGATGGTCTTTTGGGCCATTCCGGTTACGGCTTTTTGCGAGGCGGGGGAAGTGAAGCGTTGGATCGGCCGGCTTTCCAGCGAGGACTTCAAGGAGCGGGTCGAGGCTCAGGAACGCATCCAGGAATGGGCGGCGGATCATCCCGCCGAGGCGAAGGATCTGCTTCTCCGGGAGCATGAGGGGGCGATCGATCCGGAGGTGAAGATACGCCTGCGGGAGTCCCTCACGGCACTGGTGGTCGATGAGTACCAGAAGTCGAACGGCCGGGGTTATCTGGGGATCGTGATGGAAGACCTCAACGGCGGTCTTCCCGGTGCCGGCGTCTCCGGCGTGCTGGTGAAGCAGGTAGTCCCGGGTTCGCCTGCGGATCTCGGCGGGCTGAAGGTCAACGACATCATCCTCGCCTTGGGAGATCTCCGCTGCGATGGCCCCGGGGCCACCACCGCCTTGGTGGCGGAGGTAAAGAAATATAAGCCGGGGGCCGAGGTGAAGCTGGAGGCCATGCGCGGTGCGGAGAAGCTCGAGCTGACGGTGAAGTTGGCCGCCCGGCCGATGGGCCTGCCGGAACGCCAGCAAGCGGGGTTTCAGAACGGCTTGGTTCCACCGGCGCCCGACCTCGAACTGCTCGGCAAGCTCGAGAAGGAGGCGCAGGAAGCCTTTTTCAAGGATTGGCTCGATCGCGCCCGCCGCGCCGGCAAAGCCCCGTGACGGCAGTCGCCGCGGGTTTAAAAAATCGACAATTCTACCCCCTGTGCGACGTTAGCCAAATTGTCCGCCCCGGTAATCTAAGTTCCATGAAATTCTCACGCATCCGCAACGCTGCCCTCGCGGTAGGTTTTACGGCTACTACCCTCACTGCATGCGCCCAGCAGGCGGATTTCGACGAGGTGGGCCGCCAGATGGCGATCATGTTGCAGAACAGCCACTTCGCGAGGCTGCCTTTCAACGACATGGGCCCCCGCTTTCTCGAGGATTTTCTCCGCGATCTGGATTCGGGAAAGGTGTACTTCACCCAGCAGGACATCGACCGCTTTACCCGGGAGTACGCAGGGAATCTCCCCGAGATGCTCATGAAGCAGCAGAGCATGCACGCGGCGCAGGATATCTACGATACCTTCAAGAAGCGGGTCGATGCGCGCGTGGCGGAGGCGAAGCGCCTGCTGGCCGCGGAAGAGTTCGATTTCACGAAGGAGGAGTCCATCCAACGGAGCCGCAAGGACGCGGCATGGCCGAAGGATGAAGCCGCGGCGATGGCCCTCTGGCGCCAGCAGATCAAGGAGGCGGTACTTTCCGAGATGCTCCGCCGCGACATGATCGCGAAGATGGCGGAGAAGCAGGGCAAGCCGAATCCCTTGAAGAACGACAAGGATCCGCGGGAGAAGCTCGCGCTGCGATACGAGCGTTTCCACCACAGCGTCGTGAAGGACGTGGATGGTGAAGACGTGGCGGCGATGTTCCTGAGCGCGATCGCCCGGGCTTTCGATCCCCATACGGACTATATGAGCACCCGGGAGATGGACCGCTTCCGCGACGGGATGAAGAACGAACTGGTGGGGATCGGCGCGCTTCTGCAGGGCGAGGAGGATGGTGCCACGAAGATCATGGGAATCGTGGTCGGCGGCCCTGCCGACAAGCACGGAGCTCTCAAGCTGAACGACCGGGTGGTCGCCGTCGATCCGGATGGCGAAGGCCCGCGGGAAATGGTCGATATCATGTTCATGAAGATCGACAAGGTGGTCGATCTCATCCGCGGCCAGCAGGGCACTCCGGTGCAGCTCAAGGCCGAGCCGGCGGGAGGTGCCCCGGGTGAAACCACGCTGATTACGATCGTGCGGGACAAGGTGGCCCTCAAGGACGAGCAGGCCAGCGCGGAGATCATCGAGATGAAGTCCAAGGACGGCGAATCCTCCCGTCTGGGCGTCATCACGCTTCCTTCTTTCTATGCCGATTTCGAGGAAGGCAAGGTCCGCTGTTCGGTGGATGTCGAGCGCCTGCTGGAGCGCCTCAAGGACGAAGGCATCGACGGTCTCTTGCTCGACCTGCGCAACAATGGCGGCGGAGCACTCGAAGAAGTGCGGCGCATGACCGGCTTTTTCACCCGCCGCGGTCCGGTGGTGCAGGTCAAAAATACGTTCGGCGAGCGCCAGGTGAAGGAATCGGACAAGGATCCGATCTACGACGGGCCCATGGTGGTGCTCACGGACAAGAGCAGCGCCTCCGCCAGCGAGATCCTGGCCGGTGCGCTGCAAGACAATCACCGCGCCGTCATCGTGGGCGAGTCCTCGACCTTCGGGAAGGGAACGGTCCAGCAGCCGATGGACATCGGCCGCATGCTTCCCTTCTTCAAGGCCCGCAACAAGGCCGGCACCCTCAAGGTGACCATTCAGAAATTCTACCGCCCCTCCGGATCTTCCACCCAAAAGATGGGGGTCATTCCGGATGTGGTTCTGCCCAGCCTCACGGACGCCCTGGAGGTGGGCGAGGCCTTCCTGGACCATCCGCTGGAGCATGACATGATCGCCCGCGCGCCCGGTTTCAATCCGCTGAAGAAAGAGCAGCTATTCCTGCCGCGCATCAAGGAGCTGAGCGAGGAGCGGGTGAATGCCTCGAAGGACTTCGCCTACATTTCGGAAGACGTCGCGAAGGCGAAGGCGCGCATCCAGGACAACAAGGTTTCGCTCAATCTCGCGGAGCGGACCAAGGAGCTGGATGAGATCGAGCAGCAGCAGCAGCAGCGGAATGTGGAGCGAAAGGCGCGCTTCTCCGAAGTTCAGAAGAAGGACAAGGAGCAGCTCTCGTTCTACAAGCTGACCTTGGACGATGTGGAGAAAGGCGGCGATCTCCGCCCCTTCGACCCCTCCGCGGAGAACCAGCAGTACATGCGCCGGGCGAAGGACGAGACCGCGGAGCTCGACGACACTCCGCAATGGCCCAGCGCGCTCGATCCCTACCGTCGCGAAAGCATCGCGATTCTCAACGACCTGATCGAGGTCACGCAGGATGCTCGGATGGCAGGCATGCTCGACCGTTGATGACGGAAATTGCCGAACGGTTGGCCGGGCTCCACGCCCGGATCTCGGGCGCGTGTGTCGCGGCGGGAAGGGATGCGGGAGAGGTGCGGCTCCTAGCCGTCTCGAAGACCTTTCCCGCGGCGGCGGTGCAGGAGGCGTATGACGCCGGGCATCGCCACTTCGGAGAAAGCCGCCAGCAGGAGGCTTCCTCGAAGATCGCCGTGCTCCCCGCGGATATCCGCTGGCATTTCATCGGCGGGCTCCAGCGGAACAAGGTGCGGAAGGTGCTGGGGGAGTTCCACACCATCCACAGCGTGGACTCGCTGCGCCTGGCGGAATACCTGGATCGCATCTCGGGAGAGGAGGGGAAGCGCCCCGAGGTATATTTGGAGGTCAACATCGCTTCCGAGGAGAGCAAGGGCGGCTTCTCTCCCGGGGAGTTGATCCGCGCCGCCGCGGAATTGGCCGCCTTCCGGCAGATCGATCTGCTGGGGCTGATGTCGATTCCCCCGGATGATCCGCAGAACGCCCGCAGGTGGTTCGCCGCCACCCGGGAACTCCGGGACCGGCTCCGTGCCGAAACGGGCCTGCCGCTCCCCGGCCTGAGCATGGGGATGAGCGGGGATTTCGAGCAGGCGATCCTTGAAGGCGCCACCGTCGTCCGGGTCGGATCCGCAATTTTCGGCGACCGCTTTTACCCGGCATGAACAAACTCGATCACGCGACCGTCATCGGCTCCGAGCTCGCGCTCCGCTTTTCCGAAGGCGAGGAATTGTATCTTCCCCTCGATCTCTTGCGGCGGGCTTGCCCCTGCGCCGCGTGCCAAGGGGAGCCGGATGCCCTCGGCCGGGTGCTGCGTCCGGTGCAGCAGATCGGCCCCCACGGGTTCGAGCTTTTGCGTTTCGAGGCGGTCGGCGGTTACGCCCTGCAACTTTTTTGGGCGGACGGGCACTCGACCGGCATTTACTCTTACGACTACCTGCACCGTCTCGCCCTTTTACCCTGAGTCTCCGCCATGGATCCCTACGCTCCTCCCGCCAGTTCGTTGAAGCCGGTGGAGGATCAGAAGCCGGCCCTGCGGGAGCTGGTGCTGGCGTGGGAGAAGCTGAGACTCCTCTACAATGCGCTGCTGGCGCTTCCCGGATTCCTGATCCTCTTCACGCTGGTGACGGAAGAAGAGGTCGGGGTGGTCCAGGCTCTCGTGGCAGGACTGGTAGTGGCGGTAGCGGCCAATGCCTGCTTCCTCCTCGGACCCGCCGCGGAGCTCTATCTGCGCGGGCTCTTCCGGAAGGGCGAGCCGCTCGGCCGGGGCCGGTGGCTGATCTTCGGCACGGGGACACTCCTCTCGCTGATGCTCTTCGTGCTATTCCTGGTGCAGTTGAAGACCGGATGGCCCTGAGAAAGAGGCCATCCGTGCAGGGCTGAGGACCTGCCTCACGCCGTCACGGCACCGCGGTCGTCGTTGAGACCGCTCTTCTCCAGGAAGTAGTCATAGCCGCCGGTGTAGCGGGTGACGGTGCCGTTGTTGATGTGAAGCGTGGTTTCCGCGAGATTGCGGATGAAGTGCACGTCGTGGGAGATGAAAACGAGCGTGCCTTCGTAGTTCTTGAGCGCGTTCACCAGCGAGTCGATGGAGAGAATGTCCAAGTGAGTCGTCGGCTCGTCCATGAGGAGAAGGTTCGGCGGATCGACGAGGAACTTCACCAGGTTGAGGCGGGACTTTTCGCCCCCGGAAAGGACGCTGCAGCGTTTCTCCACATCCGTGCGGCGGAAGAGGAAGGAGCCGAGGATCGCCCGGGCGTCTTCTTCCCGCAGGGTGGTGCAGCTCGCCATCACCTCCTCGAGCACGGTGTTGTTCTCGTTGAGGGTTTCGGAGCGGTGCTGCGAGTAGTAGCCGAGCTTCGTAGCATACCCGACTTCGCGCTTGCCGCCATTGATCGGCAGGTGGCCGGAGAGGATCTTCAGCAGCGTGGACTTGCCCGCGCCGTTCGGTCCGACGAGCACGATCTTGTCGCCACGCTCAATGGTCAGATCGAGATCCTTGTAGATCTGCTTGTCGCCATAGGCTTGGCTGATCTTCTGGAGATCGATGACCTTCTGGTTCGAGCGGGGCGGCTGCGGGAAAGCGAACTTGAAGGGCTTGCGGGGCGCTCGCGGCTTCTCGATCTTCTCCAGTTTCTCAAGAAACTTGATGCGCGACTGCACCTGGGCGGCCTTCGATCCGACCTGGCGGAAGCGGTCGATGAATTCCTGGTGCTGCTCGATCTCCTTGTTCTGATTTCGGTAGGCTTGGACCTTTTGCTCGTAGCGTGCCTCGCGCTGTTCGAGGTAGCTGGAGTAGTTGCCGGTATAGGCGATCAGCTCCTGCGCGTCGGGATCGATTTCCACGACGTTCTCGACGATGGCGTCCATGAAGTCGCGGTCGTGCGAAATCATCAGGATCGCGCCCGGATAATTCATCAGATAGCGCTGGAACCAGAGCAGGGACAGCAGGTCGAGGTGGTTCGTCGGCTCGTCCAGCATCAGCAGGTCGGGCTCTTGCACCAGCAGCCGCGCGAGATAGGCGCGCATGATCCAGCCACCGGAAAACTCCCGCGCCGTCTTGTGAAAGTCGCCTTCCTTGTAGCCCAGCCCGGCGAGGATCTTCTTCGCCTTCGGCTCGAGCTGGTAGCCGTTCAGGTGGTTGAATTGATCCTGCGCGTGCGCGTAGTCCGGGTGATCCAGCGTGCCTTTCGCCTCGTGCTCCCGCATCGTGCGGAGGTAGTTCACCATCTCGGGGGTGATGCCCATGGCGATCTCCAGCACGGTTTCATCTCCCGGGTCGCCGGATTCCTGGGCGAGGTAGCCGGTGATCGCGTAGTCGTCGCGCTCGATCGTGCCGCTATCCAGCTCCTCCTGGCCGAGGATCATGCGGAACAGGGTGGATTTCCCCGCGCCGTTCGGACCGACCAGGGCGATGCGTTCGCCCCAGTTGATCGACAGTTCCGCATCCCGGAAAAGGGTGCGGCCGCCGAGAGTCTTCGTGAGCTTGTGGATCGTGAGCACGGGGCGGATGTAGGGGACGGCGCGCTCCGGGGCAAGGCGCAAGGCATGGCGTTAGGGGAGGGCTTGAGCCTTCCCGATCCGGGTGTATGCGATGTAGGAAGATCGCATGATTTCCAGCCGCCGCGAATTTCTCTGTTTTCTGGCCGCCGCCTGCACCGGCTGCGCCGGATCCCCCGCCGGAGAAAGGTGGACGGCGTCGCGGCTCGAGCGCGCGGATGCCCTCGCCAAGCGGTATGGCGGCAAAGGCTGGGTGGCGTGGAAGGGCGGCCGACAAGTGGCCGCATGGAACCCGGAGACGCGCGATCAGTCCTTGAGCCTCACGAAATGCCTCGCCGCGCTGGCCGCCACCAAGGCCATGGAGGAGGGCTGGCTGTCCGATCAGGAGCGGGCGGCAGCCGCCATTCCCGAATGGCAGGGCGACCCCCGGAAAATGCGGATCACCGTATCGATGCTCCTCCAGCAAACAGCCGGGCTGGAGGCCGGGGTGGCCGCACTTTACCGCAACCCCGACGACAAGGGCCGCGCCGCGGTGGCTCTCCGGGCGGTCGATGAACCAGGCACCGTATTCCGCTACGGCCCCGCCTCCTGGGAATTGCTGGCGGAACTGATGCGGCGGAAACTTTCCGGACGGGGCGAGACCCTGGAGAAATTCCTTCATCGCGCCGTGATGCGGCCCATCGGCCTGAGCAGTCCCGATTGGCGCTCGGACAAGAAAGGCCGCTTTTTCCTCTCCACCGGTGCCGAAATGACGGTCTCCGATCTGGGCCGGCTGGGCCGCACGGTGGGGGCACTGCTGCGCGGCGAGAACACCGCCGGGTTTGACGCCGCTCATTTCGCGCGGATGACCCGGCCGTCGGCGGTGAATCCCATCTTCGGCGGCGGGATCTGGAGAAACTCGAATGCGGGGAGTCCCGGGGCGCACGTGATCGAAGTGGAAGATGCGCTCGATCCGCCGCGGCCCGCGGGATTCTGGCAGTGGGCCTGCCTTTCCCGGGACCAGCCCTCCGGCATGGTGGCTCTGGTCGGCTCCTCCGGCAGGAGAGTCTTCATCTGGCCGGGGGAGGACAAGGTCGTCGCGCGTTTGGGGCGGGCGTCTTCGTGGAGGGACGGGCCCTTCCTGGCGGCGCTGGGAAGATAGGCAGGCCTACTTTCTCACCGCGATCATCAGGTTCGCCTCGACCGGCCGGATGTGGTAACCGGAACCGAAGGGGATGGGCGGTCCGCCTCCGATGGCAGCGTAGGCGGCGCGGAGATCTCCTTGGGAGTGCTTGGCGAAGAGCTCGATGGGGCTTTGATAGTCGCCGTAGAGGCGGATGTCCCATTTAGAGGAGTCGTAGTAGCGGTAGGGAATGCCCGAGTCGTCTTGAACCACGCCGCGGCAATTGCCGAGGACCCAGTCGCGGATTCCGGAGAAGGAGGAATCGTGCATCAGGTAGGAGGCGGCCTTGAAGTAAGCAACGCTGCCGCCATAGGACGAGATCCAGCTCCGGAAGGAGGAGTTGAAGCCGCCGTTGGAAAGATCGCCGGAAACATAAATGGCCCGGCGGGAACCTCCGCCGGGCAGCCGGAAGCGGATATCCACCCCCGGCCGACCCGCCGCACTGAGCGGCTCGACGCTCTCCACCGTCGCGTCCATGAGCGCGAGGCTGGCGAGGAGGATGGGGGTGACCCCGGGCATCGGCCCGCCCGCCAAATCGCCCTTCATGTCCTTCGTGATGAAATAGCCGTGGGTCAACTGGGAGTCCATCGCGGTCCCCAAGCGCCGGAGCGCGCCCATCACCGCGTTGGGATCCGCGTTCTCCAGATCGGGAAGCCCGCCGGCCGGTTCCAGGCCGAGGAGGACATAGTTGGACGCCTGGGGGAAAAGCGCGGTGGCGTGGAGCAGATCCGGCCCGCCGAAGGGATAAAGCAACACCCGGGGATTTCCGATCACCGGTTGGAGATTGACTGCCGACCAGTCCCGCTGGCGGCCGGTGCGCTTGGAAGCGAACATCCGCCATCTCAGCGCCATTTCCTCCGAATGCCCCTGATAGACTCCCGTCTGCTGCATCTGGGAAAGCACTGCCCCGCGATTCACGGGCCGACCGGCGAGGAAGCGCGCGATATCATCCGCGGTTGCCTGGCCTTCCGCAGGCACGAAGACCTCGGGCCCGGGGGCGAGCGTCTGGGTTTGGCCGCGTGGCGGTGGCTCCGGTGAGCAGGCGGCGGTGAGTAAACAAGAAAGCAGCACGAGGCGTTTCATCGTCGGAGGCGTTTGAGTGGAAACCAGATCAGCGCGAAAAACAGGGCGATCCCGCCGCCGGTGAGGGTGGTCCCCGGATGGCGGACGGCGGAATGCACGATGACAAATCCTGCCATCGCTAGGAAAATCAAGGGGGGAAGCGGGTAGAGCGGGACCTTTACCGGGCGCGGCAGCCCGGGCGACCTCGAGCGCAGGACCATACATCCGGCGACGACGAGGGAGGTGGAAAGCGTCAGCCCGATCTGGGTCGCCTCCATCAACTCCCGCAACTGGGCCGCGAACACCAGGATCAGCGCGAGGGAGGCTTGGAAAAGCAGGGCGAGGTGAGGGACGTCGCGCCGCGGCGCGACGAAAGAGAGCGAGCGCAAGTTCCGGCCCCACGCTCCGAGCACCCGTGGGCCCCCCCCCACCAAGGCACTGGCGGAAGCGAAAAGCCCCACGGCGAAAAGCCCCGAGACCATCCGGGCCGCGCCCTTCCCGAAGAGCGATTCGGACGCGATATGACCGACCGCTTCCTGGCCCCGCAGCGCAGCCACCGGGGCGGCATGGAGGAAGGAAGCGTTCAGGCCCACATAGAGTAGCGTGACCAGCAGCGTCCCCCAGAGGAGCGCCCGCCCCACGGTCCTCCGGGGATCATGCCATTCCTCCAGGCCATAGACGGCCGCATTCCAGCCCGTGTAGGAGTAGGTCACATACAGGAGTGCCACGGCGAAGGCGGGCTTTGCCACGGCCAGTGCGTCTGTTTTCCAGTCGATCGCCCAGCGGATGTCGCCTTCCCCCGGCAGGGTCCAGGCCGCGATGATGAAGATCAGGATAAGGAGGAGCTTCAGCGAGGTGGCGGCTACTTGTACGCGAGCGCTCGTGCGCGTGCTCACCGCATGCGCCGCGGTTCCCAGAAGAATCACGGCCGCGGCGGCGTGGGTGATCCCGACGGTATTGAAGGCACGGTGAAAATACTCGCCGAAGGCAAGCGCGGTGATCGCGGTGGGCGCCGCAAAGCCCGCGAAGGCCGAGAGCATGCCGGCCATGAAGCCGAGGCTCGGGTGATAAATGCTGCGCAGGAAATGGTACTCGCCGCCGGACTTCGGAAGTGCCGCGGCCACTTCGGCGTAGCAAAACGCGCCGCACAGCGCGATCAGCCCGCCGAGAAGCCAGAGGAACAGGATCTGGGGCCCCGAGTTCAGCTCGAACAGCTGGAAACCCAGCGAGGTGAATACGCCGACGCCCACCATGCTGGCCACGACCAAAGCGGTGGCGGCAAAGGCTCCGGCACGCGCTTCCTTCGACACGTCTAACTGTTCCGCGAAAGCCCTCTTTTCCGCAACGTGCTTTCCCTGAATTAAATAGTGTTCACGTGAACAATTAGATTGTTGCGGCGGAGAGGTCTGCGAAGCTGGGAGTATGGATCCGCACCACGGCCGGGGTGCCCGCGACAACCCTTTCAATCGCTTCGAGGCCCTTCGCGTCGAGACCGACGAGGACGCGTGGGTGGACGAAGATCCGCGCCCGCTGCGGACGACCTTCCTGCGGGACGACACGCAGACGGTCCTCAATCGGAACCACTCCGAGGATCTCTCCTTCGACCTCAGCGTGAATCCCTACCGCGGCTGCGAGCACGGTTGCTCCTACTGCTATGCCCGGATCTACCACGAGTATCTCGGCTTTTCCGCCGGTTTGGATTTCGAATCGAAAATCGTGGTGAAGGCGGATGCGCCGCGCTTGCTGGAAGCGGCTCTTGCCAAGCCCTCGTACCGGCCGTCGATGATCGCGATGAGCGGGGTCACGGATTGCTACCAGCCGGTGGAGCGGAAGCTGGAGATCACCCGCCGCTGTCTGGAGGTGATGGCGCGTTTCCGGCAGCCGGTCGGGCTCGTGACAAAAAACGCGCTGATCACCCGCGATCTCGATTATCTGGCGGAGCTGGCGAAGTTCCAAGCGGTGTGCGTGCTGATCTCCGTGACGACGCTGGATCCGAAGCTCGCCCGGATCCTGGAGCCGGGTGCCTCATCGCCGAGGGCCCGGCTGGAGGCGATGCGGGCGTTGGCGGAGGCGGGAGTTCCGGTGGGTCCGAGCG
>CBIHMP010000063.1:0-15323 GCA_966211015.1 uncultured Luteolibacter sp. | reverse complement strand
CCAGGAGGATTCTCCCGACACGCTGCCGGAGAAAGACATCATCGGATCTTCCACCGTGGTCCCGGTGACAGGCGTGAGGATATGACCGTACATCCGCCGGCTGGTGCCGTAGGTGTCATCCACGATGTCCGCCTTGAAGCCGGTGAAGCCGGTGGTGACGGAGTAGGATTTGCCCAGTCCCCGCACATTGCGATACTCGATAAAAGCGCCTTCCAGGCCTTCTTCGGTGGTCTCAAGGATGACATACCCACGCGGGGCGGCAGCGTCCCTCTTCCCCCGCTCGATCTGACCTTCCGGGGCAGCCCGCAACCTTTCGCGCCAGCTCGCGCCGAGGACAAAAACTTCCGCGTTCAGGGAGGACGCCAGCGTGACGGCGAGGGTGCCGACTAGGAGTGATGACTTCATATCCCCGGAAGGCCTAACTGAAGGGACCTGCGGTCTGCAACAGCTAAGTTCGCGCCCCTGCAACGCAATTTTAGGGCCGTGTTAAATAAGGCTGCGGCCTCCCCGCGCGGGAACCCGCGGAATTCCAGCCCTCCCGGTAGCCCCTGCGGAAGTCGCCGCGTACGGCGGCCGGAACCTCGCCGGAGTGGCGGTCGGGATTCATCGAGCGACCCGCCAGCCGGTCACGGCGGCCCCGGTTTTCGCCCAGCTCATAGGCGCGGCGCTGGCTCCAAGGATTGTCATTCGCGTTCCGATAGCCCGCACTGTAACCCCGCACGTAGTCGTCGCGCGTGGCAGGCGGAAAGCGATCCCGGCCGTAGTAGGGATTGTAACGGCGGCCTTGGCGCTTGTCCCGGCTGCCATCGCCATGCCCGGCGCGGTAAGCGCTGGACTCCGAGCCGCCGCCCCACCCCGGACCGGGAGCCGGACCGGGGCCGCCGCCGTAGTAGGAATCCGGCACACAGGACGCAGCGATCAAGGTGGCGGTGAGCAAGGCGCTCGCGCGGACCGGCCATTTCCTCAACCGGCACTGCAGATTCGGCCATTGAGCGGACAATCGCTGGAGGCATTGAACAGCAATGGACATTGTCATCGTTACCTAGCCGTAATCGAAGCATGAAAGCCCGTCCAGTTCTCCTTGTTCTCCTCTCGGCCCTGGTCGCCCGCGCGGACCACGGGAACCTGACCAGCTTCAACGAGCTAACCGGACGCTGGTACGGGGTGTCGAAGACCCCGGTATTGAACGAATCGGTGGAGGTTTCCTGGGCACCGGACGGATCGGTGCTGCTTTATGCGCTGGAAACCACGGAAGGAAGGCGCCTGATGAAGCTGGACCCTCTGCAAGGGCAAGCAGCGCCTGCCGTGGAGGGTGTGGAATTCAAGGAATTCCGGGCCGGGGAAAAGGGCGGCATCTTTCTCCTCACCCCCGAAGGGTGGAGGAGGGCCCACGGCTCCGATCTCGAAAAAGCCGAGCCCCCGGAGGCACCCCGAACCCGCGAGGGCCGCGGTCGCCAGCGGCGGCGCGAAGGCGAGGGCGGCGGCCGGCACTCCTCGGGGAGATCGCCCGACGGGCGTTGGGAGGTGGAGCTCCGCGAGGGCGCGGTGATCCTGAAGGACACGAAGGAAGGCAAGGAACGCCAGGTGGCGAAGCAGGACGAGGACGGGGAATTCCGCGGTGAGCCGGTGTGGGCTCCCGACTCCTCGCGCTTCGCGATGTGGAAGGAAAAGGACACCGAAGAACGCCTGGTCCACTACATCGAGTCCTCGCCGAAAGACCAGCTCCAGCCGAAGCATTTCACGCGCCCCTATCCGAAGCCCGGCGACGAGATCGATACCCGCGCGCCGTGGATCTTTTTCACCGGAACGGAGGAACCGCTGGCCGCGGATGCCTCGCTCCTGGCGGATCCCTACGAGTGCAACCGGCTGGAATGGCGCAAGGACTCCAAGCGCCTCACTTTCGAGTTCGTCGAGCGCGGCTTCGGAAAGCACAACATCATCGAAATCGATAGCGCTTCCCGCAAACAGCGCGTGCTCGTGCGGGAGGAAAGCGACACCTTCGTCTTCGTCTATGGCAACAGCTTCCGGCGCGACCTGAATGACGGCGAAGAGATCCTCTGGATCTCCGAACGCGACGGCTGGAAGCACCTCTACCTGCTCGACGGCCGGGACGGCTCGACGAAGCGTCAGCTCACGAAGGGAGAGTGGATCGTCCGCGAGGTGGTGGAGGTGGACGAGGCGAACCGCGAGGTGCTGCTGAAGATCTCCGGCTGCTATAAGGATCAGGATCCCTATCACATCCATTACGCGCGGGTTTCGATCGATACCGGCGAGCTGGTGCCGCTGACGGAGGAGAATGGCACGCACGACCGCTTCGATCGCGCGCCCGGCGGGAAATACTACGTCTGCCGTTGGTCGCGGGTGGACCGCGCGCCGGTGACGGAGCTGCGGAAATGGGAAGACGGTTCTTTGGTCGCCACGCTGGCGGAGGCGGACGACTCGAAGTTGCGCACCGCCGGTTGGCCGCTGCCGGAGCCCTTCGTGGCGAAGGACCGCGAGGGGAGGTTCGATATCCACGGCATCATTTGCCGTCCCCCCGATTTCGATCCGGCAAAGAAGTACCCGGTGATCGAGAACATCTACGCCGGTCCGCAGGATTCCTTCGTGCCGAAAGCGTGGAGGCCGTGGATGGCCCCGAAGCATGAGATCGCCGTGCACGGCTTCATCGTGGTGCAGATCGATGGCAAGGGCACCGCGAACCGCAGCAAGGAATTCCACCACTTCTGCTACAAGAACCTCAAGGATGCCGGATTCCCCGACCGCATCGCCTGGATGAAGGCGGCGGCGGCCAAATATCCGCAGATGGATCTGGAGCGGGTGGGCATCTTCGGCGGCTCCGCCGGCGGCCAGAACGCGCTGGGAGCACTGCTCTTCCACGGCGACTTCTACAAGGCCGCCGCGGCCGATTGCGGCTGCCACGACAACCGCATGGACAAAATCTGGTGGAACGAACAGTGGATGGACTGGCCGGTGGGGCCCGAATACTCCGACAACTCGAACGTCACCCACGCGAAGAACCTGAAGGGCGCCCTGCTACTCACCGTAGGCGAAGTGGACACGAACGTGGACCCTTCCTCCACCTATCAGGTCATCAACGCGCTGATCGCGGCGGACAAGGATTTCGAGTTCCTGCCGATGACGGGGCGAAACCACGGCTCCGGGGAAGAACGCTACGCGCAACGGCGGCGGGTGGATTTCTTCCGGGATCACTTGGGAGGCGCGAGGTAATTGGAGTTCCTCGGGTCTCTCGCTCAGAAATCAAACTGATCGATATTCTCCTTCGTGAAGGCGAAGGGCGTGCCGAGGAGAATGTTATCCCCCTCCACCTTCATCTTGCCGAGCTTGCCGGCGTCGAATTCGGTGTCGCCGGGCTTGAGTTTGCCTTCGGCCAGGGCAGCGGCAGCGGTGACCGTGAGATAGCCCAGGTCCTCCACCTTCCAGAGAATGACCGACTGGGTGACGCCTTCCTTCACGTAGGCCCGGTTCTCGTTCGGGAGGCCGAGGCCGACGACCTTCACGGCACCGGTCTTGCCCGCCTGCTTCACGGCCTCCGCCGCGCCGGGGACGCCGGGAGAGCAGACGGAAATCACGGCCTTCAGGTTCGGATAGGCACCCAGGAGGTTCGTGGTTTCCTGCTGGGCCTTGTCCTTGAGGTCGTCGCAGGGCTTGATGTCCACGAGCTTCATCGAAGGATACTTCTCAGCCTGGCGCTTCTTGATCGCGGCGATCCATTCGTTCTGGTTCGCGGCGGTGAGGTTGGCGGTGATGATCGCGAACTCGCCCTCGCTGCCGGTGAGGTTGGCGGCATTGTCCATCAGCGCATCGCCGATGCCTTGGGCCGTCGCCTGATTGACGAAGAAGGAGCGGGCGTCCGGCTGCGCATCCGCATCATAGGTGATGACCTTGATGCCTGCGGCCTGAGCCTTTCGCAAGGCGGTGGAAAGGCCGTCCTTGTTCTCGCAGGCGGCGGCAATGACATCCACGCCCAGGGAGATCCAGTTTTCCACGATCTCGTTCTGCTTCGCGGGATCGGAGTTCGTCGGACCGTCGAAGAGAAGCTCGGCCCCCAGATCCTTGGCCGCGGCGCGCGCACCTCTCTCGCAAGCCACGAAGTATTGGTTTCCCTTGCTCTTCGGCAGCAAGGCGATGGTGAGCTTTTCGCCGCCGGCCCCGGCTTCTTCGGATTTCTTACAGGAGCCGATAAATGGAACGGCGCAGAGGACGGCGAGCGAGCAGAGGAAGCGGGTACGTTTCACGGTATCTTGGGTTTGGAAGATGGACGGGCTTGGGAAAAATAGCGGCCTAATGCTGCCTGCGGGAACGCCGCGTGGCGAGGATTCTTGCAAGCGGCGTCACGGCGAGCGCGACGATGAGCAGCACTCCGGTGAGCATGCCGGATAGCTCCCGGGCGATGCTGGCGATGGGCTGATCGAAGAGCTGGTAGGCGGTGATCCGGCTAAGGCCGTTCCCGAGGATAGCGACCGCGAGGTAGCCCAGAAGCGTGCCGCAGACAGTACCGGAGCCACCGAAAATGCTGGTCCCGCCCAAGACGACCGCGGTGATGGCAAGCAGCTCGTAGCCGATTCCCGCGTTCGCCCGCGCCTCCCCGAGCCGGGCCACCAGGATGACGGCCGCGAGGCCCGCAATGGCACCCGCAAGGACATATGCGAGGCCGACATTCCGCCGCACCGGGATGCCCGCGTAACGGGCTCCGTCCGGCGAATAGCCGATGGCGCGGAAGGAGCGGCCGAAGGTGGTGTGATGGACAAGCAGGCAGATCCCGGCAGCGATCGCGAGGAAGATCCACACCTGAGCAGGCACCCCTGCGATCTCACCGTTGCCTAGCGCGAGGAAGGAGTCGGAAAAGCCGGAGTAGGACTTCGAGCCCTTCGTCAACGCTTCGGCAAGGCCGCGGAAAAGCGAGAAGGTGCCGAGCGTCACGATCAAGGGGGGCAGGTTCAGCCGGGCGATCAGCAATGCATTCAGCCCGCCACCCAAGGTGCCGATCCCAATGGCGAGCAGCCCCGCCATCGCGGGTGGCAGCCCCGCGTCACCAACCAAGATGCCGAAAGAAACCGCACAAAGCCCCATCATGGATCCCACGGAGAGATCGATGCCCCCGGTGAGAATGACCGGCGTCATCGCCAGCGCCAGCAGACCGATCTCCACCGAATGACGGAAGATATTCGAGACGTTCGCGGCATCGAGAAATCTGCGGCCGAGGGTGCTGAAGAGCGCGATCTCCACGGCGATCACCAACAGCAGCACGACCTCGTGCCGTGCGAGGAGGCTCTTCAGGGAGATGGATTTCGCGGAGTTCATCAACGTGCGGGTTTGCCCCGTCGCAGGCCATCGGCCACCACGGCGAGAAGGATCACGAGGCCTTGGATCGCCCGCTCCCAATAGGGCTCCTGGCGAAAGTAAGTGAGCGCGGGATTGACGTTCGCGAGCAGCAGGAGCCCGAGCAGAACGCCCCATAGATTCCCGCGTCCGCCGGTGATGGCGACGCCGCCTACCACGGCAGCGGCGATGGTCTTCAGTTCGAGGCCGTCCCCCGCATTCGGCTGCACCTGGGGGGACTGCACCATGTTCAGCACGGCGGCGACGCCCGCCAGCGCGCCCATCAGCACGAAAACGCCGAAGGTGGTCAGCTTCGGATTGATGCCGGCGAGGCGGGCGGCTTCCGCATCCGTGCCGGTGGCATAGACGTAGCGACCGGCGGCAAGATTCCTCATGCCCCAGGCGAAGGCCAGCAAGAGGACGAAGGACACCGCGATCACGACTCCCTGCCCCGCGGATTGGCTCATGCCGAACCACTGGATGCCGCCCGGCAGGTCCATCAGGCGGCCCTGTTGCCAAAGCCGCAGCGCTTCCTGCCAGGTGACCATCGTGGCGAGCGTGACCACGATGCTGGGAAGCCCGAGCCACGCCACGAACACGCCATTGAATGCTCCGAGGAGAAGCCCGGTAGCGATCGCGGCAAGGATCGCAACTCCCAATGGCATTCCGGCGGCGGCCACCATCCCGGCGACCACCCCGCACATGCTGAACTGCGCGCCGATGGAAATATCGATCTGCCGGGTGATGATCACCAGCGTGATCCCGATGGCCGCCACCAGCGCGGGCATCTGAGAGGTAAAGCGCGAGAGCAGCGGCTGGAATTCATAGAAATTCGGCGCGAAGGCCGCGAGGGAAAGCAGCAACACCGCCAGGGCACCTGCGACGGTAAACTCGCGCGAGTACTTCCGCATCATGCGACCTCCCTTCCCTTTTGGCCTAGTGCGGCAGCCATCACCTCGTGCGCGTCCGCCGTGCCGGGGAGCATGGCAGTGACAGTGCCGCCGTGCATCACGGCGATGCGGTCGCTCATGCCGAGCACTTCGGGGAGATCGCTGGAGATCATGAGGACGGCAAGGCCTTCCCTCGCGAGCGCCCGGATGATCTTGTGGATCTCGCTCTTGGCTCCCACGTCCACGCCTTGGGTAGGTTCGTCGAGTATCAGCAGTTTCGGCTTCGTCGCCAGCCAGCGGGAGACGCTGACTTTCTGCTGATTTCCCCCGCTGAGGCTGCCGCCCGGTGCTTCCGGACCGTAGGCCTTGATGCCCAGATCGCGGATGAATTCTTCCGCCACGGATTTCTCGCGCTTCGCCCGCAGCCAAGTGCCGGGGAAAAGCACCGGATGCACGGCCATCGTGATGTTATGCGCGATAGGCATTTCAAGGATGACGCCATGGCGGCGGCGGTCCTCGGGCACGTAGGCGATGCCTTGCGAGATAGCGTCCCGCGGGGAGGAGATGACGACCTCCCGGCCCAGCAGGCGGACTTCTCCCGAATCCGCGGGGGTAATGCCGAAGAGTATGCGAGCCAGCTCCGTGCGGCCGGCACCGACGAGACCCGCCATGCCCACAATCTCTCCCGCACGGACTTCAAGCGACACGCCATGCACTCCGCCCGCCGCGCAGGTGACATTTTTCAGCGAAAGCACCGCTTCCCCTGGCTCGCTTTCCGCGGGGGGGTAGAGCGTCGCGACCTCACGCCCGACCATCAGCTTGATCATGGCGGATTCGGTCAAATCCTTCACGGCATGCGTGCCCACGCTCTCCCCATCGCGCAAGACGGTCACCCGGTCCGCCAGAGCGAAGATCTCTTCGAGCCTGTGAGAGATGTAGATCACTCCCACGCCGCTCGCGCGGAGGTCCCGCACCACGCCGAAAAGCAGGTGCTGCTCCTTCTGCGTGAGCGACGCCGTCGGCTCGTCCATAATAACGATGCGCGCGCCGGAGCCGAGCGCGCAGGCGATCTCCACGAGCTGCTGTTCCGGCATCGAGAGCTCGTGCACCTCGGCCTCCGGTGAAATCTCCGCGCCCACCCGCTGGAGGAGCTCGAGGGCTTTCGCGCGCCGGGAAGCGCGATTCACGAGGGAGAAAGGCGCGGGCTTCTTCAGGCGCAGGTCGATATTTTCCGCCACCGTGAGGTCCGGAAAGAGCGCGGGCTGCTGGTAAATGCAGGCGATCCCGAGCGCCCGGGCGTGAGCAGGAGTTAGCGATCGGAGCTCCTCTTCCCCGATGGACAGGGTTCCTTCGTCGGGCGAATGGGCACCCGTGATGACCTTGATGAGGGTGGATTTCCCCGCGCCGTTTTCGCCGAGCAAGGCGTGGACCTCCCCCGGCATCAGCCCGAAGGAAACTCCCTTCAGCGCGCGCACGGCACCGAAGGATTTCCGGATCTCGGAGAGTTGGAGGAGAGGTTTCAAGGGCGGTGCTGCCAAGACAGGGTTTGAACTCGATACGAGGTCCGGGCTTGGGTGAGGCTCAGATCGCCATTGGGGCCGCCGCGAATTACATCCGCGTCGTGGTCATCCTGGCCATCGTCCTCCCACCCGCACTTCGGGCAGATCTCGAAACCGCCTCGCATCGCAAGGGTGGGATCAAAACAGCAGGGACAACGAAGCGGGAGCTTTTCAAAATCGTCGGTCATGAGCCCGTTCAGGCATAACTGTGCTCGGTGGCGATGCCAAGTTCCTGCCGCCGCTTCGCGCGCTCCACGGCCGCTCTCTCGGCATAGCCGCCGGCCCGATGGGCGGTGAGGGGATCGCCCTCCAAGCCCTTCGAAGTGCGCCATTCCGCAATCATGCCCGAGACGTCGGTATTGAAGGCCTTCTTCAGGCAGCATTCGGCGTCCACGATGTTCCCCTTCTTCTGGGCCTGGACCAGCGCCTCGTGATCCACCAGGGCGGCCTTCGCGTAAAGTTCCTGGGCCGTGCAGACGGTCTGGATCATCGCCTCGATCTTCGGCTTCAGGTTGTGGGATTGATCGATCATGTACTCGATGTCCGGGTATCGGCCGCCGCGTTCCCACGCGAAGAGGTGGATCTCGTGGAAGATCCGGAAAATCTGGTAGGGATCGATCGAGCCGAGTGTCAGATCGTCGTCGGCGTACTTCCGGTCGTTGAAGTGGAAGCCGCCGAGCATGTCCTCATCCAGCAACCACGCCACGATCTGCTCGATATTCTGGGAGAGGTAGTGATGACCGGTATCGACCAGCACCTTCGCCTGCGGCCCCGCCTTTTTCGCGGTCAGGAACGACATGCCCCAATCGGCCATGTCGGTCTGATAGAAGGCGGGTTCGAAGGGTTTGTACTCCACCAAGAGGATCTGCTCCGGCGAAAGGTGAGCATGCGCCTCCCTCAGTGCGGCCTCGAAGCGGTGTTTCCGCGCGCGGATGCTGTCCTGCCCGGGGTAATTGGTGCCGTCCGCGAACCAGAGGGAGATCGCCCGGCTGCCCGTGGCCTTGCCGATGCCAATGCAATCGAGGATATGGGCGAGCGCCTGATCGCGGGCCGTTTCAAGGGGGCTGCCGATCGAGCCTAGCTTGTAGATTTGATCTTGGAAAAGATTCGGGTTGATCGAGCCGATGCGGATGCCGAGGGCCCGTGCCTTCGACGCCACCAATGACGCATCCGTGCCGGGAGCGAAGTCCCAGAGGACGTGGGTGGCGACCGTGGGGCAGCACCCGGTGAGCCGATGTACATGCGCGGCATCGGCGAGCTTGTCGTCCAGATCGATGGCCGCAGCCGGTTGATGAAATTTGCCGAAGCGGGTCCCCGTGTCCGCATAACCCCAGGACGGGGTCTCGATGCGAAAGGATTCGAGGGCGCGGAAAACAGCTTCCGAGGGAACGGTCATGACAGCGGGCTTGGGTTATGCAGGGGCGCGTCGCTGATAAAGTATCGTTTCTTATGACATCGCAAGGTTTTTCCCGGCCCATCACCCGGACCGGTTATGGGGCGGAATCGGGCAGGCCGTAGCCGAGGAAAACGCCCTTCGATCCGGGGCGCGGCAGCTTGAAGTCGAAGATCCCGTAGCCCGTGCGCTTGATCCCCCGGTAGCTGCGGCCGTCGCTGGCGCCGGCCATCACCGGCTTGCCGGTCGCTTTTTCGTGGCCGAGGTAAATCTGGACGTGAGACACCGGTACCTTCCGGCCGTCCGTGGGCTCGTAGGTGCCCGTCCAAAAGAGCAGGTCGCCCGGCCGGAGCTCGTCGAACTCCGCGGAGTCCAGCGTCGTGGTTGAAGGACCAATGCGCGTCAGCGCGTCCGCTTCCTTCACCCACACGTACTGTGCGGCGGAACTCCGCGGCGGATCCAACCCCGCTTCACGGAAGATGTAGTAAATCGACCCCGAGCAATCGAGCCCACCCGTTTCCGGATCCGCGCTGCCGAAAGTGTACTTCAGCCAAATATCCTTTGCCGCCAGCTCCAACGCCTCATCGACAATGCGTTTCCTCCGCCCGGTCAGGGAGGAGTATTCCGTCAAGTCATCCTTCGTGATCACACCTGGCCGGACTCCCTCTTCCGCCACCGCGGTGACGATGACAAACAAGGAAAAGAGCCTGGCGATCATCCTTCACCCTAACACGGGTGGAGGAGTTTTTCCACTAAAGTTCCAGCATGTGCGCCACGTGCGCCGCGGTGAGCTCTCCCATCGTCTCGCAATCCCGGAAGATATCCGTGTGGTGGTACTTCGCGAGATCGGCCGCGAGCGAAACCACGTGGTCGCGGGGAGCGAGTTCCTCCTTCCTCATGATCCCCAGCAGCGCCTTCAGGCGCAGGCCCTCGACTTTCGCCCGCCGCGTCATCTGGGCGTGCTCCTCCGCCACATACTGATCGATGGTCTTCCGGTTGAGGACGTCGAAGGCGAGCTTGGTCACGGTTTTGTTAGAATCGAAGCGGTAGGCGAGGTAGATCTTTCCGCGGCGTTCGTAGCTCTGTTGGTCGAAGTCGATGGGCCGCACGCGGTACTGGACCTCCTCGAAGTCGGGGGTGATATCCACCACGTAGTTCACGCTGCGCATGTCCCCGAGCAGGCGGATGAAGCAGCGCTCGTTGAACTTGGTGAACTCCTTCGCGATGCGGACCTTGTTCAACTCGGGCCGCGGCAGGTGATCCTTCAGGAACACGTCGCCGGGCACGCCCGCGATGTGCTCCTCGATGAGCGTGTTGCCGTTGACCAGGTAGTTGATGCGGTTCGGCGAGAGGATGTGCTCGAGTTCCAGGCCGTAGATGCGGGAGGCGTCCGCCTGCTTCACGTAGAAGTAGTCCGAATTGTCGTTGTAGAGATTCGTGATGCGGATGCGGAAGGGCCGGGAGTTGCCGAATTCGCCGAAGTCGATGCGGTCCACGGTGAGGTGCTCGTGGAGATCGCTCTCGCCGCCGATCTTCAGCTCCGCATAGATCTTCGTGAGCTGCGGCCGCAGCTCGAGCATGAGCTCCTGCGAATAGAAGACGGTGAGCCACAGCGTCTCTTTCCCGCGCGGATCCTCGTAGGGCATGGACCCCGCGAAACGCAGCAGATCGTCATAGACGAGCGGGATGTCCCGCAGGCGGTCGAAGTGGTAAAGATATTGCCGGAGCGAGGGTGAGACGGCGTACTTGATCTTGCGGCGGGAGATCACGCGGAAAGCATGCACGCCCGGCGAACCGAAGCGATGGCGAAGTACGCGGCCGCTCCCATCCGGGTCACTCGTCCGTCTTCAACACGAGATCCTTGAACTGCACGACCATCGCGGGCCCCGCATGGATCTGGAGGGCCAGAATGCCTTCCTTCGGTGCGTGGGCGGCATCGTTATCGGTGACATCCACCGTCTGCTTGCCGTTGATGAAATGCTGCACGCGATTGCCCTTCGCGATGATCTTATAATCGTTCCACTGCTCGTCCTTGATCGCAGCTTGAATCTCGTTGCTATCGCCCACGCTGCCGGCGACGTTCACCTTGAAATCCTGGGATTTCGGATCGGCGGGATTTTTCTCCACGGCCTCGATCGAGGTCTTCTGGCCGCGCTGGGCCAGGATCCCGCGGCCGCGCTCCTCGTAGAGGATCCCGCTATAGGTCTTTCCCGCTTCGAAGTCGGCCTGATAGCCGCTGACGATCGGCCCGGACTCTCCCGCCGGGAGTTCCTTCGAGCGGTACTGGATGCCGCTGTTTCCCTTCTCGATGCGATATTTGAGGGTCAGCTCGAAGTCGCCCACGGTGCCGCCCTTCCAGATGAGAAAGGTGTTGTGCGTGATCTTCCCCTCCCCCGAGTCGGAGGTCTTGCCTGTGATCGCGCCGTCCTCCACCGACCACAGCTTCATGTTGCCTTCCCAGCCGGACAGATCCTTGCCGTTGAAGAGCGGTTTCTCCGCCGCGTGAACGGAGCTGGCAGCGAAGAAAAGGAATGCGGAAACGGCGAGGATTTTCATGGGTTCGGAAGAAGGCGTTCCTCCATACGCCCACAATCGGCCCGCCGTTTCAATGCCGAAGCGCGTCGCACCCGATCACGGATCAACCGAGAAGGGTGCTCCGCGAATAGAGCTCGACCACGGGAATCCCGCGCGCCTCGATGGCCTGACGCCCGCCCTCTTCCCGGTCCACGAGGACCAGCGCGAAGGCCACCTTGCCGCCTTCCCGCTCGATCACATCGACGGCTTTCAACGTGGAGCCCCCGGTGGTGATGACGTCATCCACCACGACGACCGTCTGACCTTCGGCGAAATTCCCCTCGATCTGCTTGCCTCGCCCGTGCCCCTTCGGCTCCTTGCGCACGGTGAAGACCTGCAGCGCCTCATCCGGATTCTCCACCGCGCTGGTCATGCCTACGGCCAAGGAAATCGGGTCCGCGCCCAAGGTCATGCCGCCGATGGAGTCGATCTTCAGTCCCTCCGCCGCGATCTTCCCTCGCACGGCTGCCCAGCCGATCCTGCCGATCAAATTCGCGCCGAAGGGATCGAGCGCCGTGACACGGCAATCGATGTAGAGATCGCTCTGTGCCCCGGAGGCGAGCGTGAAGGTGCCGGTGCGGACGGATTTTTCCAAGAGAATGGCTTTCAGCGCGGCGGAGTCGGACATGCGGGGAGATTCCAGAGACCGCGGTCAAGAGTCCAGAGCAAGAACGCGAACGGAGGGCGCGCCGCACCTTAAATTGGATTCCTGGTCGTGGCCGCGCCCGTGGCTACGGACTGCGCGAGCAAGGGGCCGCCGCTGAACGGGAAGGCACGAGTGCTGAATGCCAAAAAAGCCGCCGACCCTTTCAGGCGGCGGCTTTTTGAAAAGCGATGGCGGAAAAGCTCAGTTCGCGGTGGCTTCGGCGCTCACGTTGACGCGGCGGCCTTCCTTGTCGAAGAACACGCGGCCGTCCACGATGGCGAAGATCGTGTGATCCTTACCGATGTCGACACCGCGGCCGGGATGCCACTTGGTGCCGCGCTGGCGGATGATGATATTGCCCGGAATGACGGCTTCGCCACCGAACTTCTTCACGCCGAGGCGCTTGGAGCGGGAGTCGCGACCGTTTTTGACGGAGCCTTGACCTTTCTTGTGAGCCATGAGAGTGGGAAAATAAGAGGTGAATCAGTCTCAGCCAGCAATGGAGGTGATCTCCAGCTTGGTGAGGTGGCGGCGGAAGCCCTTGGTCTTGTGGAAGCCCTTGCGGCGCTTGAACTTGAAGGCCACGCCTTTCGGTCCGCGATGCTGCTCGATGACCTTGGCGGTCACGCTGGCTCCGGAGACAAGAGGGGCACCAAGCTTGATGCTTTCGCCTTCGCCAACCATCAGGACGTCGAAAGTGAGCTCGGCATCGACTTCGGCGTCGAGCTTCTCGACGTCGATTTTGTCGCCCTGCTGGACGCGGTATTGTTTACCGCCGGTTTTGATGACTGCGTAGGCCATAGCCGTAGAGGAAAAGATTCGGGGTCCACCCGGGAGTCGGGCGGGCGGGGAGATCACCACGGGTCCGCGAAGACGGCAAGGGAATTTTTTGAAATCGACCTTCTCCGGTGGATCGGGTTTTTGCGGGGGATGGAGAGGATCGTCCGTGACGAAGCGGAAATGGAAGCGCTGGGGGAGACCCTCGCCGCCGGCTTGGGGGCCGGGGCCGTGCTGGCGCTGGCAGGAGGCTTGGGAGCGGGCAAGACCCGCTTCGTCAAAGGGTTGGCGCGGGGCATCGGCTTTCCGGGAGAGGTGACGAGCCCCACCTTCGCCCTCGTCCATGAGTACCGCGGCGGGCGGCTGCCGGTCTTCCACTTCGATCTCTACCGCCTCAGGGACGAGGAAGAATTGCTCGGGATCGGCTGGGACGAGTTTTTCGAGGAACCGGGGGTGGTGATCGCGGAGTGGGCGGATCTCTTTCCGGATTTGATACCGCCGGGGGCCCGTTGGCTGAGCTTCGAGGTGCTGCCGGAAGGCGGGCGGCGGGTCAATTTGCCAGACCCGCCGAGCGGCTGACCGCCTGGGCCATGCGGTTCGCATACTGTCCCAAGCTATTCGCCGCGCTGCAGGAGGACAGCAGGGCGGCCGCCAGCCCGGCGGCGGCATAGGTCATGAGGCGGGTTTTTTTCATGGAGGCGGACGATAGGGGTGCTGAAATGCCGGTCAATCCAGCAGTTTTTCCGACGCGAGGGTCCCGGACCCGCCTGAGGAAGCAACCGCCCGCGGCTTGGTTTTGATCCACGCCCGGCTTCCCAGCATGACGGCGGTGATGGTGAGGCCCAAGGTGATGCCCCACCACATGCCGGTGACGCCCATCCCGAGTTTCACGGCCAGGATCCAGCCGAGCGGGATGGAGACCACCCAGTACGCCCAAAAGGCGATCCAAGCGGGAACCTTCACATCATCCAGGCCGCGGAGTACTCCTGCGGCGATGATCTGGAGCGAGTCGCAGAACTGGAAGACAGCCGCCACGATCAAAAGTGCCGCCGCGACCTCCAGAACCTTGGCATCGTCGATGAAAAGCCCTGCCAGCTCGTGATTGAAGATCACGAAACTGCTCGCGCTGAGGATGGTGAACGCGACTCCCATCATCCAGCCGCTGGCCATGATCGGGCGCATGGCGGCTTGGTTTTTCGCGCCGAAGGCTTCCCCGATGCGGACCGTCAGCGCCATGGAGATGCCGAGAGGAATCATGAAAATCGTGGCGGCGCACTGGATCGCCACCTGGTGGGAGGCCAGGGCCGCTTCCCCCATGTTTCCGATGATCAGGGTGGCTGCCACGAAGGCGCTTACCTCCGCCAGCAGATGCATGCTCGCGGGGAAACCGGTGGCCACGAGATCTTTCACAGCAGACCAATCCGGCACGCGGAACCAGTGGATGGGGATCCACTCTTTCAAGCCGGGATCGCGCACGCACCAGAAGATCATCCCGGCGAGGGACGCCGTGCGGGCGATAAGGGTGGCTACGGCGGCACCTTCCAGCCCCAGCGCGGGCATCCCCAGCTTTCCAAAGATGAGGATCCAGTTCAGGGCGATATTCAGCGCCACTCCTCCCATCGAAATCCAGAAGACGGGCCAGGGGCGGTTCATGGCGTCGGCGTGATTTTTCACCGTCATCGAGGCCATCGCCGGAATCATCGAAGCGGCAAGGATCAGGAAGAAATCGGGGACGATCGCGATGATTTTCGGGTCCTGCTTGAACATCCCGAGGAAGGGCAGGAGGGCGAAGGCCGTCGCCAAGGTGAGGAGACCCAGCGCCAGGGTGATATAGAGCCCGTGCCGCAGAGCCGCCCGTGCCGCCGGGGGATCATTGGCGCCGCGCGCTTGGGAAACGCGGATAGAAACCGCCATCGACATGCCGATGCCGAACATCATCGGCAGGTAGATCAGCGTATTGGCGAAAGAGCAGGCGGCCAGTTCGGTGACACCCAGCCAGCCGAGCATCAGGGTATCCGAAAGGCTGATGAGCATTTGGCCGAGCTGGCCCACGATGAGGGGAATTGCGAGGCGGATGGTGGTCCGGCTTTCGCCGAGAAGACGGGGAACGGAAAGACTCATGGGAAACGAATGCGGAATGGAAA
>CBIHMP010000062.1:0-15556 GCA_966211015.1 uncultured Luteolibacter sp. | reverse complement strand
CTCGAAGCCGAAGTGCTGTGCTCCTGCGCTCGGCCTGCGGTCCTGGGAATTCCTCAAACGCCGCCTCGGAGAGCTTGGCCAAGGCGCGCCGCTGATTCTGCGAACCAAAGCGGACTGCCTGCGGGTGTGCGCGCGCGGCCCCATCGCCGTGGTTTACCCGGATGGCGTGTGGTACCACTCCTGCACCCCGGAGGTGCTGGAGCGGATCGTGACCGAGCATCTGGCCGGCGGAATCCCCGTGGAGGAATTCCGCATCCGGCCCTGAAACGAAGCGCTACTTCCACTCCATCTCCAGAAGGGTGACCCCTTGCCGGGGCAGGGTCACCATGATCGCCGAGAGATTCTCTTCCTCGACGAACCGCGGTTGTTCCTTCACCTCCCCGAGTTTGCAGGATTCTTCGAGCTGTGCGATCTGCTCCGCACTCGGCTCTTGCGGGGAACCCATCGCTTGCCATGCGGTGAAGGAGTTCGAGTGGGTCTCATCGATCAAATAGCGCTTCACCACCGGGACTCCTTTCGGCGCGCCGGGAAGATCCACCCGCACCTCGGCATCGGGACCCCGCACGTCGTCGTCATGATAATGCCACACGAGCACGGTGAGCTTCTTGCCCTTCATGGCCGCGAGCGCGGACACATCGGGCTTCCCCCGCACGCCGCTGCGGAGCATGTCCGGCAGGGAAACCGCGGAGTCGCTGCTTACCGGCAGGCGCTGGCCATCCATCTTCGCGAACATCCGGAAAACATTGAGCACCGGCTTGTCGATCCCGTTGGTGGCGAGAGAGCGGAAACCGGCGAAATACGGCTGGTCCTCGAACTCGAAGGCCCAGGTAAGCGCCCCTTCCAAATTCACGCCGTGCTTCTCGGCGAGATCCAGCTTCCGGGGAAAGCTGGCGGCCGTGTAGCTGGAATACATGGTGCCGTTCCGATAGGCTAGGTTCGCGCCTTGGCAGGCCGCGCAGCCTTCGGGATCCGACTCGCCGATCACGATCGGGGTGTCCCGCAGCTCCGGATAACGTGCGATCACCGCGAAGGCACCGTCGATGTCACGGAGTTGGTTGGAGATGCCCATCTGCACCCGTCCGCCCACATCCCGTGGCGAGCCCTTCGCGTGGAAAGAGATGAAATCAATGGGCGTGCCCTTTTCCCCCGTGGCTAGGTTCTTGCCCTTCAAGCAGTGCTCGAGGAAGGCCTTCAGGAAATCGCCACCGGCTCCGCCCGCGAGATCGGGACCTCCCACCTTCGCCTCCGGGATCGCCCTTCTCACGGCTCGGACCGCGTGATCGTGCAATTTGAAGAACTCCTCCCGCGAGCCGCGCCAGTAGCCGATGTTCGGTTCGTTCCAGGTTTGCCAATACCACCTCAATACCTCGTCCTTGCCGTATTTCTCCACGGAATGCTTCGCCCATTGATAGACGAGTTCCTCCCACTTCTGCCAATCCTTCGGCGGGTAGGCCCAGCCGGTGTAGATCTCGTCGTACTTCGCCCGCGGCGTCCAGTGGTGCCGGTATGGCTCCGGCTTCACCGATAGCGCCTGCGGCATGAAGCCGATCTGCACGTAGGGACGCACGCCGTTCTTCAGATAGCTGTCGAAGATCCGGTCCACGATGGTCCAGTCATAGACGGGCTTGCCCTGCGGGTCTTCCGTGTAGGCATTCGTGGAGCCCCATTTGAGCGCGGGCGTCCCGTCGCCCGTCACCAGCAGGCTGTGGGCGCGGAAGAATACCTCCTTCGGCCGCATCTCTCCCAGATGTCCGAGCAGCTCGTCGCCATGCTCCATGTAGGCGTAGTTCGGCTCGTCCGCACCGAAGAAGCGCCAGATCGGCTTGAGCTCGGGGCCGGGCCTCTCGACATCGACGCGGATGGTGACGGGAAAGGAGTCCGCCATGGCGGATCCGGCTACGAAAAGAAGCGCGAGGGTTTTGAAACTCATCCTCGCCACATTGAGGCTCGCCTCCCGGCGGCGCTAGTAGGTTATCACGTCGCAAACATCCTAGTCCGGGAACCTTAGGCGGTGGCATCCGGCACGTTCGGAGCCGGAGGCTTCACCCACGCCGGTGCTTTCGGGGTGGCGTCCGCATAGATGGCCACGAGGGTCATGCCGATCAAGCCGGTGAAACCCGCGAAGCCCACGGTCATCGCCGTGGACATGGCGACGACGAAGGGGGTGAAGACCAGCAGCCCGATAACCATGTAGCTCGGCTTTACCTCGTAGGCATGCACCACCAGCCGCAGCCGGGAACGCGCCAGCGAGAGCCCGAGAATAGTGTAGCAGAGGGTCGCGGCGACTCCGTTCAGATGATATAGCAGCCCGCACTTTTCCGTCTGCATCGCACAGAAAGCAAGGGCCACGGCGCTTGCCGCAGACAACGACGCGGTGAAGAGGATCATCGCGCCGATGCGGCCCATCAGTCCGCGAAAAGACGAGGCTCCGATGGCACCCGCGCTCATCATCGCGGAAAGGGCGATCACGGTGAGCGAGCAGGCCGCCTGGTCGATCGCCTCGATGCCGCCGATCATGTTGAAGCGAACGATCACGTACGGAAGCAGGGACACGAAGGTCAGGAGGCAGAGACCCCACAGGGTGAAGAACTTCCCGCGCACCACCTTCCACCGGTTCAGCTTGGTGAGCAGTAGTAGCTCATGATTCCCTTCTTCCAGTTCCTGCCCCATCAAAACCAAGCCGCCGAGCGGCATGATGAAGGCGCAGATGGTGGCGACCATCACCCAGAAGGGGCCGGCTTGGAAAAGCAAACCCAGATTTAACATGCCGGCATACTTCGCGGAGCTGTAGGCGGCCTCGGTCCGGAGTTCATAGAGCAGCGCCATGACAGCGAAGAGCTGGATGGCGAGGAAGGGATAGATGAAGCTCCCGCGCCTCATGTTCTGGCGTAGTTCCTTCACCAGCATCGCACCGAAGCGATCGGGCAGGTCGTCTTTCACGGCTTCCACGGGCTGCATGATCCACGATGCCTCCGCTTCCGCAAGCCGGATCAGGCCAGCAGCTCCTTCACCACGTGCCCGTGCACATCCGTGAGGCGGAAGCGGCGGCCCTGGTGCAGATGGGTGAGCGCGGTGTGGTCGATTCCCATCAGATGGAGGATCGTCGCCTGGAGGTCGTGCACGTGGACTGCGCCCGGGGTATAAACGTGCTTGTCGGCGTGGATCGGATTTCCGTCGGCGTCCGCGATATTATACCCGTAGGCGTCCGTGTGGCCGTGGGAAATCCCCGGCTTGATTCCGCCCCCTGCCATCCAGAGGGTGAAGCAGCGGGGGTGGTGATCGCGGCCGTAATTGTCCTTGGTGAGCTTGCCCTGCGAATAGGAAGTGCGGCCGAATTCCCCGCCCCAGATCACCAGCGTATCCTCCAGCAGGCCCCGCTGCTCCAGATCGCGGATCAGCGCCGCGGAGGCTTGATCCGTCTCCCTGCACTGCCCGCGGATCGCGCCCGGTAAATTGTCATGCTGGTCCCAGCCTTGGTGGTAGAGCTGAATGAAGCGCACCCCGCGCTCCGCCAGGCGGCGGGCAAGCAGGCAATTCGCCGCGAAGGTCCCCGGCTTCCTGCTATCCTCGCCATACAAGCGGTAAACGGACTCGGGCTCCCCGGTGAGATCCGTCACGTCCGGCACGCTCGCCTGCATGCGATACGCCATCTCATATTGGGCGATGCGGGATTCGATTTCCGGATCGAGCTCGCTTTCGAATTGCAGGCGATTCAGGGCGGAGAGCTTGTCCAGCATCTCCCGTCGGCCGGAGCGGCAGATGCCGTCGGGATTTGAAAGATAGAGCACCGGATCCTTCCCGGAGCGGAACTGGACTCCCTGGTACTTCGAATCGAGGAAGCCGTTGCCCCAGAGCCGCGCATACAATGGCTGATCCCCCTGCCCTGCCGAGACGAGCACGATGAAGCCGGGCAGATTCGCATTGTCGGAGCCGAGGCCGTAGGAGAGCCAGGAACCCATGGAGGGCCGCCCGGCGATCTGCGAGCCGGTCTGGAAAAAAGTGATCGCGGGATCATGATTGATCGCATCCGTGAACATGGATTTCACGAAGCAAAGCTTGTCCGCGATGGCTGCGGTGTGAGGCATCAGCTCGGACACCCAGGCACCCGACTGCCCGTGCCGTGCGAATTTGAAATGGCTCCCCGCCAGCGGGATCGATGCCTGCTGCGCCGACATCCCGGTGAGGCGCTGCCCTCCCCGGACGTGGTCCGGCAAGGGCTCGCCGTTCTTCTCCACCAGCAGCGGTTTATGGTCGAAGAGGTCTTGCTGCGCGGGGCCGCCGGATTGGAAGAGGTAGATAATCCTCTTCGCCTTGGGTCCGAAATCCGGCACCGCCGATGCCAGCACACGATCGTGGAAGAGCGATGCCAAAGCCGCCCCGCCGATGCCCGACGCACCGGCCTTAAAGAAGTGCCGCCGCGTCAGCCCGGCAATGGAATCGAGAGGCGCATTCATCGGTTCCACACGGCGGCGTCGAGATTGAGGATGGCTTGGCAAGCGACGGTCATCGCGGCTGCTTCGACCGGGTCGAGATCGCGGGCCGCAGGGCTGTCTCCCAAGGCGAGGAGTTTCTCCGCCGCTGCCGGATCGGCTTTAAAAATCACGAGCTGCCCGTCCCGCACTTCGGCGAGCAATCTCGCCTCCCGCTCCGTGGGCGGACGGGAGGTGCAGGCTTCGAAGGCGGCGGAAAGCCGGCGCTCGGGGGGCAAAGGCTGCACCTTTGCAACGAGAGCCCGTGCCGCCTCCACGAATTGGGTATCGTTCAGCAGTACCAGCGCCTGTAGCGGAGTGTTCGTCTGCGGACGACGGATCGTGCAGACCTCGCGCGTCGGGCTATCGAAGGCGAGCATGTTCGGCAAGGGGGTCGTGCGCTTCCATACGGAATAGAGCGAGCGCCGGTAGAGATCCGCGCCGTCCGACCGCCGGTAAGCGGGTGACATGGAGTTCGATTCGCGCCACAGATCGCCGCCGGGCTGATACGGGGAGACCGGAGGCCCGCCGCTCTCGCGCGGCTGGAGAAGCCCTGAAGCGGACAAGGCCAGATCCCGGATCTGCTCCGAGGACAGCCGCCGCGCCGGGCCACGTGCGAGCAAGCGATTGGAGGGGTCCCTTTGGACCAGATCGGGTCGCCCCTTGCTATCCTGGCCATAGGCGGCGCTGAGGACGATCTCGCGGCAGAGGTCCTTCAAGTTCCATCCGTTCGAGACAAAATCCCGCGCCAACCAGTCCAGCAGTCCGGGATGACTCGGGAGCGATCCCTGCAGCCCGAAGTTGTCCGCGGATTCCACTAACCCGCTTCCGAAAAAATTCGCCCAGATCCGGTTCACGAAGACACGGGAGGTGAGCGGATGCCGCGGGTCCGTGAGCCAGCTTGCGAGGCCGGAGCAATCCCGCGGCGCGTCCTCCGGGAAGGGGATGAGGATCTGGGAAAAGACATCGCGCGTAACCTCATTCTCCTTTCCCCGCGGTGCGTCGTAAGCACCCCGTGCGAGGACGTGCGCGGGGCGGGTTTGCTCCGCTTCCCTCATCACCGGAATCTCGAGAACCTGCTCCTCGGCAACAACGACTGCGGCCCGCGCCTCGCGCAGCGTCGCCAACGCCGCCCGGTAAGCGGGATCGATCGCAGAGAGCCACGCCTCCTTCAGCGCCATGCGGTGCCCGGCAGGATTGACGGCGGCCGCGGTCCATCTCGTTGGTTCGTGCAAGGCAGCGACTTCGAGCGGCACCAAGGCACGCTTGAAAATCCTCAGTTCATCCACTTCGCCGCCGAGGAAGCCGCGGTCCCGGAACCGCTGGCCGAGAGTTGCCACCCCGTCGCCGTGCGTGCGCACCACGACGGATTTCCAGATCAGGTCCGCGGTGACTTCGGTTTCGAGACGATGGCCGTCCAGGTAGATCGCAAGACCGGCGGCGCTGCTCGATCCGTCATAAGTCCAAGTGACGCGAGCCCACTGTTCTTGCGGGATTTTCCCGACGGTGCGAACTCCAATGGCACTTCCCGGCCAATCCCGGACCACCCGGGCCTCCAGATGCCCGCCGGCCAGCAGGAGTTCCAGCCCGTTGAAGCCCACGTCCGTGCCGAAGGACCGGTGCAGCAGTACCACCGGTGCCGGATTTCCCACCGTATCCCGAATCACCAGATCCACGGTCCAAGGATCGCACCGCTCATACTCCAAGCGTCCCGGCAGGGCGATACCGGTATCGCCATCGAGCTTCACGGCCGCGCCGGATCTTCCGGTGACACGGGGCAAGCCGTGGCCCGCCACGTCGGCGGCACCCGCGGCATCGCGAAGTCCCGTTGCGGTGCCTTCACCATCGAAATCCAGATGAGAAACGAGATCGGCCACCGGCGGAGCAGCGGGGATGCTCGCAAGCCAGGCAGTGAAGTCCGGATCGCTCCCGCGACGACGGCTTTCCAATGCCGCCGTCGCCGCCGCTACCCTTCGCTTCGCCTCCTCCAAGACCTTCTCCTGCCCCGCATCCGGCAGGAGAAGGCTCGGGGAGGGTTGGATGGCCGCGGAGCTATAGAACCCGCGCTCGGGAATCGAATTGAAGAAGGCACCGAGCGAGTAGTAGTCCCGCATGCTAAGCGGATCGTACTTGTGGTCGTGGCAGCGGGTGCACTCCATCGTCAGAGCGAGAAAGACGGAACCGAAGGTGTGGACGCGGTCCGCCATATTCTCCACGAGGAATTCCTCCGCCACCGATCCGCCTTCGTTCGTGAGGCGATGAAGCCGGTTGAAGGTGGTGGCGAGCTTCTGATCCCGCGTTGCGCCGGGCAGAAGATCGCCCGCTACCTGCCAGGTGATGAATTGGTCGATGGGCAGGTTTGCGTTGAAGGACCGCACCACCCAATCCCGCCAAGGCCAGAACGCGGTCAATTGGTCGGACTGGTAGCCGTAGGAGTCGGCGTAGCGTGCTGCATCCAGCCAAGCCACCGCGAAGTGTTCGCCGAAGCGCGGGCTGGCAAGCAGGCGATCCGCTGCAGCCGACTTCGCGGCGGTGAGATCGTTACGGGCGGCAGCTTGGAAGGCCGCAATCTCCGCCGGAGACGGCGGGAGTCCCGTGAGATCCAGCGTCGCGCGGCGGAGCCAGCGCAGGGGATCGGCGGGAGGAGAAGGAGCCAGGCCCTCCTTCTCCAAACGCGCGCGAATGAAGCGGTCGGTGTCGCTTTTTGGCCAAGCTGTATCCTTCGGCCGCGGCACGGGCACGGATTCCGGCAAGGGTTGGAAAGACCAATGGGGCTCGTATTCCGCGCCTTCCCCGATCCACCGGTGCAGGGTCTCTTGCTCCTCCGCGCTCAGGGCCAAGTGCGAGGAGGGCGGCGGCATGACCTGTTCCGGGTCCTTCGATATAATCCGCTGCCATGCCAAGGATTTCTCCGGATCGCCGGGGACGAGTGCGCTTCCGGCAGAATCCTTTAACGGTGCCATGGCACCTTCCGCGGTGTCGAGCCGTAGGCCCGCCTCGCGTTTCGCTGCATCGGGACCGTGGCAAGCAAAGCACTTGTCCGAAAGGATCGGCCGCACCTCATACGCGTACGATACCCGCTCCCCGGATGCGGCAAGAGGCGCGATCGGGACGAGAACGGAGAGGAAACGGCGAAGCATGGGAAAGAGCACCGAACCCTTCCTACGATGGCAGGGGGATGCCGTCTTCCCACTATTTCCAGTGTCGCCTGTTTGGGTGATCCGCCTTCAGCCCGCGAAGCCGCTCGCCGGAAGGCCCTTCACACCCAATCCGCGGATGACGAAAAGACGGCCTCCATCGGCTTCTTCCACGCTCTTATGCACTCCCGTGGTGACATAGAGATCGGCAAGATCCGGTCCGCCGAAGGCACACGCGGTCGTCTCCAGGCAGGGCAGATCCACGCGCCTGAGTTCCTCGCCGGATGCCGGACTAAAACATGCGACGCATGCCCCGTGGCAAAAAGCGATCCAGAGATTGCCATCCGCGTCGATGGTCATTCCGTCCGGCGAGGAGTCGTGATGCGCGGTGGAAACGACGCTGCGGAGATTCGTCAGATGCCCTTCCTGGTAATCGAAAGCGAGCACCTCTTTCCGCGGCGTATCGATGTAATAAACGGTGCGTCCATCGGCGCTCCACACGATTCCGTTCGAGTTCGTCACGGGCCCGAAAACCTCGTGGATCGAAAGGTCGGGATCGAGGCGGTAGAGCCGGGCATCTCCGGTTTTTTTCACCAAGCTGATGGTCCCGGCGAAGAAGCGCCCGTCGGGCGAGCACTTGCCGTCGTTGAACCGGTTGTCGGCCTTGTCCGGCTCCGGGTCTCCGAGCGCGGTCAGCTTTCCCGTCTCCTCATCGAGAAAGTGAAACCCGCGGTCCCCGGCGATCACGAGGCCGCCTGCTTCCCGCGGAACCACGGTCCCGACGCGCTCTCCCGCCTCCCAAGTCCTTTCCTCCCCGGTGGCAGGATTGAAACGGATCACCCGGTGGTTCTCGATATCCACGTAAAGGAGCGAGTCCTTCCACCACAAGGGGCCTTCTCCCCAACGCGCACGGTAGCTGCCGACGGTCTCAACGGTCATATCGGAGACTCTAAAAGCAGGGCTCCGCGAGGAAAAGCGAAAGGACGTCCCGAGGACGGATCCGGTCATTGCTCTGCGACGGATGGCGACTTGCTGCTACTCGCCGGGACCTTTCGGCTCCCACGGAAATGCTCGGTTTCCCGGAAAACGGATTTGTCATACGGAGGAAAATGAGGTAGGGACGGTGCCCTATCGAACCGGGAATCCTTTCAAAAAGCAGCACCCGGATCTCTGCCATCATGCCATCCGCCACCTCAAGATTTCCCCTGATTCTCGCCGTGCTACTGTGGCTCGGGATGGGGGGGCAATCGATCTTGCGCGCGTGGGAGACGAAAACACTCAACGGGCGCGAGTACGTGGCCGTCGAGGGAATGAAGGGCTTCTACGGCTTCAGCCGGATCAAGCGGATCGGCAACGAGGTGACGCTGGAGAACAAAAAGGTGCTCATGAAGCTGCGCGTCGGCGGCCAGGAGTGCATCATGAACGGGGTGAAGTTCGTCTTTAGCTACAAGGTCGAAGACACCGGCGGGCGGGCCTGGATCTCACGCATTGATCTGGCGAAGCTGGTGGACCCGGTGCTGAGGCCGAACTACATCGGCAATGCGGGTAATTTCCACACCGTGATCATCGATGCCGGACACGGCGGCAAGGATCCCGGAGCCGTCAACGGGCTCGGAACCGAAGCCAACTACAATCTGGACGTTGCGAACCGGCTGAAAAGAATCCTCACGGCGCGCAAATACAAGGTTCTCATGACCCGGGAATCCAACCGTTTCCTTTCCCTACAGGAACGGGTCGATTTCGCCAACCGGGTCCGGGACAATGCCATCTTCATCTCCATTCATCACAATTCGGGTGGTGCCGCCGCGCGCGGATTGGAGACGTTCACCCTCTCCCCCATCGGCGTGGCGCACTACGGCCGCGGCCTGAATTCTTCCGACTTCCAGGTAAGGACGGGAAATAGCCACGATTCCGCGAATGTCGCCCTCGCTACCGCGGTCCACGGCTTCGTGTCGCGCCGCCTCGGCAAGAACACCTTCGACCGGGGGATCAAGCGTGCCCGTTTCAGCGTGCTAACAGGTGTCAAGCACCCCTCGATCCTGATCGAGTGCGGATTCCTCTCCCACCCCTTCGAGGCCCGCCTGATCCACAACGACGCCTACCGCAACGCTGTGGCAAACGGAGTTGCCGAGGCGATCGACCGCTATCGGGTCGCGGTTTCCAGGAAGCCTGCGTCCAGTCCCTGACCGGCATCCGCGGAAATCCCGCTCCGGTGCGACTCCCCCTGAGGCGATCGGACTCTATAAGCCTGGAACGCCGCGGGGGCGCCAGGTCAGCAGTTCCGGCTCTCCTTCGGTGATGAGTACGGTGTGTTCGAAATGCGCGGAAGGCTTCCCGTCGCTCGTGACGACCGTCCAGCCGTCGTCCAGAATGCGGACCGAGGGGGTTCCTGCATTCACCATCGGCTCGATCGCGAGGATCATGCCGGGAGCCAAAACCGGGCTCTTCCCCTGGGGCCGGTAATTCGGCACGTTCGGCTCCTCGTGAAGATCGCGGCCGACCCCGTGGCCGACGAACTCACGCACGACGGTGAATCCCAGAGGCTTCACGTGATCCTCCACCGCCCCACAAAGTTCGGCCAGCCGCTCGCCGGAGCGCGCGTGAGCAATAGCGGCGAAAAGCGATTCTTCGGTAGCGATCAGCAAGCGCCGGGTTTCATCGGGCACTTCGCCGACCGCAACGGTAATGGCGTTGTCCCCGATCCAGCCGCTTTTTACGATGCCGACATCGAGCTTTACCACATCGCCCGGCTGGATTTTCCTAGGCCCGCCGATGCCGTGGACGACTTCCTCATTTACGGAGATGCAGATCTGCCCTTTGAAGCCGCGGTAACCGAGGAAGGCGCTCTTGCAATCCCTCTGTTTCATCAGCTCCTTGGCGAGCTGGTCGATCTCAAGGGTCGTCGCTCCCGGCTTCACCGCCTTCACGAGCTCCATCAAAATCTCGCTCGCGGTCTCCCCCGCCGCACGCATGCGCGTGATCTCGTGGGGAGTCTTGATCTTGATCTTATGCCGCCTGGCCATGGGCTTTCAAAGTGCTGACCAATTCCAAAAGGCGCTTCTCCACCTCGTCCGGGGCGCGCGTGGCGTCAAAACGCTTCAGCACGCCTTCCTGCTCGTAACGGGCGACCACCGGCAAGGTGTGTTCCTCATACTCCGCCAGACGGGACCGGAAATTCGCGGGGGTGTCGTCGGCGCGGGGAACCGCCACGCCACCGCATTCCGGGCAACGGCCTGCACCGTTCAGCTCCTGACGACGACCCGACCAGCGGCATTCGGGGCATTCAAGGCGGTTGCCGAGACGCACCAGCAGTTCATCCAGCGGCACTTCCAAAAGAATGGCTGCGTCCAGCTTCCGGCTTCTCTCCGCGAGCCACGCTCCGAGGAAATCCGCTTGAGAGATGCTGCGGGGAAACCCGTCCAATACCCAGCCGCCCTGCTGCTTGCCCAGCCACTCTCCCATGATGGGATTCATGATCTCATCGGGCAGATATTCGCCCTTCTCGAGGATCGGCTCCGCTTGGAGGCCGAGCTTGCTCCCCTCCTCCACGGCCGAGCGCAGCAAGGCTCCGGTACTGAGGTAGGCAAGGCCGAGATCCTCGGCCAAGCGCTTCCCTTGGGTACCCTTGCCGGATGCGGGCGGTCCCAGCAGGACGAAATGACGGGGCATGGGTGGACAGGGGTGAAGCGCGGGCCCTACTTGGCAATCCAAGCCGCGGCCGCGACAACGATAATCAGACCGATGACGGCCCAGAGATAAACAAGCGCCGTGCTGGAGGCGGCATTTCCCGTCTGCGCGAGGCGATCATAGCGACCCTTCAGCTTGCCCTTGCGGAGGAAGCCGTCGTAGTGCCGCTGGAGCAGGTGGGTTTCCACCTGACGCATGATGTCCAAAACCACGCCGACGAGAATCAGCAAGCTGGTGCCGCCGAAGAACTGCAGCACCATCGACCCGGGCGGAAGCTCCACCAAGTGACCGATTGCGGCGGGAAGGATGAAGATAAGGCTCAGGAAGATGGCTCCCGCGAAGGTCAAGCGGGTCATCGTGAAATCGAGGAAATCGGCGGTCGGCTTGCCGGGGCGGACGCCCGGGATATAGCCGCCGTTACGCTTCAGGTCTTCCGAGATCTGGGAGGGCTGGAACATCGTCGCGACCCAAAAGTAAGAGAAGAAGAAGATGAAAATGCCACCGAGGATGTAATACCAGGTGCCGCCCGGGTTCAGTTCGCTCTGGAGCTTCACCGCCCACGGGGCGCTCTTGAAAAACCAAGTGATCATCATCGCCGGCAAGGACAGGATCGCAGTGGCGAAAATGATCGGCATCACCCCCGCGTAATTGACCTTCAACGGCAGATATTGCGTCTGACCGCCGAACTGCTTCCGGCCGACCACCCGCTTCGCATACTGCACGGCGATTCGTCGCTGGGCCTGGGTGATGGCGATGGTTCCCGCGATGACCAGCAGGAGCATGGCAATCATGACGACCATCATTGAGGAGCGGAAGGGATTCGCATCCGCACCGGCGACAAAGTGCTGCCAAGTCTGGACCAGTGCGCCGGGGAGCGCGGAGATGATATTGACGGTGATGATGATCGAGGTGCCGTTACCGATGCCCCGCTCGGTCATCTGGTCGCCGATCCACATCAGGAGCAAGGTGCCCGAGACAAGGGTCACGACCGTCAGTGCCATCCATAGCGTGGAGGCCTGCGGGACGAGTACGCCGTACTTCGCCTCGTCATCGATGCCCGGCATGTAGAAGAGCGTCTCCGGGTTCGCGAGAGTCCGGGCGACGAAGTATCCCTGCACCAGCGCGATCCCGATCGTGATATAGCGGGTGTACTGGGTGATCTTTTGACGGCCTCCATCCTCGCGGGCGAGGCGGGCGAGCTTCGGGACCACCGCCGTCATGAGCTGCACCATGATCGACGCCGAAATGTACGGCATGATCCCCAGCGCGAAGATACCCGCTTGCTGCAGCCCGCCGCCGGCGAAGATCGTGAGCATCGCCCCGAAGGCGTTCCCGCCATCTTTCGACGCGTTGTCCATCCACTTCTCGATGACCGAAGCGTCCACCCCGGGGAGGGTGATGTGCACGCCGAGGCGTACGATGACGATCATGGCGAGGGTGAAGAGAATCCGGTCGCGGAGTTCCGGCACCTTCCAAGTGTTCTTGAATGCGGAGACCATGTGAAAGCGGGGTGCAAAAAGCGACGGGTTTGTAAACGCGGAAAGGAAGCGATCAAGCGCTTCCTCACCGGAGACCCGTCATGACTGGGGTAAACAATGCATCAGGCTTCGGCGGCTGCCTGGACGCTGCCGCCGGCCTTCTCGACCTTTTCCTTGGCGGAGGCGCTGATCGTGCCCACGGCGATGGTGACCTTCTTGGTCAATTCGCCTTGGCCGAGCACCTTCACCACGTCGCAGGAGCGGTTGATGAGGCCCGCCTTGCGAAGGGCTTCTTCCGTGACGGTGTCACCGTCGTTGAAGGCCTTTTCGATCTGGGCGAGATTCACCACTTCGACCTTGGTCTTGAAGTTGATGTTGTTGAAGCCGCGCTTGGGCAAGCGGCGGTGAAGGGGCATCTGGCCGCCTTCGAAACCGACGCGGGTGCCGCTGCCGGAGCGGGCTTTCTGACCCTTGTTGCCCTTGCAGGAGGTCTTGCCGTGGCCGGAGCTTTCGCCGCAGCCCAGGCGCTTGACCCGGTGCTTGGCTCCCTTGTTGGGCGCTAGAGTGTGAAGTTTCATAAGAGACTGAAGATTAGGAGACAGAAGAAAGAAGACTGGAGGAGTGCTCGATAAACCGGAAATTCCTTCAAGTCTTCCGTCTGTCGTCTTGAAGTCTGTTGTCTTGATTAGATCGCCTTTTCCTTCTTCTTGCCGCGGGATCCGAGGATCTGGTCGCGGGTGCGAAGCAAGGAGAGCGCCTTGAGGGTGGCCTTGACCACGTTCGAGTGATTGGAGGAACCGAGGGACTTCGCGAGGATATCACGGATTCCCACCGCTTCACAGACGGCGCGGACGCCGCCCCCGGCGATGATCCCGGTACCCGGAGAGGCGGGCTTCAGGAGCACCTTGCCGCCGCCGAATTCGGCGTAGATTTCGTGGGGGATGGTTCCTTCCACGATGTTCATCGGCTTGAGAACCTTCTTCGCGGCTTCACCGGCCTTCTTGATGGCGTCGGCCACTTCGTTGGCCTTGCCGAAGCCCAGCCCGACCTTGCCCTCGCGGTCACCGGCGACGATCAGCGCGGAAAAGCTGAAGCGTCGGCCGCCCTTGACCACCTTGGCACAGCGGTTGATGAAGACCACCTTCTCGGCAAGCTGGGGACCATCGGATTCCTGCTGCTGACGGTCGTCGCGGCGCGGACCGCGGGGTCCGCGGTTCTGACCGCCATGACCGCCGCCGCCGTAGCCGCCGCCACCTTGATTGCGTTGGCCGTAGCCGCCGCGCTGTTGTGGCTGCTGCGCTTGAGCCTGAGGCTGCTGCTGCGGAGCCGGGGGAGTAGGAGTCGAATCTTGAGTTGTCACCATGACGATTGCGCTGGAATGCGATTAGAATTGGAGGCCGGCTTCGCGGGCGGCTTCCGCCAGCGCCTTGATTTTGCCGTGGTAGAGGTGACCGCCGCGGTCGAAGACCACGGCGCTGACGTTGGCGGCCTTGGCCCGCTCGGCGACGAGCGCTCCGACCTTGGCAGCGCAGTCCACGTTCGAGGCCGCGTTCTCCACGCTCTTGTCGAGCGTCGAGGCGGACGCAAGCGTACGACCGGCGGCATCGTCGATGACTTGGGCGTAAACGTGCTGGTTGGAGTAGTGGACGGCCAGGCGCGGACGCTCCGCGGTGCCGGACACCTTCTTGCGGATGCGCGCGTGGATGCGGCGGCGTCCTTCCTTGCGATTGATCTTGCTCATTTTCGGGAAAGGTTGACGTGTTATTTGCCGACGCTCTTGCCTTCCTTGCGGCGGACGTGTTCGCCGGCATAGCGGACGCCCTTGCCCTTGTACGGCTCCGGCGGATAGTAGCCGCGGACGTCGGCCGCGAACTGCCCGACGAGCTGCTTGTCGATGCCTTCCACCTTGATCTTGGTGTTCTCGTTCACGGTGACGGTGAGACCGGCCGGGATCGGGTGAAGGATCGGGTGGGATTTGCCCAGGGACAGGTCAAGATCCTTGCCCTTGACGGCGGCACGAAGACCGACGCCCTGGATTTCAAGGTCCTTGACGAAGCCTTGGGAGACCCCGGTGATCATGTTGTTCACCAGGCTGCGGACGGTGCCGTGCAGCGCGCGGTGGGTGCGGCCCTCGGTGGCGCGGGCGACGACAACGCTGGAGTCGTCGCTCTTGATGGTGATGCCGTCGGGCAGGGTGAGATCGAGCGTGCCCTTCGGGCCCTCGACCTGAACCTTCCCGGAATCGACCTTCACGCTGACCTTGGCGGGCAGGGAAATCGGCTTGAGACCAACTCGTGACATGGTGGTTTGTTCCTTTCTCGGGTTGGGGATTTACCAAACGTGGCCGATCACTTCGCCGCCGAGCGAGCTACGCTTGGCAGTGGCACCGGTCATGACGCCCTTGGAGGTGGAAACGATGGCGATGCCGAGCCCGTTGAGGACGCGGGGCATTTCGGTGGCTCCGCAGTAAACACGGCGGCCCGGCTTGGAAACGCGCTTCAGATCGGTCAGCACGGGGCGGCCATCGACGTAGCGGGCCTTGACCTTGAGCTGCGGGTGTCCGGAATCGGTGACGACTTCAAACCCCCAGATGTAGCCCTCTTCCTGCAGGATCTTGGCGATGTCGGCCTTGATGCGGGAATAGGGAGCAAGAAATTGCTCGTTGCCGGCGCGGCAGCAATTCTTGAAGCGGGTGAGGAAATCGGAAATTGGATCGGTGAGAACGGCCATGATGGTGGTTCCTTGAGGGTGATCTGGAATCAGGCGGCGGCGCCTTCGGTGGCTC
>CBIHMP010000061.1:0-15783 GCA_966211015.1 uncultured Luteolibacter sp. | reverse complement strand
CTCCCCCCTCCCCCTGCATGAAGATTGATTTCGGCGACCTCTTTGCGAGCGGCTTCGGCCTTGTAATCCGGCAAATCTTCCTGTTCTTCCTGGCGATCTGGGTGGGATGCGCGATCGCGGCAATTTCTTGGATCGCCGGAGATATCGTACGGTTCAGTCGCTTCGATCCCGACGATTGCTGGATCATCCTCGCCAGTCCCCTCCTGCTGCTGAGTGTTTGGCTGTTGCCGAATCTCATCTTTCTCGCGATCACCGGCTGTCGGCTGGTGATTTATTCCGAGTCCACCGGCTTCCGCACTTGGGCGGCTCTGATCGGCGGAGAAACCCTCTTTTCCATGCCCGCGGTCACACGGGAACTACGCGGCGCTTGGCCGGCACTCGCCACCGCCTGGCTTTGCTGCCTGATCCTCATCGCCATGGTCTGCACCGCTCTCTGGTTCTTCCATCAGTGGCAGATCAACCGCTGGGCCGGGGAACTCGCGATGCTGAAATCGGAGAACGCGATGCGCCGGGCCGAACTGAAGGAAACCTACGGCATCGACAGCGCGGGGCACGACGACGTGACCCTCGACTGAGCAAGAAAAAGCGGCGTGGCCCGTAGGACCACGCCGCCGATGAAATCAATGAAGTGGATGATCAGGCCACCGGGCCTTGCACACCGCCAGCAGCTTGCTCCGGCGTGATTTTCAGCGCCTTATAGCCGCCGATCACCTTGAAGAAGATCAACAGCAGAAGGTAAATGACAGCCATCGTGGCAGGGATGAAGGAATCCGCCTTCAGCGTCTTGCGATCTCCCACGATGCTGGCTTCCGCCAGTTCCTTCTGATCCGGAGTTCTCTCCTCCGGCTTCGCCGTCTGGGCGGCCGAAAGCTTCGTGCCGTCAAGTCCGGTCACCGGCTCGAGGAACAGGAAGGAACCCGGCTTTTCGGCCTTGTTCGCCTCATAGAGCGCCGGGTTCGTCTGCTGGAGATGCTCCACCGTAAAGCGGTCCTTCGCGTAACCCAGGCCCGGACCCCCAAGGAGACCCGCCGACATCATGCCGATACCACCCATGATGGACATGGCGATGGCTCCCGTGCTCGGGAAGCGATCGCCGATCACGGCAAGCATGGTGGGCCAGAAAAAGGTCTTGCCCAGCGCATACACCGACAGCGCAAGGAGTGCCGCGCCGAAGCTGGTGATACCGCTCACCATGTTCAGGCCGATCACCGCGAGAATGGCGCAGATCAGGAGGAGCCCGATTGGCGAGATCTTCATCTTGCTCTCGATGAAGTGAGCGCAGAAGCGCAACGCGAACATGAGCAAGGAGGTAAACACAAAGAGGATCTTACCTTGGGTCGGAGTCAGGATGTTACCGGTGATGTTCTGGATCCAGCCATCGGTTCCGAGCTCGACCGCCCCTACCAGCGCATGGGTGATGAAGAGCACGAAGAGCAAAACCGAGCCGATGGAAAAGCGGGTGAGGATCCCTACGGTCACCAGGATGACACCACCGATCGCCCAAGAGACGGCATCAGGCAATTGAAGCGCGTTCTGGAAGAAGAGCACCAGCATGTAGGATGCGACCGCGGTTCCCAGAATACCGACTTCCTTGAGCATTTCGCCCACCTTGAGACCCTTTGCCGCTGCCTCCGATTTCGGAAAGGTCTGACCCATGAAGGCAAGCCCGTAGAGCAAGGTCGGAATGAGGAAGAGACCGAGCTGAATCTTCCAGCCCACACCGGCTCCACCGAGAGTCCAGCCGATCACCCCGCCGATCACCATCCCCGCGGGCCAGGAAGCGTGGAGGATATTGAGGTAGTGGGTCCGGTTGTTCGGGAACAGCGTGGCGACCAGAGGATTGGCCACCGCCTCCAAGGTTCCATTGGCGAGCGCGAAAACGAAGGTGCCCCAGTAGAGGAACATGTAAGCGGCGTCCTGGGCCTGCCCTTTATGGGCACCGAAGGTGATCAAGGCCGAGACCACATGGAAAAGGAATGCCGCGAACACCAGCTTCCCGTAGCCGATCTTGTCCACGATCACGCCGCCGATAATGATGCCGAAACAGAAGCCGGTGAAACCCGCGCCCCCGATGGCTCCGAGCTGAGCCCCGGTGAATCCGAAATCCGCGGCCCAGTTGGCGAGGATGCCCCCGCGGACGCCGAAACCGATACCGGCGGCAAGAATGGCAAGGAAGCCGGCCCACAGGAGCCGTTTGGCGTTATGAGCGATGGGTTGATCGCTAAGTGTTGTCGTCATGGATTTCTTGGGAATAGAGACGGGTGTCTAACGGTCATTGCGAAACATGGCAAGCATGCGGAATGGCAGCGGGGAACGGATTACACGGAGGATTCCTTTCGGACATGTCGCAATCATCCAAAATCAGCAGCCACGAAAAAGCCCGGCCCCTTTCGCAGGAACCGGGCTTTCGGGAAAAGCGGGTGCTTACTTGGAAGAAGAGACGTAGCTCGCCTGGGCGGCGCCCTTCTTGAGCTTCTTCTGCTTGATCCAGCTCATGGTGGAGCGGAGCTTCTCACCGACCTTTTCGATCTGGTGGGCGGCTTCGGCCTTGCGGATCTCGTTGAACTTCTTGCCGCCGCTGGTGGCTTCGGCGATCCATTCCTTGGCGAACTTGCCGGATTCGATCTCCTTGAGCTGCTTCTGCATGCGCTTCTTCACGGAAGCGTCGATGATCTTCGGGCCCACGGAAACGTCGCCCCACTCCGCGGTTTCGGAGATGGAGAAGCGCATGCCGGCGATACCGGCTTCGTTCATGAGGTCCACGATGAGCTTCAGCTCGTGGAGGCACTCGAAGTAGGCCATTTCCGGTTGGTAACCGGCTTCCACCAGGGTCTCGAAGCCGGCCTTCACCAGGGCGGAAGCACCGCCGCAAAGGACGCACTGCTCGCCGAAGAGGTCGGTCACGGTTTCCTCGCGGAAATTGGTCTCGAACACCCCGGCACGGGTGCAACCGACACCGCGGGCCCATGCGAGGGCGATGTCCTTGGCCTTGCCATCGGCATCGTTGTGCACGGCGATCAGGCCGGGAACACCCTTGCCATCGACGAACTGGCTGCGGACCGTGTGGCCCGGGCCCTTCGGGGCGACCATGATGACGTTGACGTCCTCCGGCGCTTCGATGGTCTTGAAGTGAACGGCGAAGCCGTGGGAGAAGAGGAGGGTTTTGCCCTTCTTGAGGTTCGCGGCGATGTCCTTGTTATAGACCGCGGCGATCTTGGTGTCCGGCACGGCGACGAAGATCACGTCGGCGACCTTGACAGCCTCGGCGGTGTCCATGACTTCGAAGCCGAGCTTCTTGGCGACTTCGCGGGACTTCGACTTCGGGTAGAGGCCGATGACGACCTTCAGGCCGCTGTCCTTGAGGTTGAGGGCGTGGGCGTGGCCCTGGGAACCGAAGCCGATGACGGCCAGGGTCTTCTTCTTGAGCGGAGCGAGCGACGCGTCCTTGTTCGTATAGATCTTCGCGGCCATGGCGATGAGGTTGTCTGGTGATGAACGCCGGAGCCTCCTGGCCGCGGCGGGCGGACAAGCTGGACGCTTGATAACGAAGGGTCAAGCGCGCGCTTCGCGGCGGGGCGAGCCGGTTGCTCCCGCGGGAACCCCCTTTCGTCACAGCTCGCTTGGGCTCCCGCGCCCGGATGACCCATCTTCCCCCCAGCCGCGTGAACACGCGCCCGGAACCCTTGCACCCGCCATCCTTCATCCCATGTCCCCTATCCCGCTTCTTCAAGGAGCAGCCATCTTTCTCGTCTCGTCCTCATCCCTCGTGGCTGCCGAGTGGAGCAGCGATTATACCGCGGCCCGCAAACAAGCCGCGGCCGAGAAGAAGGACCTGCTGATCGACTTCACCGGTTCGGACTGGTGCACCTGGTGCATCAAGCTGCGGAAAGAGGTCTTCGCGCAGCCCCCTTTCGCGGAGGGAACCAAGGACAGATATGTCCTGGTGGAGCTGGACTATCCGAGGGACAAGACCGGCCTCCCGGTGGCGGTGGTGAAGCAAAACGAGGAGCTGCTGAAAAAATACCCCATCAAAGGTTATCCCAGCATTCTCCTCTGCGATCCAAATGGCCGGCCCTTCGCCGTCACCGGCTATCAGGCCGGCGGCCCCGGGAATTACCTGAAGCACCTGGACGGACTACAGGCGAGGAAGGCCAAGCGGGACGAGGGCCTCTCCGCTGCGGCGGGCAAGACCGGCGTCGAAAAGGCGAGGCAGCTCGTCGCGGTGCTCGACGCCCTCGAACTGGACCCGCCGATGATGCGCGAGTGGTACGCGGACGTGTGCAGCCAGATCAAAGAGGCCGATCCCGCCGATGAGACGGGCTTCGCCAAAAGAGAGGCAGCGGAGATCAAGTTCGCGGGCTTCATGACCAAGCTGCTCGAGCTGCGCACGAAGCAGGATCTCGAAGGCGTGGCCGGTCTGGTGGCCGCGACTTTGGCAGATCCTGCGATGCAGGGAGAACTCCGCATCCCCATTTATGGCCATTACGCCGGAACTCTCGCCTACGCGGACAAAAAGGACGAAGCCATCGCGGTCCTCCGGAAAGGGATCGCGGAGGATCCCGGGAGACCGGGAGCAAAGGAACTGCAGGAGTTCATCGCTATTTTGGAGCGGGAGAAAGCGGGGCTTCCGCCGGTGGCTCCGGCACGGACGGAAGAATAGCTTTGCAGTGAAATTTCGGTCCCGGTGAAATTTCCTCTTGTTGTTTACCAAATGGTCAACTACTTGTTCCGGCGTGGGACGCAAAAGCGACGCCAAACAACGACTTCTCGATGCTGCCTTGGATCTGATCTGGGAGAACAGCTACGGGGTCGTGACGATTGACGCGATCTGCGAGAAGGCAGGCGTCAAGAAGGGCAGCTTTTATTACTTCTTCGAATCCAAGGCCGATCTTGCGGTCGCCGCGCTGGAAGAGGAATGGCAGGCGGAGATCAAACCGAAGTTCGACGCCATGTTCTCGGTCTCGAACCCGCCCCTGGAGCGCATCCGCCTGATGCTGGTTTCCTCGATGGAATGCCAGAAGGAGATTCAGGAGCAGTACGGCCAGATCCTCGGCTGCCCGTGTTTCTCGCTGGGTTCGGAGGTTTGCACCCAGAACGAGCCTATCCGCCAGAAGGTCCAGGAAACCCTCTGCCGCACGGTCCGCTATCTGGAGTCCGCGATCCGCGACGCGCAGGCGGAAGGCTCCGTCGGCCCCGGGGATCCGCTCATCAAGGCCAAGGCCGTTTACACTCTCTACGAAGGCAGCCTGACTGAAGCCCGCATCCAGAACAGCTTGGACCCCCTTCGCATTCTTCCGGAAATCGTCATGGATTTCCTCGGCGTGCCGGCTGCTGCCTCCGCCCGTAATCCGTAAGTTCCCTTTTTTTAGCCTGTTTGTTTACTAGTCAGTCAACTATAAACGAGTGTTTGAATTATGAGCGCAAAGAAACTTGAAGGAAAAGTCGCCGTCGTCACCGGAGCTTCCAAGGGCATCGGTGCCGCGATTGCAAAGCAACTGGCCGCCGAAGGGTCGAAGGTCGTGGTCAACTACGCCTCCAGCCGTGAAGGTGCGGACCGTGTCGTCTCGGAGATCAGGAAAAGCGGGGGGCAAGCGATTGCCGTGCAAGCTGACCTTTCCAAGGAAGACGACGTGGTCCGCCTCTTCGCCGAAGCCAAGAAGGAGTTCGGGCACTTGGATATCCTCGTGAACAATGCCGGGGTTTACCAATTCGCCCCGCTGGATCAGATCGACGCCGCTCACTTCCGGTGGCACTTCGATGTGAACGTGCTGGGCCTGCTTCTGGCCTCCCGGGAAGCCCTTTCATTGTTCCCCGCAGAAGGCGGCTGCATCATCAACATCAGTTCCGCGGTTTCCACCGGCCGCTTCCCGGGCGCTGCCGTTTACAGCGCCACCAAGGGAGCCGTGGATGCCCTGACCCGTGCGCTGGCAGCCGAACTCGGGCCGCGCAAGATCCGGGTGAACACGATCAATCCCGGCATGGTGGAAACCGAAGGCGTCCATACCGCCGGCGTCGCAGGCAGTGAATTGCAGACCCACGTGGAGTCACTGACTCCGCTGGGCCGGATTGGCCAACCGGAAGACATTTCGGGTGCGGCTGTCTTTTTGGCCTCCTCCGATTCGTCATGGATCACAGGGGAGAGCTTTTTCATCTCCGGCGGCATGCGCTAATCGCGCATTTTTTCGGGCCTAAATCTTTACCAATCAGTCAACTACCTCAATGAATGCTCCAGAAGAATATGAATCGCGGTCGCCCGAGTCGCCGGATATCCCGGCCTCGCGCTTCCACACCCGGCTGCTGCTGATGCTGTTCGGCGTCGGCGCGCTTGCCGCCGGGTTTCACTATGTGCCGCAGGCTTTCGCCGCGGAATCCCCGGCCGAAACGGCTGCCGCGATGCCGCTGCCCCAGGTGACGGTGGCCCCGGTGGAACAACAGACGGTGGTCGATCATCGTGAACTCCTCGGCCGGGTGGACGCCCGCGAGACGGTCGAGGTCCGGCCGAGGGTTTCCGGTCATATCGATGAAGTCCGTCTCCAAGCCGGCCAAATCGTCGAGAAAGGCGAAGTGCTCTTCCAGATCGATCCCCGCTGGTACCAAGCTCAGGCTGACCTGGCCACGGCCGCGGTCGAACGTGCTAAAGTTCGCGTGAGCATCGCGGAGAGCGAGGCGAAGCGCACGGCGAGCCTTGTCTCGGCGCGGGCCGTTTCGATCGAGGAGTCGGAAACGCGGAACTCCCGCCTGGCGGAGGCCCGCACCGAGCTGCAGTCCGCGGAGGCCGCGTTGGCGACGGCGAAGCTCGATCTGGAGCACACGGTGATCCGCTCCCCCATCCGCGGAAAGGTTAGCCGTGCCCTGGTGACCGCTGGAAATCTCGTCTCCGGCAATCCCGGCGGCGCAACCCTGCTCACCACCGTGGTTTCCACCGGCGACGTGTATGTCTATGCAGACGTGGACGAAACCACCTCGCTGAACTTCGACCGGCTGCGCCGCGAGGGGCAGATCGCCAGCGCAGACGGCAAGGTGATCGTGGAAATGCAGGTGGGAGATGAGGAGGGTTTCCCGCACCGCGGTTATATCGAGTCTGCGGACAACCGCGTCGATGCTGCCACCGGCACGCTGGTCTATCGGATGGTGTTCCCGAACCCGGAGGAGAAACTCGTGCCCGGGCTCTTCGCCCGCGTGAGGCTGCCCGTCAGCTCCCCGACGCCGGCCTTGATGGTTAGCGAGCGCGCGATCGGCACCAATCAGAGCCAGAAATTCGTCCTCACCGTTACCGGGGATAACACCGTGGCCTACCGCACCGTGAAGCTCGGCCCCGTGCTGAACGGCAAGCGGATCATCCGCGAGGGCATCCAGAACGGCGACCGCGTGATCGTGAACGGTCTCCAGCGCGTGACCGCCGGCATGATCGTGAATCCGGCGATGGCCGTGAACTGAGTCCCCGCGACCCGCCGCATGATCCCAACCGAAGGCTGGAGCAAGCGTGCTCCAGCCACCCGGGCCAGTGATGCCCGGTCCCAAAGGGTGAGCCCCTTTTCGAACTTCCAGTCCTCCTACGTTCCATGAATTTCTCAGACTTCTTCATCAAGCGCCCCATCTTTGCGGGCGTGCTTTCGATCGTGACCTTTCTGGTCGGCGCGATCGCCCTTTGGAGACTTCCGGTCAGCGAGTATCCGGAAGTCAGCCCGCCCACCGTGGTCGTGCGCGCGAGCTACCCCGGCGCGAATCCGAAAACCATCGCTGAAACCGTCTCCACCCCGCTCGAACAGGCCATCAACGGGGTCGAGAACTCCATCTACATGTTCTCGCAGGCGACGAGCGATGGTGTGATGACGCTGACGGTGACCTTCAAGCTCGGCACGGATCCGGACATGGCCCAGGTCCAGGTGCAGAACCGCGTGGCCCAGGCCCTGCCCAAGCTGCCGGACGAGGTCAGGCGCATCGGCGTGACCACCGTGAAAAGCTCGCCGGACCTGACGATGGTGGTCCACCTGCTATCGCCGGACGGGCGCTATGACGACATCTTCGTCCGCAACTATGCGACCCTTCAGGTGCGCGATGTCCTGGCGCGCCTGCCCGGCGTGGGCCAAGTGAACCTCTTCGGTTCCGGCGACTACGCGATGCGGATCTGGCTGGATCCGAACAAGGTGGCCGCTCGCGGCATGACCGCCGGGGACGTGGTCAGCGCGATCCGCGAGCAGAACGTCCAGGTCGCCGCCGGCTCGGTGGGGCAACAGCCGAATCCGCACGGAGCCGACACCGAGCTGCTCATCAATACGAAGGGGCGGCTCGTGACCGAGGAAGAGTTCGGCGAGATCGTGCTAAAGATCGGCGAGCGGGGGGAGCGCACGCTCCTCCGCGACGTCGCGCGGATCGAGTTGGGCGCCTCGGAGTATGCCTTGCGCTCGCTCCTCAGCAATAAAACCGCCGTCGCGATTCCCGTCTATCAGCTCCCCGGCGCGAACTCGATCGCGCTCTCCGATTCGGTGCGGGAGACCATGAAGAAGCTGGAGAAGGATTTCCCGGACGGCTTGAAGTATGAGATCGCCTATGACCCGACGGTGTTCGTGCGCCATTCCATCAAGGCCGTCGTGCACACCCTGCTCGAGGCGATCCTGCTGGTGGTGCTGGTGGTGATCCTGTTCCTGCAGACCTGGCGGGCCTCCATCATCCCCCTCGCGGCGGTTCCCGTCTCGCTGGTCGGCACCTTCGCGGTGATGCACATGCTGGGCTTCTCCATCAATGCGCTCTCCCTCTTCGGCCTGGTGCTGGCAATCGGCATCGTGGTGGACGACGCGATCGTGGTGGTGGAAAACGTGGAGCGGAATATCGCGCTCGGATTTTCCCCCGTGGAGGCGACGAAACGGGCCATGCGGGAGGTGACAGGACCCATCGTGGCAACGGCACTGGTGCTCTCCGCCGTCTTCATCCCGACGGCTTTCATCACGGGCCTGAGCGGCCAGTTCTACAAGCAGTTCGCCATCACCATCGCGATTTCGACGGTGATTTCGGCCTTCAACTCCTTGACCCTCTCACCCGCCCTCAGCGCCCTCCTGCTGCGGGATCACCACGCCCCGAAAGACTGGCTGTCGCGGGCGATGGAAAAGACCTTCGGCTGGTTCTTCCGTCCCTTCAACCGCTTCTTTGAGTGGTCTTCCCACAAGTATTCCAACGGCGTCAACCGGCTGGTCCGGAAGAGCGCGATCGCCCTGCTGGTCTATGGCGGCTTGCTGTTCCTCACTTACTCGACCTTCAAGAAGGTTCCTTCGGGCTTCGTGCCGGCGCAGGACAAGCAATATCTCGTGGCCTTCGCCCAGCTTCCGGAAGGAGCTTCGCTGGAACGCACCGACGAGGTGATCCGCAAGATGGGCGACATCATGCTCAAGCACCCGGGAGTGGCCGATTCCATCGCTTTCCCCGGCCTGTCGATCAACGGCTTCACCAATAGCCCCAATGCGGGGATCGCGTTCGTGGGCCTGAAGTCCTTCGAGGAACGAAAGGGCAAGGGTCTGTCCGGAAAGGAAATTGCCGCCCAATTGCAGGCGGAGTTCGGCAGCATCCAAGGTGCCTTCGTCGCGATCTTCGAGCCGCCGCCGGTCAATGGGATCGGCACCACGGGCGGCTTCAAGCTTTACCTCCAGGACCGCGATGGCTTGGGCTATGACGCGCTCTATGCAGCCACCCAGGCCCTGGTGGCGAAAGCCAATCAAACCCCCGGCCTCGTGGGAGCCTTCTCCGGCTTCACCGTGAACACCCCGCAGCTCGCGGCGGATGTCGATCGCGCGAAGGCGAAGCAGCAGGGCATCCCCCTCGGCAACATCTTTGAAACGATGCAGGTCAACCTCGGCTCGCTCTATGTGAACGACTTCAACCGCTTCGGGCGGACCTATCAGGTGGTCGCCCAAGCCGACTCCCAATTCCGCAGCAACGCCGAGGACATTTCGAAACTGAAAACCCGCAACGACAAGGGCCAGATGGTGCCCCTGGGATCGGTGCTCCAGGTGAGCGAAACCTACGGCCCGGAACGCGCCATGCGCTACAACGGCTATCCCGCTGCTGAACTCACCGGCGGCCCCGCCCCCGGCTTCAGCTCCGGCCAAGCCGAAGCGCTGATGGAAAAGATCGCCGCGGAAACGCTACCGAAAGGCATCGTGATGGATTGGACGGACCTGACCTATCAGAAGATCCTCGCCGGAAATACGGGCATGCTCGTCTTCCCCGTGAGCCTCCTGCTGGTCTTCCTGGTGCTGGCCGCCCAGTACGAGAGCTTCCGCCTGCCATTCGCCGTGCTGCTGATTGTTCCGATGGCCCTGCTCTCCGCGATGATCGGGGTGTGGGCGACGGACGGCGACAACAACATCTTCACCCAGATCGGCCTGATCGTGCTGATCGGCCTCGCGGCGAAAAACGCGATCCTGATCGTCGAGTTCGCGGTGAAGCTCCGCGAGGAAGGCAAGGGCATCGTGGAATCCGCCATTGAAGCGTCCCGCCTGCGCCTGCGCCCGATCCTGATGACCTCCATCGCCTTCATCGCCGGCGTCTATCCGCTGGTGGCGGCGACGGGAGCCGGTGCGGAAATGCGGCAGGCCATGGGCGTGGCGGTCTTCGCCGGGATGATCGGGGTCACGGTCTTCGGGCTCTTCCTGACGCCGATCTTCTACGTCGTGCTCGAGCGCATCGGCACGAAGAAGAAGCCCGAGCCGATCGCCGAGGTCGGCTGACGAAACACGGCGGCACCCCCGGGTGCCGCCCTACCCCACTCATCTTTCCGGCAACATCGCCCGTCCCCTTTTTAATACAGTCCCCATGAAAACTTCACGCCTGTTGCTGCTCTCGGCAGCGCTCTTCACTTCCTGCTCTCTCGAACCCTCGCTCGACAAGCCGGGCGTCGAGGTGGTGCCGGTGAGTTTCTCCGGCGACGGCGGCGGCTCGGCTTCCGCCGCGCTCCAGTGGCGCTCGTTCTTTACCGATCCGCGGCTGAAAAAGCTCGTTGGAATTGCTCTGGAGAACAACCGCGACCTGCGGGTGGCCGCACTGAATGTCGAGCAGTCCCGCGCTCAATACGGCATCTCCCGCAGCGCCCTTTTCCCTTCCATCGATCTGTCTGCCACCGGCTCACGGCGGCGGACACCGGGCTCGACCGCCACCGGGGGGACGGCGGTCGAGTCCCGGAATTTCGACGTCTCGGTGGGGTTGGTTTCCTACGAGCTCGATCTCTTCGGCCGCGTGCGGAGCCTCAACCAGGCCGCACTGGAAAGCTACTTCGCCAGCGATGCCGCCCGGGTGGGACCCCAGATCGCGCTGGTGGCCGAAGTGGCGAGCCAATATTTCACCGAGCGCGCGCTCCTGGAGCAAATCGAGCTCTCCCAACAGACGCTCGACTCCGTAAGCCAGACCTACGATCTGACCAAGACCCGGCTGGACGCCGGAGATGTCTCGGAGCTCGATGCCCGCTCGGTGGAAATCCAGGTGCAGACGGCGAAGGCGAATCTGGCCGCTTACCGGCAGCAGCTCTCCGTCACCCGGAATGCGCTCGCGTTCCTGATCGGGACTTCGCTGCCGGAGAGCCTGCCCGGCGGCCGCAGCTTGGAGCAGGGCTTGGTCTCCGATCTTCGTTCGGGAGTGCCCTCGGACCTGTTGACACGGCGGCCGGATATCCTTGAGGCGGAGCACCAGCTCCGCGCTGCGAATGCGAACATCGGGGCGGCACGTGCCGCGTTCTTCCCGCGCATCACCCTCACCGGCGGTGCGGGCACCGCGAGCCGCAGCCTGGGAGACCTTTTCCAGAGCGGCACCAGCGCGTGGTCCTTCTCGCCGCAAGTCAGCGTTCCGATCTTCGACGGGGGCTTCAACAAGGCGAACCTCGAAGTGGCGGAAGTGCGCAAACAGATCGGGATCGCACAGTACGAGAAATCGATCCAAACGGCCTTCCGGGAAGTCTCCGACGGGCTCGTGTCCCGCACCGGCATCAACGACCAGATCGTAGCCTACGAGGGCCTGGTAGGGGCACAGCAGCGCCGTTTCGACCTGGCCGACACCCGTTACAAGCAGGGGGTGGACAGCTATTTCGAGGTGCTCGATGCCCACCAGGACCTGTACGCGGCCCGTCAGGTCCTCATCCAGCTCCGTCTCGCGCGCCTGACCAATGCCGTACGCCTATACAAGGCCCTCGGCGGCGGTTGGTAATCAAGGAGCGGACAAAAACGTCCGGTGGCATGGTAGCCACCGGGCGCTTTCGCGGGAGGTTTTCACGCGACCTTCAGCGTCACCGGGATGTTGTTCCGGGTCGCATGGGAATAGGGACATACCACGTGCGCTTGATCGACGAGCTGCTTCACCGTGGGCGCGTCCATGCCGGGGACACTGATGGTCAGCTCGACCTCGAGGCCGAAACCCTGCTCGTCATCGCGCGGGCCGATGCCCACCTGGGCGGTCACGGTCGCTTCCGCCGGGATCTGGATCTTGGCCTTTCCGGCGACGAACTTGAGCGCGCCGAGGAAGCAGGCGGAGTATCCCGCGGCAAAGAGCTGCTCCGGATTGGTGCCCGGTCCGCCGGCTCCGCCTAGCTCCTTCGGCGTGGACAGGGTCACGGCAAGCGCGCCGTCGGCGGACTTGGAACTTCCTTCGCGGCCGCCGGTGGAGGTGGCTTGGGTTGTATAGAGTACTTTCATGGTGGTGGAGATAACACCGCAGGATTAAGCGCCCTTCCGGGCGGATGCAAGGGAGCATGGCGCCCGGCGCGAATCGCCGCATGGAATCACGGAATATGAAGGCATGGCGGATTGCCTTCCCGGCAAGGAAATGCCTTCCTTCCCCGGCATGTCCGTCACCCGCATTTTCCTGATCCGCCACGGTGCCACCGTGCTCACGGCGGAAGACCGCTTCGCCGGCTCGACCGATGTGGAGCTGTCCGACGAGGGCAGGGCCCAGGTGGGTCGCCTGGCGGAGCGTCTCAGCCTCATCCCGGTGGATGCAGTCTATGCCTCGCCGCTCGGCCGGACCCTGGAAACCGCCGCCATTCTCGCGGCTCCTCACCGGATGGCGGTGGAGCCCCGCGACGGCCTGCGCGAGATCTCCCATGGCCATTGGGAACAGCTCACGCGCAAGGAGGTGGAAGACGCATACCCCGACGAAGCCGCGGCATGGGAGCAGGATCCCTTTACTTTCGCGCCGGCAGGCGGGGAGAGCGGCCTGCAGGTCACCGCGCGAGCGCTGCCCGCCCTGATCGACATCGTGCGGCATCACGAGGGGAAGCCGGTGATCGTGGTATCCCACAAGGCCACGATCCGCCTCCTGCTCAGCTCGCTGCTGGGATTCGACCCGCGCCGCTACCGCGACAATCTCGATCAGGATCCCGCGGCGTTGAATGTCGTGGATTTCAAGGATCCGGTCCGGGCCCGCCTGATGCTTTTCAACGATACGTCCCACTATTCGGAATCCGGGCTGGCCATTCCCGACATCGCCGGTGCCTGCCTTTCCAAGTGGTGGGGGCGCTGACACCACCGAAGCTCATGAAGATCGCTATCGGTTCCGACCACGCGGGCTACCGCTACAAGCAGGAGATCATCGCGCATCTGAAGCAGGCCGGGCACGAGGTCGAAGACTTCGGGACGGACTCCGACGCGCCGGTGGATTATCCGAAGTTCATCCGCCCCGTCGCCGAGGCGGTGGCGGCCGGGAAATTCCAACGCGGCATCGTCCTCGGCGGCTCCGGCAACGGTGAGGCCATGGCGGCGAACCGCGTCCGCGGCATCCGGTGCGGCCTCTGTTGGAATGCCGAATCGGCAACGCTGACCCGCCGCCACAACGACGCCAACGTGCTTTCGCTCGGCGAGCGCATGATGCCCCTGGAGACGGCGCTGGAGATCGTGGGCATCTTCTTGGCGACTGACTTCGAAGGCGGCCGGCACCTCGATAGAATCCGTCAACTGGACGAGTGAATGAATGACGAGACCCTCTTGAGGGAGACGGAAGCGTTCCTTCACCGTCAAATTCCCATCACGCAGGCGATGGGAATCCGCATCGGCTCCTACGATGACGAAAAGCTGGTGCTCACGGCTCCGCTGGACGTGAACCACAATCACCTCGGCACGGCCTTCGGAGGCAGCTTGGCCGCAATCGCGACGCTCGCCGGATACGCCACCTTATGGCTGGAACTCGGCAACCGCGACGCCCACATCGTGGTTCGCAGGAGCGAGATCGATTACCGGCATCCGGTGAAGGGGGAAATCCGCGCGGTCTGCCGACGGCCCTCCGTGGCGGGTATCGCTTCGTTCCGGAAGAAATTCGAGCGGACCGGAAAGGCGCGGATCAAGCTGCAGGTCACGATCGAGGAGGGCGGGGAGCTCTGCGCGGCGTTCGAGGGCGTGTTCGTGGCGCTCCGCTGAAGGAGCCGCCCCGGCGGCGCGATTCGCTTTACTCGGCGGCGCGCTCGCGGAAGGTTGGGGACGCCATGCCTGCCACCTCGATCCCCAACCTCCGCAGTCCCTATGAAACCGTCGGCGGCATCGTTCATTTCGGCCGGATGCTGGACAAGATCCGCCTGCACGCGGCGGGCCGCTTGCCGGAAGCGTGGGTCGAGGCGAAGGGCCTCGCCCGCGGCTTCGACGGCCGCTGCTGCCGCTTTCTCGGCGTGAATTACCCGGCCCTGGAGGAGCGGGCCTTGGCAGGCGGCACGGACGAGGAAATACTCGCTTGGGCTTTCGGCCGGGGTCGGCAGCCTTCCGAGGAAGAGATCGAGATCTGGAACGGCTTCATGATGAAGCTGGGCTGGCGGGATGCCGTGGCCGAACGGGTCCGCATCCGCCTGAAGGAATCCGGCTTCCCCGAGGACACGGTGGTCACGATGTTCGACTTCACCGATCTGGACGAAGGCCGTCCCTTGCGCTGGAGCTGACCCCGTTTCTCAAGCCTCGGTGACTCCTTCCGCGGGGCACGCCTTCGGCCCTCGGGACAGCATCAGGGCGACTGACAATGCGATTCCCGCCCCGATCACCCCTGCTCCGGCCCAGCCGATGGCAGCCAGGCCGAAATGGTCGATCACCCGGCCTCCGATCATCGCCCCCAGGCCGATGCCGAGATTCGCGCCGGAAATGTTCAACGAGGCGCCCAGAGCCGGATTGGCCGAGGCCGATTTCATCACGCGCACGTGGGAGATCGTGAAAAGCGCCGCCTGTGCCGCGCCCCAGACGGCGAGCACCGCTGCCAGCCACAGGGGCGCGCCGGCCAGAGGCACCACGGCGATCATCGCGAGCGCCATGGGAAAGCTGAATGCGATGGACGCCCCGAGCGCGCTACGGTCCACGAGACGCCCGCCGATCCAATTCCCGAGCAGTCCCATCCCGCCGAAGCCCATCAGGATCCATCCCACGGTAGCCCCGTCGAATCCGGCGATCCTTTCGAGGATATCCGCCAGATAGGTGTAGGAAGTGAACATGCCCGCGAAGACGAGAAGCGATAGCATCACGTGTCCCGCGATGACCGGATCGCGCAGGATTCCCATCTGGGCCATGACGGGAGCGGGTTCCTTCTGGCCCTGGATCTGAGGCAGGACGAAGAAAAGCAAGGCCGCCTTTGCAAACGCAAGAAGGGCAAAGCAGGCGAAGGCCGTCCGCCAGCCGAAGGCATCGGAAATCAGGGTTCCGATCGGGATGCCGAAGATCGTCGCCGCGACGATTCCGAAGGACACCATCGAAATCGCCTTTCCCGCCCTCTCGGGCCCGGTGATCTCCACGGCGGTCTCGCTCGCCAGCGCCCAGAAGACCGGCAGCATCAGCGCGGGGA
>CBIHMP010000060.1:0-15814 GCA_966211015.1 uncultured Luteolibacter sp. | reverse complement strand
GTCCCGGGTATGTCCCGGGTATGTCCCGGGTATGTCCCGGGTATGTCGCACGCATTTCTCCCTCACCGGCGGGGTGACCCGCAATCGCGCTACCATGGCCCCACGCCCGCCTCTCCGGCGTTCACCGGTGAGGTACACGAAAAGAGGGGGTCGCGCGGCTACACGCCCCCCGTCCACCTGCCGATGACGAGGCAGATATTGAAGCCCCGCAGAACCTAAGGCGTCACCAATTCCGGCTCCGGCCTCTTCTTGGGCTCCGGATCCTTGTCCTTGCGCGTTCCGAGCCAAGCCACCACGTCGCGCAGCTCGGCCGGCGTCAGGATACCACCCATCGGGGGCATGGCGGAGACGGGTGGCAGCATCGTCTCGATGTCGCTCTTCCTCACCCGCAGGACTTTGCCGCTGCTATCCAAGTCCACGTGCTCCTTCGTGTCTTCGAGGATGATGCCTCCCACCGTCTTGCCCCCCTTGAGCGTGATGCTGGTGAGGCCGAAGCCGGTCGCTATCTTGGCACCTGGATCAACGAGGGACTCCAGGAAATACTTCGCATCCCGGTGCTTGCCGATCGCCGAAAGATCCGGACCTGCATCGCCCCCGCCGTGACCGCCACCCGCCGCATGGCAGCGCATACACTGCGCCGCCGGATGGGATTCGAAGAGCTCACCGCCCTTCTTCTCGCTCCCCCCTCGCAAGGACCCGAGGTAAGGCGCAAGCGGATCCGCGGAGGCTTTGATTGCCGCCTGGTAATCCTCCAAGGCCCTTTTCACCTCCGGCTCCGGACGCGCCGCGCCCGCGGCGAGCAATTCCAGCGCGGAAGGAGAAACACCGAGCTTCTCCTTCAGTCTGCCCAAGCCCTCCACGAAGAGCGCCGGGACTCCGGGAGCTTTGAGATTTGTGGCGAGCTTCCAGGCTTCCTGCTGGCGGCGGGCGCTCGAGTGAGCCACCGCGGCGCGGATACCGTCGAGCGCGGCCGCGGGTTGATCGGCCGCGAGGCGTTTGATCGCTCCGATGGCGAGTTCGTCGTTGCTCCCCTTCGCGAGATCGCCAAGCAGCTTGCCAAGGTCGGCGGGCTTGCTCGCGGCGTAGAGTTCCAGTGCTTCGGAGCGCGCGGCTCCCGGCAGGCCGCTGTTCATGACGAGGCCCCTCAGGGTCGCGTCGTCCACCGCGGAGAGATCCAGGTCATATTTCTGCACCAGTGCCAACGCCGGCTCCGCGAGCTTCCCCTCCAGTTTCAAAAGGCTGCCGAGCACCGGCATCAGCACGTCCCGGACCTTCGCCGCATCCCGCTCTTCCAGCGGCGACCAGCGGCCCAAGGACTGATCGACGGGGTCCGGCTTGCTCCAGAGGCCGATCAGGCGCAATCCTTCCTCCCGGGCCATGGCAGGAGCTTCGGGATCCAGCACCACGTTCACCACGCGCTCGAGGTTCTTCTCGTCCCCCAGGCGGAAGGCGCTGTGCAGCAGGCGCCGCCAGTCCATCGTCGTGAGATAGTCAGGAGGCTCGTCGAGCAAGGCAGCGACCATCGGCCGGGCCTGCTCGATCCCCGCGTCGTGGATCGCCGCCAGCGCCTCGCGCGCCACCTTCGGATCCTCGTCCTCCAGGAACGCCGCGACGGCGGGATCCTTCATGCGCCGCAGGGCAATCACCCCTGCCAAACGCAGCGGCGCATCCTCCTCGTCGGCGAGCACCGAAATCTGGCGCGGTTCGCATAGCAGCGACAGCGCATAGGAGCCGGCATGGCGCAGGTAGGGGTCCTCGTTCTCGCGCAGCATGTCCCAGAGGAAGGTGATGGCGTTGGGTTGCTTCATCCGGCCCGCCGCGATGGCGGTGAAGGCGCGCACCCGTGGCGACTCGTCCAGCAATAGCGACGCGAACTGGATGTTCGCGTCGGCCAGTCCCGACTCGCCCAGCGCTTTGATGGCCTGTGCGCGCACTTCCGCATCCGCATCCTCCAGCAATCCGACGAGCACGGTCCCCGCTCTCTGCCGGGTCTGCTTGGAAGGCAGCGTCACGAACTCGTCCGCGGAATCGGGAAGCACGGCGGCACCGCGCCGGGCGATGATGCCAAGGCCCCAGATGCCGTGAAGGCGCTCGAGGGTGGTTTTCCCTTCCTTCGCCACCCGGGAAAAGACCTCCATCGCTTCCGGTTTCCGGCTCAGCGCGAGTTGGGCACGCAGGCGTACCCGCATGTCCGGGTGTTTCATCAGTTTTTCCAGTCCCGGTGCCGGCCGCTTGCCGAAACCTTCCTCGATGATTTCCGCGGCGTACTCCGCATCCTCCTGGCGGAACATCTTGTCCGCCTCCAGCGAATAGACCCGGCCGTCCTCATGCGACTGCCAACCCGTGATAAAGTCGGTCACGTACAGCTTTCCATCCCACGAATATTCGACGTCCGTGACAGCGGCACCCCAGTTCATCTGGCGGGAGTCGCTCAGCTTCATTCCCGCACCGGAGGGTTCGACCTTGAAGGACCAGATCCCCGAATTCGCCGCCCCGCCGCGATAATCGCAGATCAGGAAACGCCCGGCCTCGCTCTCCAGAAAGCCTGTGCCGGGATGGTAGGTCAGGCCGGAGGGGCCGGCGGTGAGATTCGCCACGGGCGGCACGATGTAAGCGGGCTGATCCGCATTCAGGGGTGCCCACATGCGTTCCTCCATCCAGCGGTTCGGCGGATGCTCCTCCATCCCGATCTGCCGGTGGAAGCTGTGCAGCGCCTGGTGATCCATGGTCCAGCCGGAGTCCGCTCCTTCCATGATATAGACCACGCGCGCCTGGTCTCCCTGGTCGGAATTGTTATCCACGGAGATCGCGTTCCCGTATTCGTCGAAGGCGATCTCCTTCGGGTTCCGCAAGCCGGTGTGAACCACCTCGAAGTTCGAGCCGTCCGGATCGAAGCGGAAGACGCAGCCTTGGTCCGGGTATTCGTAGTGCTTTCCTTCCTTCGTGGTTAGGTTCATCCCGCGGTCGCCCAGCGTGCCGTAGATCCGGCCATCGGGGCCCAGCGCGAAGCCGTTCAGATCGTGCCCCGAGAAGGACACCCGCACGCCGAAGCCGTCGAATAGCGCCTCGCGCTCGTCCGGCTTGTCCGCCTTGCCATCGCCGTCCTTGTCGCGCAGCGCCCAGATCTTCGGAATGCAGGCCAGATAGACCGTGCCTTCGTACTCGAAGACCCCCGCGGCCGGGCCGTCGAGAACGTCATTGAAGCCGCGCGCGTAGATCTCGGTTTTCGCCGACTTTCCGTCTTCGCCCGGTTTTGAAAGCACCCGCACGACTTCGTCCACCTCGGTGAGGAACTTCTTCGAGCTCTTCACCTCCTTGGTATACCACTTCTCGTGCAACTTCAGCCGGTCCGCGGTGGAACGCGAGGCGATGTCGTCGAGGTACCAGTAGAGGTGGTCCCGGTTATCCGGCACGCCGTGGCGGAAACGATGGGTCTCGGCGACGTAAATTTCGCCCTTCGGGCCGAAAGCCAGCGCGGTCGGGGAGGTGACGCCGCCGTTCTTGTAATCCGCCACGATGGTCGCCTTCGTTCCCTCCGGGATCGTCAGGCCGCCGATCGCGCTGCTGGCTATCAAGCCCGCCATATGAGGTTTCCCGCCTTTCGTGGAGGACGGGAATTTCTGGTTCGGATAATCCGTCATCAGGAAATGATCCGCCGCGATCACCCCCCAGCCGCCGCTCTCCTCGTCATAGAGGCGCAAACGGGCCCTCTTCCCCTTATGCTCGGAAACGTCCCACACCTGCGTGCGGAATTGCAGGCTGTTTTCGCCCGTCGCTTCGAGCACCGCCTTGCCGTCCACGAGGAGCTGCACGCCGGTTTTCCCCGGGTGCTTGCCGCCCGCGATGAGGAAGCAGATATAGTTCTCGGTGATTTTGAACTCCGGCGAGGTCAGGGAGCCCTTGGAAGCATCTCCTCCGTGGGCGGAGCAGGCCACGGATTCCTGGGCGTAGCCGGTGAGTTCGGCGGTGAGGCCGTCCATTTGCCCGCCGCTCGGAGCCAGACCGAAGGCCGCGCCCTCCACTTTCCAGTCCCCGTAGCCATCCCCTTCGAAAGCCTGGAGCACCTTCGTGGCTCCCAAGGTGGAGCCTGTAGCAAAAATCAGCCCGGAGGCGCACAGCAAACGCGTTCTCATCGGCGGGAACGCTAGCCACGGGCACGGGCTTGGCAATGATCCATGGGTACGGGAGTCGGCCGGATGTGACATGCGGCCGGGACGGCGGCCACCGGCCGGATCTTTCACCCCTAAAGGGACATCCCGATTCTTTCCCTGTCTCGCAGCCCCTCACCCCTTCTTAAAGAGTAAGGTCGGCCGCTTCGCCTTAGTGCGGAAATTGTGAACAACTTGGGTACAGTCTTGAGAACTTCTGCCGACTGAAGAGCAAGCCTCGTACCCAGATGCATTTTGCGACTTCAAATCGGGAAACTGCTGATCCGTGCCAAGCCTCTCTTTTTTTGCCTTGTTCACGGGCACTTTCCAAGTCCGGAACTTGGAATTCTACGATATGCCACTGTGAATCAATAGATTGAAAAGTTACGAATCCGTTTCACACCATCTGTCCACAAGTTATTCACATGTGGAGAACCCGATCCGGGGAACACTGCCGAAGGCCGTGGAATACCCTTCGTATAGCCGATTGCACTCCCTCGGGATACAGTCCCCGCTATTGTGAATAAGCTGCCGATTTCCCCCCTGGCGAGGACTCAGGCGCGTCGGGAAAGGCCGGCACCGGACCGCTCCGGGCTTCCGCCGGTAAGGAAACGCAGGATCCCGCCGACAAGTTTGGCCATCGCCACCACCACGGCCAGGACCATTCCCACCGTAAGCAGAAGCGCGACGGCGAGGATTCCTAGAAGCACCCACAAGGGCCACCAGCGCCGGTCCAGGCGGACCACCTTCCCCCGCAGGGATTCCCATGACCTGCTTGCTTGGCCGCGCGAGCGGTCGTTACGAACCTCCGGCGGCGGGGGAGGTCCCCCGTCGATCTCCAGGACTTCGGCTTCGATGGTATCCGGCACGGGCTTCAGTGTCGCCGACACGCCGCGCGAGGCAATTTGAAGTTTCGCCCGAAGTTGGAACCGGATTCCGGCGGCGGTTTTAATCGGGTAGCGCCACCTTGTCCCCGAGATGCCTCGGTTGGGTCCCCAGCACACGGACATCCAGCCACATTTTCACCCGCGCGCCGACCTCGCGGAGCTTGGTCTTCAGTCCGCCATGCCCCGCCACGTCACGGGCGTTGAAGCCATCGATCTCCATGCCGTTTGCCCGGGCGAGGTATGCCGCTCTCTCGTTCTGGAACTTTTGCGAAATGAAGGTCACCTGGTTCAGCCCGAAAATCTCCTTCGCTCTCACCACCGAGTCCAAGGTCCGCAGGCCCGCGTAGTCGCAGACGATCCGGTCCGCCGGGACCCCCCGCCCGATCAGCGCGCGGCGCATCTTCTCCGGCTCATTGTAGTATTTGCTGCGGTTATCCCCGGAGACCAGGATCAGCTTCAGCTTCCCCGCCTTCCACATGGCCTCCGCCGCTTCGATCCGGTAGCGGAAATACAAGTTCTCGCGTCCTTGGAACCGGTCATCGCAGCCGAAGACCAACCCGACCTTCCCGCCGGGCAGCTTTTCCACTTCATTGTACAGCCTCCCGCGTCCCGCATGCACTGCCGCGAGGTTGGTCCACGCGACGAATGCCGCGAGCAACAGCGCGAGCGCGGCACAGCCGAGAAAGAGACGCTTCAGCCAGCGCTTCCAGCCACCCGCCTTCCACCCTCGCGTCACACCTTCTGCTCGACGGGTTTCCACTTGGTCCAAGAGATCATGGCCTTGACGGCCTCCGCGAAACGACTGCCGATAGGTTCTTCCGGCGCGATCACCCGCAGTCGTCCGGGGTCGTCATTGCCGAAGGTCACTTCCCTCCACCGTCCTGCCAACTCGCCATCGACCTGGACGGGCACTTCCCTGTCCGCAGTTACCCGCAGGCTATGCGCCTGCATATAGCTCACCGTGGAGCCCGCGGCCTCCAGATTCCCGAGCGCGATGCCACGCAGCGAGTCCATCACCAGCTTGTAACCGGCTTCCTTGAAAACCAGCACGTCCAGCATGCTGTCCCGGTTGTCCGCTTTATGGAACAGCTTGAATTGCCCGCCATAGAGCGAGCCGTTTCCCGCCAGTACCGCCACCCCTTCCTCGCGCTGCCCATCACCGCAGATCACTTCCATCCGCGGCGGTTTCTCGCCCAGCACCTTTACCGCCGAAAGGAGGTAGGCCAGCGGGCCGAGCATCTTCTTGCTCTCCCAGGTGGTTTCCTCGATCACCATCGCATCGAAGCCGACCCCCGCCATCTGGACGAAGGGGATGCCGTTTGCCTCGAAGAGATCGATCTCCTTCACGTTGCCCGACTCGATCACCTCGAAGGCGCGCGCGAGATTGTCGAAAGGGATGCCGAGCTCGCGCGCGAAGACATTCATGGTACCCGCCGGCAGGACCCCGAGCGCCGTTTGCGATCCGGCCAGACCTTGCACCACGGCATTGAGGGTGCCGTCGCCCCCGGCCGCAATCACCACCGGCTCCCCGCTGCGCGCGAAATGCGCCGCCAGCTCGCGCGCCTCCACGGCGCTGTTCGTGGCATGGAGCGCGAAACGGGTGGCGTGGTCCATGAGGAAGCGCAGGGCCCGCTGCCCTTTCTGGCCGCGCGCCCTCGGATTGAAGATTAACGGATACCGCCCGACTCCTCTCACACCCCGAATGGAAGCCGGGGATGGCCAAGTACCAAGCGCGAAGTGCCGGGACCCCGCAAGTCGCGCTACTTCCCGAGCGCGGCCATCACCTTCGCCACCGGAAGTCCCATCACGTTGTCGAAAGATCCTTTGATGCCTTCGACCAGCAATTCGCCGCTTTCCTGGATTCCGTAGGCTCCCGCCTTGTCGAGAGGATTGGCTTTTTCGAAATATGCCGTGATCCGCTCATCGTCCAGGCTCCGGAAGCGCACCTCGGTAAGATCGTGGAAGCGCTTCACCCCGCCGCCCGGGAAAACAATGCAAACCCCGGTGCACACGGTATGGGACCTTCCCCCCAGCCGACGGAGCATCTCCCGGGCCTCCTCCAGATCCCGGGGCTTCCCAAGCGCGGTGCCATCGATCGATACCAGGGTATCCGCACCGATCACCGCCGCATCCGGGCTTCCGGCCGCTACCGCGGCCGCCTTGAGCTCGGCGTTCCTCTCGCAAAGTTCGTTGAGCGGGATCGTGTTGTCGTGGATTTCCTCGGCCGGAGAGACAGCCACTTCAAATTTCAAACCCGCTTCCGTGAGGAGTTCGCGCCGCCTGGGCGAACCTGATGCCAAGATGATCTTCACGGCGTAGGGCCTAGCGATTGGACGTCGGCTTGCAATCCTTGTCTCAAACGGCCCCTCTATCGCAATTTACTTGCGAATCCGACCGAGCTTCGCACCTTTTCCTCATGCGCCTGCCGTTCTCTACTCTTTTTGTTTCGCTCTTCCTTTCGGTCGAAGCCGCCGAACTGAAGGTCGCCTCGCTTCACCCTTTGATCGGGGATCTCGCCCGTCAGGTGGGAGGAGATCGGGTGGAAGTTGTGGATCTGATCGGGAAAAACGGCGACCCGCATCATTTCGAGCCCGTCCAAGCGGATCTACAGAGGGCTGGCGACGCGTCGCTGTATCTCGCCTCCGGCATGGGCATGGAGAGCTATCTCGGTTCGCTCCGTGGTATCCTCGGCGACAAAGCGGAGATCGTGGAGATCGGCAAGGATCTGCCGTCCATCGAGGGCGCGTGCGAGGAGGATCACGCCGGGCATGACCACGAGCACCACCACGAAATCGATCCCCACTGGTGGCACTCCATCGACCTTTTTCGCCGCGCGACGACCATCACCGCGGCGGTTTTCTCAAAAAAGGACCCTGCGGGTGCAGGTGTTTACGAGAAGAATGCCGCTGCTTACCGCGCTCAACTGGACGAACTCGAGCGCTGGACGCGCAGGGAAATCTCCAAGATCCCCAAGTCCAAACGCCACCTCGCAACGGCACACGCGGCCTTCGGCTATTTCTGCAAGGATCACGGCTTCGAACCGATGCCGGTGCAAGGTCTGAACCGCGAACAGATGCCCGACGCCGTCAAACTGGCGTCCATTCTCGATGAATTGAAGGAGCACCAGGTCGGGGCTATTTTTCCGGAGAAGGAATCCAACCCCAAGATCCTGCAAGCGCTGACCGGGGACACGGGCATCAAGCTGGGCACACCTCTGATCGCTGACGGGTCCACGGCGGAAAGCTACCTCGCGATGATGCGCCAGAATGTCGAAGCCATCGTCGAGGGGCTGGCGAAATAGACCGCCGACGGCGCGGCGCACCGCTGGCGGGAGGCCTTGAAAGTCCGGGATAAAATGATTGCCCGAATTTTTAAAATAAGTTAAGGACTTCCTCGCTGTCGCCCGTAAATAATGAAAATCAGACTCGAGAGGTTGCCCTACCTCTGTGTCGTCCTGCTCGCCCTGAACCTCCTGCTCCCCGCGTCGTCGTCTGCCGCTCAAGCAGCCCAGACGGCCAACCCGATCGGTCGGGTAGCCAGGCTGTTCAATCGCAAGCTGGCCGAGACCGAAAACGAAATCGACCGTCTGCAGACCCGTGCAGACAAACTCGCCGTCTTCGCGGAGAAGCCGCTCAAGGAGCGGATCGGATGGCGCTGCGGGCTTGAGGATGCAAAGGGTGGCGACCCTTTCGTCACCTTGGATCTCGGCCGGGAGCATCCCATCGACATGGTGTTTCTGGTTCCCGCCCAGCCCCAGGCGGGTGATACGAACGACCTTTTCCCCCGCCGTTTCAGGATCGAAGCCGCCATGGAGGCGGATTTCTCCGATGGCAGGCTCATCTATCGCACCGGAATGCTTCCCCAGGCATCGCCGGAAGGCTATCCGGTGCAGGTGACCGGGGACGGTCTTCCCGCCCGCCATGTGCGGTTCGTCCTGGAAGAGGGACACTGGCGCGGATTGCGGGGGGTGGCCGCGTTGTCGGAGATCTTCGTGTTCGCGGATGAGAATCCGGTTTCACTCGGCGCGAAGGTGAGCACGCGCCAGTCGGTGGATATCCCCGGGATGTGGGAGCCGGAGTTCATCGTGGATGGCCGCACGCCGCTGGGGATCTGGCAAGGAGGCCTGTGGACCGCTTCGCACGGGGACTGTCTGGAGGTCCCTTCCGACAATCCCTACGTCGAGTGGGTGACGGATCTGGGTGCCGAGACCGAGGTGGAGCGGGTGATCCTTTTTCCCTACGCGCTGCCCGAACTCTCCGGGCCGGGTGTCATACCGCCGCGGCTGCGGGTGGAGCTCTCCTCCACCCCTGATTTCACCGACCCCCACTGCATCGCCTCCACCGGCGAGCAGGATCTACCCGTGGATCTTACCACCCCCATCGTTCTTCCCGCCACGGGGCCGAAGGGACGGTATCTCCGCATTTGCTCGGAGAAGGCATGGCAGTTGGGTTCGCGGTATCTGCAAGCGCTGGGCGAGATCCAAGTGTGGTGCGGGGCGCGGAATCTGGTCGCCGGCCGGGTCGTCACGGCCCGCCATGGCGGGATCGAGCAGCCTTCCGAGGAATTGACCGACGGATCGGGTGGCAGCGTGCCCATCATGCCGGTGCGCACTTGGCTGACGGAACTGGTGGAGCGCAATTACCTGCGCCGGCAGCTCGGCCTGTTGCAATCGTCCCAACGAACCATGGCTTCCGAGAGCGAGCTGAATACCACCTGGGGAGCCGCGATCGCCCTCGGCCTCACCTTCCTGATCCCTGTCGCCATTGTCGAACGCCGCCGCCTTGTTTCCCGCACCCAGCTCGACAAGCTGCGCAAGCGCATCGCCTCCGACTTGCACGACGACATCGGGAGCAATCTCGGCAGCATCTCCTTGATCGCGCGCTCGGCGAAACGCGATCTGGAGCGCCTCCAAGGTCCCGACGTCGTGGCGAACGACCTCGGTGAAGTCGAAACGATCGCCCGGGAAAGCTCGCTGGCCATGCGCGATATCGTGTGGCTGCTCGAGCGCCGGCAGGATACCATCGGAGATCTGGTCCAGCGCATGCGGGATTGCGCCGCACGCCTGCTACGCGAGATGGAGTACTCGCTCGTCTGCCGTTCCTCGAAGACCACGGCCAAGCTCACCCTCGATTCCAAGCGCCACCTGTTCCTCTTCTACAAGGAGGCGCTTCACAATATCGTGAAGCATTCCAAGGCCACCCTCGTCACGGTGCGGCTCTACGACGCCCGCGACCGCCTGGTGATGGAAGTCAGCGACAACGGCATCGGACTGCCCCGCAACGAGGAGGACCAGATGGCCGCCGTGAAAAAGCTGTCCGACCGCGCCCGGGTCTTGGAAGGTAACCTGCATGTGGAGTCCTCTCCCGGTGCCGGTACCACCCTGCGCCTTTCCGTGAAACGAACCAGCCTGATGGCTACCAAAGCTACCGCCAATGAGTGATACAAGCAGCGCCCCGCTCCGGATCTGGATCCTCGAAGATCACGCGAATTTCGCGAAGCAGATCACCCGCCTGATCTCCGGTGAGGACGATCTGGTTTGCGAGAAGGCATTCTCGCACCCGGACGATTTCTTCGCGGAACTCAATTACTGCTCCGCTCCGCCCGACCTGCTGATGCTCGACCTGGGCCTGCCCGGCAAGGACGGCCTTCAGGTCCTGCGTGAAGTGAAGGCCAAGGTGCCGGAGCAACGCATCGTCATCCTCACCTCCTTCGACGACCGCGAGCGCGTTTACCGCGCCATTTGCAACGGTGCTTCCGGCTATCTCCTGAAAACCGCCGATCCCGACGACATCCTCTCGGGTATCCGCGATGTCATGCGGGGCTCGGCCGCCCTGAGCAGCCCGATCGCCAACATGATCCTGGAAGGCTTCGCCAAACACGGTCCGGTGGAGGAGACCGAGCCCCTCACCTCGCGCGAGGAAGAAGTGCTCCGCCTGCTGGTGAAGGGCTTCATCAAGAAGGAAATCGGCGATCAGCTCGACATTTCCCAGCACACCGTGGACATGCACCTGCGCAGCGTTTACCGGAAGCTCCACGTCCGGACCCAGACCGAAGCGGTCTCCAAGGCGCTACGCAAGGGCTTGGTGTAAGAGCGGCTCTGTCCGCGGCCCGCCGCAACACCGTTCCCTAACGAAACGTCCCGCCGGGAACGAAATCCGGCAGCACTTTGACACGGGTGCACTTGCCGGTTCCGTTCCGGAGCACGTCGAGTAGCAGACCGATGATCTTCCGGCCGGTGCGCGCGCGGTCGATCCGGTAGCGCGCGATGCTCGGCACGGCGTGATCCAGGAAGGGATTATCCCACCCGCTGATGATCGCCGCGTCTTGGGGGATCCGCAGGCCCGCGTTCTGCAGATGCCCCAGGATCGTGATGCTGTGTTCCGCGCAGTTGGAAAAGAAGGCGGTCGGCCGCGGCCGGGTCACCAGCAAATGGTCGAGCGCCCGCCTGAGGCCCGCGATTTCCGGCTGGTAAGGAGCGATGCAAGCCTCCGTTCCCAGACGCCGCGCTTCATCCGCGAAGGCGATGCTGCCCAAGCGGTCTCCCAGACTGGTGAACTCGGGGAGAAGGTATGCCATCCTGCGGTGCCCGCGGGCGTGGAAGAGACCCGCAGCATGACGGGCGCTAGCCTCGGTATCCGGATGGATGCTCGGCAGATTGATCTCCGGGTAGGCCGGGCCGACGATCACTCCAGGCTGGCCTCTGGCTGAGACCCACTTCTGAAGCGCATGGGTCGAGAAGAAGAGGACCCAGCCGGCTGGATCCGGCAGCAGGTCCAGCCTCCCGAATCCAGTGGGGCGGCGTGCGCTGAAAAGCTTCGGCTGGTGCTCGTACTCCACGCCGTAGCCGGCGGCACCGGCGCGTTCGCGCAGCTTGTCGAACATCACCAGATGTGCGGTATCCAGCGTCACCGGAGAGTAGGGCGTCAGGATGCGGATGATGCTGCCGCTGCGGGCCGGCGGCTGCCACGCGGGATGCAGGATCCGGTGGTGCCGGCCGCGTCCGCCGGGTTCCAGCCGCTTCTCGCGGACCAGTTGCGCGATCGACTTTCTCAGGGTGACGCGGCTCACCTGGAAGTCCCGGCACAGGTCCGCTTCGCTAGGTAGTTCGGTGCCCCACCGCCCGGATGCGAGACCCTCGCGGAGACGTTCCGCCACCTGATCGGCGACCGAAGAGCGGATGACAGCTTCGCTCATAATGCGCCGCGGACGATGGAGGTTGTATCGTAAAAATACAATCCGGGGGCGTGTCCGCGTCGTTGCGGCGGGGAGGCTGCAACGGGAATGTTCCCCTCATGGCTTATCTGCCCACATGTCTCGTTCTTCCGGGCCCGCTTCCCCCGGGGACTTCCTGGGTGCACCACGGCGGGCACCGGTTTTACGAAGAGTGGATTCATTCTTCTGGAAAGCTCGCTCCGGCCCTTGGCCCGGGCACCGCGCGGTCGCCACGCCGCTCCCGCGCACCCTCCGGATCTCCGGGACCGTTTGTTAGATAAGACGGTCCCCCCGCAGACGAAAACCAAAAACCACGACCTCACACGAACATATGAAGAAAACCCTGCTCCTCGCGATCGCGATGCTCGGCACGGTCATGTCCGGAAATGCGACATTGACCTGGTCATTTACCGGCAGCCCGCCCGCCACCGAAGCCGCCCAGATCACCTCGGCCATGAATACCGCGGTGAACAATTACAACACCTGGGCCAATTACAGCGGGAACATCACCGTCGCCTACAATGCCGGGGTTCCTACCGCGCAAGCCAGCTATCAAGGCTGGATTGAATTCGGCGGCTCCCGTAGTGCCCGGGTGGCACAGCACGAGATGGCCCACTGGCTGGGAACCGGAACCTACGGAAACTGGAACGCCAACCGGAGCGGCAACACCTGGACCGGCGTGATTGCCACCACGAAGCTGAAATCCTACGACGGAGCTTCGGCGGTCCTGAGTGCCGATGCCCAGCATTGGTGGCCCTACGGCTGGAACCAGGACAACGAGGGCCCGGCGGATAAAAACATCGCGCTCGCCGGTGGCCTGCGCCGGGACATGGGCCTCAGCGATACGTCCATCGGCGTGCCTCTGGGAACCTACAAGCTGCAGAACCGCGCCAGCGGCAAGATGCTCGACAACTATGGTGCCACCACCGACGGCGCCACCGTCCGCCAGCACGATAATAGCGGTAGCAACAACCAGCGCTGGCAGGTCACCCGCACCGGCAATTACTTCAAGCTCGTCTGCGTCACCGGTGGCAAGCGCCTGGATACCTTGGGCAATACGACCGATGGATCCTCGATCGGACAGTGGACCGACGGCGGCAGCTATAACCAGCAGTGGACATTCCAAGCCACCGACTCGGGCTACTACAAGATCGTCAACCGGGCGAACGGCAAGTGCCTGGACACCGGCGGCCAAACCGCGAATGGCACCGTGATGCAAAACTGGGGCAGCGGCTCGAGCTACAACCAGCAGTGGAAGTTCATCAAACCGTGAAACACTAAGGTTCCGCCCGGACCTCTCCCGAAAGGGGCGGAATCCCTTCCACGAAAGCATTAACCGGAGCAGGCCCCGCTTCAGATCGGGCGCCTGCTCCCCTTCCCCTCTTCCATGAAAGCCTTCGTCCCACCTTATCTATCCCTGCCGCTCCTCGGCGTGCTTTGCGCTGTGTCCGGCTGGTGGCTCCGGGGAGCCACCGGGAGCGTGCCCGCCGCACCGGCGGAGTATTCCGGAATCCGTCCCGCGGATGCAGAGCGCCCGGAGACACGAACCTCATCCGTCCCGCGCGCGACATCGCCGCGAGGCATCGCCACTTCCCCGGGCACGGCACATCAGGACGGCGTCCGACGGGTGCAGACCACGGATCCTTCTGACATGCTCGCGATGCTCGAAGCCATTGGCGGGATGGTCCACATGAGTGACGAAGAGGCGCGCGCGGCATGGCTGGATCTCGCGCGGCGGACCCCCTCCCCCGGCTTCGGGAATTCCTTGAGCGTCCTCTACCTCTGGTCCCGTCTCACGCGCATGGGTGAGGACGTCGAGGTTCCCCCGGGCTGGGGCGCAGAGCAATATCAACAGGCCATCGAAACGGAAAAGGCGCGCGGCAGGATGGCCGAACTCCGCAAGCGCATGGAATCGGGCGAAGGCCTTTCCGAAGCCGAAAGGCGGGTCGTGCTTACCGACACGGCACGCACCGATCCCCTGAAAGCCGTGGACCTGTGGTGTCTCTCCACGCGACCCGAGGACTACCGGAACGATGCAAAATGGCTCCTCGGAACCCTGTCCGATGCCGGCACACGCGAAGGGATCATGGAACGGATCCGGAAATGGCAAAGTGGCGGGAATGTCGCTGACGTTGTCTCCTTGCTGGCCAACCGCTGGATCGCCAGCGATCCGGCCGCGGTGGAGAAGTGGCTGCAGGAGCCCGCGCAAGCCGATATCAGGAGACCACTGATGGTCGAGGTCGCCAATGCGAGAGCCTTGGCGGAACCGGCCAGCGCGTGGGAGTGGAGCGAGAAGCTGAGCGGCTCCGAAAGGCTCCAGGCCCTCCGTACCGGTGCCATGCAGCTGGCCGTGCGCGATGCGGATCAAGGCATCAAGCTGATCGACGCCCTGGAGGACCCGGCGGAGCGCGAGACCGCGGTGAAGAACTTCGCCAACATCCTCGCCTCACGGGATTTCGACAAATGGCAGGCGTGGAGGGACAGCCTTCCCGCCGCGGAGCAGGCCATGGCGAATGAATCCGCCTTTACCCTATGGGTGAATATGGACGTGGAGCAGGCGGCCGGATGGCTGGGTAGCCGGCCGCAGGGAGAAGAGCGGGACGGGATGGTCGGCCAACTGGTCAACTACTATGCGGAACGGGATCCCGAGACCTGCTCCGACTGGATTCGCACGATCTCCGACAAGGCCCGCCGCAAGGAGGCGGCAGGAGCCGCGCTGAGCAACGTGGGGCCCTACGATATCGAGAAGATCCGCATCATTCTGGCCGCCGTGGACTGACCCGGAAGCCTCAGGCTCCCAGCAGATATTTCTTCATCCGGGCGAGAATGTCAGCGCAGGCATCGGCATCGCCGCCTTCCACTTCGGCGGTGGCCCAGCCGGTGTAGCCGATTTCCCGCAAGGCCGTGCGCACCGCAGGCCAGTCCACGTCGCCCTCGCCGATCTTGCCGAAGCCGCCTTTCACGCCCCAGTCTTTGCAATCCAGTTTCACGATGCGGTTGCCAAGGGTCCGCGCCCATTCGGCCGGTTTACCGAAGCGCTGGTGGTTTCCGATGTCGAAATAGGAACCCACCCAGGGAGAGTTGATCTCGTCGAGATACTTCGCGAGCGGTTCCGCCGATTGCGCGGCACCGCCGTCCTCTTTGTAAAACATCCGGTTCCACACGTTCTCGATCAGGATGTGGATGCCGAGTTCGGCAGCGAGAGGCACCGCCTTGCGGATTTCAACGATGGATCGAGCCCAAGCCTCCTCGTGATTCGTCATCGCATCCACCGCTCCAGGTACGAGCAACACCGAGGAACCGCCGATCATATGGCTTTCCCGAATGGCAGTTAAAAGCCCTTGCAGCCCCTGCTCGCGAACCTCGGCGGAAGGATCGGAAAGGCGGGTCTTCCAGTGGACGGAATCCACCACGCCATGGATCGGCAGGCCGGTGGGCTTCGAGGCGGCAAGCGCTTCGGCCTTGTCCTGCACGCCGGGAGAGTCCAGCTCGACGCCATCGTAACCGATCTCCTTCAGGATACGGAATTTCTCCTCCAGATTCGCGCCGAAATCCGCCATCCCGCAC
>CBIHMP010000059.1:0-15823 GCA_966211015.1 uncultured Luteolibacter sp. | reverse complement strand
GTGGTGGGGCGAGCGGAAAGGCCGCGTGGTGAGAAAGGCCCGCTTCAAGTCCAGCATGCCCGCGATCGAATGCACCTTCGTCGCCTCGATCGCCTCTTCCTCGCTCATGTCCGGCATGATGGTCGGCAGGCGCTTCGCCAGCATCGACTTCCCGGTTCCCGGAGGGCCTACCATCAGGAGATTGTGGGCTCCGGCCACGGCCACCTCCAAGGCCCGCTTCACGTGATGCTGGCCCTTCACTTCATCAAAATCGACCTCGTAGGTGCGGTGGGAATCGAAAAAGGCGCGGCGATCCAACTGATACGGTACGATGCTTTCTTCCCCGTTGAGGAACTTCCACGCCTGGTGCAGCGATTTCACCCCGAACACTTGGACACCGTCGATGATCGCCGCTTCCGCCATGTTGGCCTCCGGCACGATCACGCGGGTACGGCCGCGCTTCTTCGCCTCGATCGCGATGGCGAGCACGCCCTTCACCGGCCTTACCACGCCGTCCAGACCCAATTCTCCGGTAATCATGCAATCGTCGGCGGTGAGAAGCACCCCCTCGCAAGCCGCGGCCATCGCCAGCGCGATGGGAAGATCGAAGGAGGGGCCCTCCTTCTTCAAATCCGCAGGGGCCAGGTTCACCGTTTTCGTTCCCATCCCGAGCGATAGAGCGGACGCCGCCATCGCGGACTGCACCCGCTGGGAAGATTCCCGCACCGCCGCATCCGGCAGCCCGACGATCAGGGTCAGGGGTTTATCGGACTCGCGGGCATTGACCTCGACCTCCACTTCGTGGGCATCGATTCCGCGGAGGGCGGCGGAAAACAGACGGATGATCATGTGAACATGAAAAATCTGCCGGACCTACTTCACGGGAGCAAGGTCGAAACAGAGCTTTGAAAGAGCAGCAGCAAAACGGATGGACGGGAAGATCGTGATCTACCGATTGGACAACGCCGTTTTTTGCCGGATCTTCGGCAAGCTGGGAAAAGTTACCGGCGGGGAGGAGGCTTGCCTCCGCGCAGGTGTGACAATGTAGCATTGCAATTCGACCGATGCGACGCAGCGGGCGTGGCAATTTGACTCTTCGGCACGAGCCCGGGAGAGGCCGAGTTGTCATATCCCCTCATGCAATTGTTTGAATTCCAAGGGCTGCTAGAGGGTCAGGCCGCAGGGGCACGCACAGTGCTAGGATCTATCAAGGAATCGACCTCGCTGGCGTATTGCCGATGTAATTACAAAGGTCCGGCCGATTTTCGGAATAATTCAGAGCGCTGCGGCGTTTAATCCATAGAACCCGGGAGCACCGGGACCCCTGCCATGTCATACGACTCCGACTCCAGTTTGAAGGTTTACCTGAGGGAGATTTCCAGAACTCCCCTGCTCACTCCCGAGGAGGAAGTGAAGCTCGCCCGGAGAATCAAGCGTGGCGACAAGGAAGCCCGGACCCACATGATCAAGGCGAATCTCCGCCTGGTGGTTAAGATCGCCCAGGATTACTCGGGCTACGGTCTTCCGATCTCCGACCTTATTTCCGAAGGCAACATCGGGCTCATGAAGGCGGTGGAACGCTTCGATCCCAAGAAGGGCGGCAAGCTTTCCACCTATGCCGCCTGGTGGATCAAGCAATCGATCAAGCGCGCCTTGGCCAACCAGAGCAAAACGATCCGCCTGCCTGTCCACATGGTGGACAAGATCGCCAAGATGCGCCGGATTTCGACGTTGCTCGCCGAGGCGCTCGGCCGCGAACCCACCGACGAGGAATTGGCCGAAGAAGTCGGCCTGCCCCGCCGCAAGCTCGCCATGTTGAAGCAAGCCTCGCAGCGCCCGACCTCGCTCGATGCCCCGATCAACGAAGGCGAAGCGACGGAATACGGCGAGATCATCGGCGACGACCGGGCGGAGGATCCGCTGGAAAGCCTGTCCGAGAAGAATCTACACGGGGAGTTGAGCGGCCTGCTCGATGTCCTCGACAAGCGCGAGCGCCGGATCATCGACGAACGCTTCGGCCTCACCGGCAAAACGCCGATGACGCTTGAGGAAGTCGGCCGCGAATTCGGCGTCACCCGCGAACGCATTCGCCAGCTCCAGAACGTGGCTCTGACGAAGATGCGCAAGGCCCTGCGCCGCAAGGACAAACCGCTGCCCAAGCCGGTGGCGGAGGGCGGCCTGCCGGCTACCTGAGAAAAATCACGGTGGATTGTTTGGAGATTCAGCCGCGGGTAGCCCGCGGCTGTTTCTTTTTTACGAGCCCGGTGGCGGTGGCGGCGCTTTCGTCCGTCCCCGAGGGGCGCTTACATGCGGAAATCCTCGCCGAGGTAGTGCTTGCGAGCGATGGGATCATTCACCAGCACCTCGGATGCCCCCTCCAAGATCACGCGCCCGTCGTGGATCAGGAATGCCCGGTCCACAATAGACAGCGTCTCCCGCACGGAATGGTCGGTGATGAGAATTGCCAGACCGTCGCGCTCCCGGAGCTCGCGGACAATCGCCTTGATGTCCTCCACGGCGATCGGGTCGATGCCGGCGAAGGGTTCGTCGAGCATCAGCAACCGGGGTTCCGTGCATAACGCACGGGCGATGGCGAGGCGGCGTTTCTCACCGCCGGAAAGGGCGATGGCCTCCGAATTCCGCACCCGCGTGATTTTAAAGCGCTCCAAGAGATTCTCCGCCCGGGCCACGCGCTCTTTCTTGGAAAGACCCGGCCGCGTTTCCAGCACCGCCAAGAGGTTCTCAAAAGCGGTCAGCTTCCGGAAAACCGACTCCTCCTGTGGCAGGTAGCCGAGCCCCAGGCGGGCGCGGCGGTGCATCGGCATGCGGGAGATATCGCTGCCGTTGAACTGCACGCTGCCCTTATCCGGGGGAACCAACCCGGCGATCATGTAAAAGGAGGTGGTCTTTCCGGCACCATTCGGACCCAGCAGGCCGACGATTTCACCGGGCGAGACACCGAGAGAGACACCATCGACCACGGCGCGCCCGCCATAGCATTTGCGGAGGCCGTTGACGGAGAGGAGAGCCTGCCCGTTTGAGGAGGAGGAGGGAGGCATCGTCAGCGGTTCTTCGGTTTCTCGGCCTTCTTCTTATCGGTGCCCTCTTCCTCAAAGGAAAATTCGGTTTCGAATTTCTCCTGATTGCCGGTGACGAACTTGATGGGTTCGCCATTCTTCGTATGGATGAGGAAATAAGCATCCTCGCCGGTTAGCCGCGAGAGATCGCCGTTCATGAGAATCCAAGGAGAACCACCGCGCAGGATGATCTGCTCCTTCTCGAGGTCGTACACCACCGTGCGCGCGGAGGCCAGCAGCGGTTCCTCCTTCGGGTCTTCCGGCTTATAGAAAATCTCGATGACGCCGGTGGCGACCAGACGTTTCACGTCGCCGAAGTCGCCCCCGCCTTCCTGTGTTTTACCCTGCTTGGCGGCCGCTTCCTTCGCGGCACGCATCTTTTCGGCGATTTCGGGGGTGATTTCCACCTTCTCGGCCTGCGGCTTTACTCCTTGCTTGGGCTTGGATTGGCCGGCCGCGCCCTTGGCACCGGCTTGGCCATCGTCCGGCTCCTGCGGATTCATGAAAATCTTCAGCTCGTCCGCGCCTTTCAACCGGAACTGCGGGTTCTTCACCTCCACATCCTTCAGAAAGATCGCCAGCCCGGCAGGCGAATCGAAATACGCCCCGTCCTTTGATGTGATCGTTGTTTTCTGCGGGTTCGTAGCAACCGGGGGCAGAGGAACCTCTCCCGTGGCGGGCGCCGGCTCCGCCGCCAAGGCGGCCAACGAAGCGGCAGTGAGGAAACCATTCATCGTCAGGCGGGCCTCCTCGGACTGGGACGTCACTCCTTGGATTGAGGCTTCCGCCCCCTTCGCGGCTTCGTCAGCGAGCTCCTTTTTACTGGCTGCCTCCGCGCCGACCTCCGCCAGCTCGGCCGGCTTCAGCCGCAGACCCGCGAAACGCTCCGCGGTAGCCGGCTCCTTTTCTTGTGCAGGAAGAGCCGCGGTGGACGCCATCAGGAGTGCACCTGCGGCGAGCGCATGTCGGGCGGGGCGGGCATTCATGGAAGTGCGGGTGTCGATTTCAGAGACCGCTTTCACGGGGCCGCGGAGAAAGCCGCGGGACTTTTTGGTATCGAAAACGAGACCCGCACCATCGGCCGTGAGCTTCTCCCCGATGATCGTGACCGGATCATCAGAAGTCAGGAGGTTCTTGCCGGGATGGAAGCGGGCTTTTTTGGTCGAGAGTTTCGTGTCGGTCTTTCCGTCCTCGTCGTAGGTCTCGATGACGAGGTTTTTCGCCATGACGTTGGTATGGAGATTCACGATCACCAGCTCCTCCACATGCACGGAAGAAGTCATGTTGAGCTCGCCGTCGTAGCGCGGGAGTTTGACGTCTTTCAGGATGCTGCCATCCCTCAAGAGATCTCCTTCGAGGAGCGCTTCCCCGGTCTCGCTGCCTGGAGCGGCATCATCCTCGGGCAGGGGATTCTGGCCGCTCGCCAAGGACAGCCCGAGCGCCGCACACAAAATGCCGCGGGCGATCAGGCCGGCAGCGGGATGGATGGTGTCGTGGCGGCGGGAGAGCACGGGAGAAAGATATCAGGCGCCGTGAGCGGCGTGGTGAATGGCCACCAGTCTGACGAGCAAGTCCTCGAGAAATTCGAGGGGAATTTGATTCGGTCCATCGGAAAACGCGTTCGCGGGGTCCGAGTGGGTTTCGAGGAAGACGCCTTCCACCCCCGTGGCGATCGCAGCGCGGGCGAGAACGGGGGCGAGCTCGCCATCTCCACCGGTGGTTCCGCCGAGCCCTCCGGGGCGTTGGACGGAATGGGTGGCGTCGAAAACGACGGGCAGACCTTCCTTCCGCATCCAGTAGAGGGAGCGCATGTCGGCGACCAGATTGTTATAGCCGAAGGTGGTGCCGCGCTCGGTAATGACGAATGTCCGGCACTCGAAGGCGCGGAGCTTGTCGGCGATATTCACCGTGTCCCAAGGGGCGAGGAACTGGCCCTTTTTGACGTTCACCGCGCGTCCTGTCTTCGCCGCGGCTTCCAGTAGGTCCGTCTGGCGGCAGAGGAAGGCGGGGATTTGGAGGAGATCGATGTGCTCGGCGGCGATCTCGGCATCCTGCGCGGTGTGGATGTCCGTGGTAACGGGCACGCCGAGCTCGCGGCCGATCTCACCCAGGATGCGGCAGCCTTCCGCCACGCCCGGGCCGCGGAACGAGCTTACCGAGGTCCGGTTCGCCTTGTCGTAGGAAGCCTTGAAGAGATAATGGATCCCGGTTCGCTTCGCGATCTCATCGATGGAACGGGCCATCTCCCACGCGAAGGACTCCGACTCGAGCGCACAGGGGCCGAGGATGAAAAAGGGTACGGGGCCGCCCACGGGGACGCTGCCGATTTGGAACGGTTCGAACGACATGTGAAAAAATCGGATAACAGAGCGAAGGAGGAACCGAAACGACCGTTTAGCCTCCCGCTTTCTGGTATAGCGGACGAAGGTTGGCAAGGGCGGTTCCGAGCAGTTTTTCTTCGGTTTCGGTGAGATTCCCCTGCGTCTTGGCCTCCAGCATCTCCAGCGAATCGATCACGGACTTGGCGGCCCGGAGATTCACGGATTTCTCTCCCGTACCCGGGTGGGGAATCTGGCCGAGGAAAAGCCCTGCATTCTGCGCCTGCAGGAGGATGAATTCATTGAAGCGGGGATCGGCGGCGGGCATGCCGCAACGGTGGCGGGTAGATCCGGAAATTCCAAATCCCAAGTTCCGCATGGGAGATCCTCCCAGGCTCACGCGGGCATACCGGCCGCAAGGATCGTTTCTTTGCGGGACATGTGAAAACTTCGCGAAGGAGCCGTGCCGTTCTTGAGCTTCAGCTCCGCACCTGCCTTACTCCCGCCATCCTGCACGAAGCGCTAGGCTGTCCGTCGGCACGCTGCTGCTCTCCACTTTTCACAAACCTCCCATGGGATTCTCCGATCTCCTTTCCAGCAGCCGCGGCCCCGGCGTCATTGGCGTTCTTGTTGCTCTTCTGGTGCTTGGCGGCTTCGGCACGCTATTCGTGGTCTTCGACGACAACATGCAAGGGGGCGGCAAGAAGATCGAAGCCGTCGTGCGCGACCTCGGCCTTGAGATCGAGGGCAAGAAGACACAGGTCGCCACCTATAAAAGGGACATAGCGCAAGGCGAGCGTTTCAAGGATCAGGCAAAGGCGATCCCGGCCCTGAAGGCGTCGATGGAGAAGAGCGCGGCGAAGATCGCGGAACTTCAACAGGAGATCGCGCTCTCCAAAGGAGCGATCGAAGAACGCCAGAAGGCGTGGGATGATTACAAGGTGGCCTATCGCAATCAGGTCTGGAGCGAAGCCGAAGGAAGCCAGATCGGCGAGGTCAAGGGCGTCGAAAGCGGGGTGATCTATCCCGGAGGGAAGATTCTCGTGGTCAACCACACCGGCATCAAGGTGATCAGTTCCAGCGGCATCAAGCCGATTCCGCTCAAGGATCTCCCGGTGGAAATCCGCGAGCAGTACCAACTCAATGAGGAATTGGCCGCCGGTCTCATCGCCAAAGCCGATGCAGACGAAGTCTCGCACCTTGATCAGGTCGAACTCGCGGGGCTCAGGGAGATGCTCGGCAGGAAGAACGCGGCCATCAAAGCGGCGGAGGAGAAGGTCCGGACCCTCGAAGCCAAGGTGCGGGAAGACAGGAACGCTCTCTCGGATGCTCAACGCCAGATCAGCCGCATGCCGGGGATGATCCGGGCCGAGGAACGCAAATCCGTCAGCCAAGCGCCTCAGATGAGAGAGCGGCTCCGGAGCATGCAGGCCGCGCTGCCCGCGAAGCAGCAGGCTCTCCAAACCGCTCAGAACACCTTGAAGACAACCAAGGGCAGCCTCCCTTTGCTACAGCAGGAGGTCCGCAAGATCGCCGAGGAAATCGCCAAGAAGGAAAAGGAGATGCAATCCAAGCCTGCCGGCGCGGAGCAGGAATGATCCGCGGCTATCCCTATCCCTCCACCGTACTCTCCCCCGGCAGCACCGTCACCGACACCGGTGCCGCGCCCAGCAGCTCGCCCGCCGCGCTTTTCACATCCGCAGGCGAGAGTTGCTTGAAGATGGCGGCGACGTCGCGGTGATGGGTTACGGGCAGCCCGAAGAGCACATCGATGGCCGCGACGCGCGCGATTGACGCCGGAGCCTGCATGCCGATCGCGAGGCTGGAGAGAACGGTGGCGCGGACCCGCTCGAAGGCTTCCTCCGGGATACCGCCGGAGGCGATCTTCGCGATCTCCGCCATGAGTTCGCCACGGGCGAGATCCACCTGGGAGGGGTCGGTCGCTAGATAGAAGCCGAAGAATCCCGCGTCGTGGCCGTGAAACTGGGTAGCGCCCACCTGATAGGCGAGGCCCAGATCCTCCCGGATGCGAGTGAAAAGCGGGCCTGCCATATCGCTGCACCACTCCTGGATCATCCGCAGGGCGAAGCGCTCCGGGGCGAGCGCCGAACAGCCCTGGTAGGCCAGAGCCAGCACCGCCTGCTTCTTCGGCAGGAAGGCTTCCATTTCGACCAGATGCCCCGGCATATCCGCGGCGGGCGGGAGCCATGGCGTCCCCTCCGGGAGTCTGCCGATGCCCTCCGCCAGAAGATCGCGGGCTTCGGCGGGATCGAAATCCCCGGCCAGCGCCAGCACCACGTTCCGGCCTTGGAAATGCCGCGAGTGATGCGCGGAGAGCGCGAGGCGGTTAAGGCCGGGCAGCGACTGCTCGGTGCCCAGCGCCGGCAATCCGTAGCCGCTCCCGTTGAAAAGGTGATGACGGGCGAGACGGAACGCGCTGGAGAGCGGATCCTCCAACGATTCCCGCAAGGAGACGAGTTGGCTTGCCTTCTCCCGCTCGATGGAATCGCCGTGCAAGGCCGGTTCCGCGAGCACTTCCGCCAGCAGTGGCAGCAGTAACGGAAGATCGGGCGAAAGGCCGGACATCTGCACCATCAACGCGTTGTTCCCGCTGGCCGCGCCCAGCGTGGCACCGAGCGATTCCAGCTTTCCGGCCAGCTCGGCAGCCGTGTGGTGGAGGGTCCCTTGAGGCAGGGTGGCGGCGAGCAAGGTATTCAGACCCGCCGTTTCCTCCGTCTCCGATACGAGCCCCGCACGCACGGCAACCTGGGCCGCGATAACCGGCACCCGCGGGTCCGGTAGCAGCGCGAGGACGGCACCGTTCGGCAGGGTGACGCACTCCGGCTCCGGGCGGCGACGGCTCGCGGGCCTCACGGCGGTGGGAGCGGGCGCGTGCTCGGGATCGAGGATCGAAAGGGTGGCCTGATCCGCAGTCAGCTTTGCGATCGTCCGGTGCACGTCCGCGGCGGTGGTGGCCTGCAACGCGCCCAGATAGCGGCGGGTGAAATCGAGGTCGCGGGCTTCGTGCCAATTCGAGGCAAGGTCGGAAGCGCGACCGGAGGCGCTGGTAAGGGTCTTGAACTGGCTGGCGGCGATCTGGCGGCGGGCTTTCGCGAGCTCGTCGTCCAATGCACTACCGGCAAGCCCGGAAATTTCCGCGAAAATCGCCGCAATCAGCTCGTCCCGCTTTTCGGGCTCCGCTTCGGCCGAGATGGCAAAGATGCCGTCGCGCCCGGCTTGGCTCCACGACCACGCGGAAATCTCCAGCGCCAGGCCGCGCTCCTCACGCAGGCGGCGGTAGAGCCGCGCGGAGCGGCCGCGACCGAGTACGGCGGCGGCGAGCTCATAGGCAGGCACGTCCGGGTGGCCCAGAGGCGGCATCTTCCACGCAAGGGTGATGCGGCTGGCAGGCACCGCGAAGGTGGCACGGCCCCGGCGGGGCCCGAGCTGGACGGGATCCTGCGGCACGACCGGTTCCGCGCCGCTCCCGCGCACGAAGGGCCCGAACAGAGCCTCGATGTCCGCACGGATCTCTTCGGCATCGAAATCGCCCGAAAGGCAAAGACAGCAGCGGTCGGGAGTGTAGCGCGCGCGATGGTAGCCGGTGAGGTCGGCATACGTGATGGCATCGAAAAGCCCGCGGTGGCCGATCACCGGATGGCGGCGCGGATCGGCGGTGAAGGCGGTGGAAAAGAGCAGGCGGCTCGCGACATCGTCGGGATCGTCCAGCCCCATGTCGATTTCCCGGCGGATGACGTCCTTTTCTTTCTCGAACTCTTCCTCGGGAAGCAGCGGCGCGAACACCATCGCAGCGAGGACTTCGAGGAAGGTTGCGGTTCCGGAAGCAGGGCCATCGATGTAGTAAACCGTGCGGTCGAAGGTGGTATAGGCGTTCCAGTGCCCGCCCGCGGCCTGCACGGTAGTAGCCAGTTCGTCGGCCCCGAAACGGCCACCGCCCTTGAACACCATGTGCTCCAGAAAGTGGGAAATTCCCGATCCCAGCAGGGCGCCTTCATGCAAGCTGCCGGTCTCGACCCAGAGCTGGGCGCTCACCACGGGAGCCGCCGGGTCGGGATCGAGGATGAGCGTGAGGCCGTTCGGCAGGGTATCGAGGATGGCGGCGGTGACAGGGTACTCCATGAATTTCCGGCTTGGACGGAGAGAAATGGAGGATACACCCATGACATGCAACGGTGGATCGTGATGGCCTGCGTGGTTCTGGCCCTGCTTATGGGAGGCGGCGTCTTCGCCGTATGGAAAATCCGCCAGTCCAGGCCGGATTTCAGCTACGTGCCGCTCCCCTTCAACCCCGAGTCATCGGCGGAACAGCGGGAGCAAACGGTGAAAGAGATGAGGGGAAAGCTCCTCACCGACACCATCCTCACCGGCGTGGTCCGCGACTGCGACATCGAGCGGAAGTGGAATTATCCCTCGGAGCAGGCGGCGGTCGAGGATCTCAGGCGCAGGGCGATCTTCGAAGCCGGCGAGACAGATCTGGGGAAGGGAATGAAAGTGCCCACGCTGAACATCGGCTTCCGCGGGAAAAAAGGCGAACATGAGGACCTGGAAGCGCTCGCGAAACGAATGATGGCCGACGTGCAGCGGGTGGTAGCGCCCCCGAAAGAGTCCGACAGCGGGTCCATGCCCGCCAAGTTCTAGCACGCGGCGTCGCCGGAGAGGCCCCGGAGGCGGCATGGGCGGTGGCTGCCTCTTCCCACAGGCACCGAACCGGAACCCGGCATCCCCCGACGCCAGGCTCCGGGTAGGGGAATCCGGCTCACTGTGCGGGATTAATCCTTGTGATCTTCGAGCCTTTCAGGGAGATGCCACCCATGAGGCCTCTCTGATCGAAGATGAAGGCGTAGGTGCCTTTTTCGATATTCGCGGTGCCGAGGGTGGCCGCCCTGCCCCGATCCACCACCACGACGCTAGGACTGGCACCCACTTCCCATCCTGCCGCACGGTCGAGATTCGCGACGTCGCCGGAGCTCATCAGGAACAAGGCGTAGCCGTATTTTTGCACGCCCGCTTGCAAACCCCAAGAGGCGCCCGCGGTCTGGTAGTAGCCGCGGACCGAGCGATCCCTGCCAAACAAGGTGCCATTGCCGGCTTCGGCTCCCACCATCAAGCCGCCTTTCATGATGTGCGGGAACACGAGAACCCCCGCAGCTTTCTGTCCCAAGCGTCTGGCGGCGGGATTGGCGGCATACAAGTGGTCGAGCGCGGCCCGGGAGTCCGCGGCGATCTGCCGGCTGCTCGCGTTGGCGGCGTTGGCCCGGGTGGCAGGGTCATGGGCGCAATTGCTGAGGAGGGCACCGGCGGTGGCCATCATCGATAACCGTAAGATCAGGGTCAGTTGTGTTTTCATAGGCAATCGGACACTGTCGATGCGTGGGACGCAGATTGCAAATTCCCTGTTGATCGGCCGGAGCTGCCGCGGCTCATGCCCTGAGGCCCAACGCGCGACCCTCGCAATGACCGGGAAAAAGCGTCCGAATTCGCCGCAACCGGTTCAGCGGAAGCGATAGGGTTCCCGCGGGTGACCTGCATGCGGGAGAAACATCGGGGGATCTCGCACCACCGGCACCGGGCAGTCCAGGAGGTGTATGCGATCCGTTTCGAGAAGCTGGAGGATGATGCGGAGTCCGATCCGCGACGGGCCAAGAGCGACTTGCGGCGGGTCTCCAAAAGCCGGCGGCGGAGGCAGGCCTGATTCTTGTCTCCCCCTCTTGGTTGATGCCCGGAGGAATTCATCGATCCGATGTTCGCCTGCCGGAGACATTGGAGCGCACCGTCTGCAACACGTTCCACAGACGGAACTGGTTCATTGACACGGGTTTTCTCACCGCTAGCCTCGCGCGTCCGCGCCCGGGGGCACGGCCTTGGTCACTCGTCCCCACGCGCCTTTTCCCACAGTCAACCCACCACGAACTACAGATGGCTACCGTGAAGAAGTCCGCCAAAAAAGCGGCCAAGAAAGCGCCCTCCGCCAAGGGCATCAAGTACGTTTACACCTGGGGCAACGGCAAGGCCGACGGCAACGGGTCGATGAAAGCCCTCCTCGGCGGCAAAGGCGCGAACCTCGCGGAAATGACCCGCATCGGTCTGCCGGTGCCTCCCGGATTCACCGTCACCACGGAGGTCTGCACCTATTTCTACGCCCACACGAAGACCTATCCTTCCTCGCTGCAGGCCCAGATGGAAGCCGGCGTGAAGAACATGGAGAAGATCATGGGCTGCAAGTTCGGCGATGCGAAGGGCATGCCGCTCCTCGTGGCCGTGCGCTCCGGCGCCCGCGACTCGATGCCGGGCATGATGGACACCATCCTCAACCTCGGCCTCAACGATGAGACCGTGAAGTCGCTGGCTGCCGCCACCAAGAACGAGCGTTTCGCGTGGGACTGCTACCGCCGCTTCATCCAGATGTACGGCGACGTGGTGCTGGGCGTGCAGAAGCGCGAGGGCGAAGACCACGAGCCCTTCGAAGTCGTCATCGAAGAATTCAAGCACGAGAAGTATCACAAGGATCTGGTTGACTCGGAACTGACCGCCGCCGACCAGCAGGAGCTGGTGAAGCGCTTCAAGGCGCTGGTGAAGAAGCGCACGGGCCACGTTTTCCCGACCGATCCCTGGGAGCAGCTCCGCGGTGCCGCCGGTGCCGTGTTCGGTTCCTGGATGAACGACCGCGCGATCGTGTACCGCCGCAAATACGGCATCCCGGCCGAGTGGGGCACGGCGGTGAACGTGCAGGCGATGGTTTACGGCAACACCGGCGACAAGTCCGGTTCCGGCGTGGCCTTCACCCGTAACCCGGCCAACGGCAAGAACGAGTTCTACGGCGAATTCCTCATCAACGCCCAGGGCGAAGACGTCGTCGCGGGCGTCCGCACCCCCGAGCCGGTGGCGGATCTGAAGAAGCAGATGCCGAAGAGCTACGCCGAGCTGATGAAGGTCCGCCAGATCCTCGAGAAGCACTTCAAGGACGTGCAGGACGTGGAATTCACCATTCAGGAAGGCAAGCTGTTCATGCTTCAGACCCGCAACGGCAAGCGCACCGCCGCTGCCGCGCTGAAGTTCTCCATGGACATGGTGAAGGAGAAGCTCATCGACTGGAAGACCGCGGTGCTCCGCAACCCGGCCGAACAGCTCGACCAGCTTCTGGCCCCGATCTTCGACCTCGCCGACGTGGCCAAGGCCAAGGAACTCGCCAAGGGTCTCCCGGCCGGCCCCGGTGCCGCCTCCGGCAAGGTTTACCTCAACGCCGATCGCGCGGCTGCCGCTGAAGCGAAGGGCGAGAAGGTCCTCCTGGTCCGTAACGAAACCTCTCCGGAAGACCTCCGCGGCATGATCGCCGCCGAGGGCATTCTCACCGCCAAGGGCGGTGTCTCCTCGCACGCCGCACTCGTCGCCCGCCAGATGGGCAAGGTCTGCGTCTGCGGCGCTTCCGCCGTGGAAATCGACTACGACAAGCTCACCGTCACCGCTTCCGGCGAAGTCTTCAAGGAAGGCGACTACATGTCGATCGACGGGACCTCCGGCACCGTTTACGGCGGCCAGCTCAAGACCGCTCCTTCGGAAATCATCACCGGCATCGTCGATGGCGACAAGGCCGCGAAGAAGACCGAGAAGTTCAAGAGCTTCCTCCAGCTCATGGAATGGTGCGGCCAGGTCACCAAGCTCGGCGTCCGCACCAATGCCGACACGCCGGAGCAGACCCGCATCGCGATGGCCTTCGGGGCCCAGGGCATCGGCCTGACCCGCACGGAACACATGTTCTTCGAAGGAGATCGCATCGACGCGATGCGCGAGATGATCCTGGCGACCGACGTGGCCGCCCGGAAGGCCGCTCTGGCCAAGCTCCTCCCTTACCAGCGCGAGGACTTCACCGGCATCTTCACCACCCTCAAGGGATTCCCCGCCACGATCCGTCTGCTGGACCCGCCGCTGCACGAGTTCCTGCCCCACACCAAGGAGCAGCAGCTTGATCTGGCGAAGAAGCTGGGCGTGAAAGTGGAACTGATCATCCAGCGCGTCGCCGAACTCCACGAGTTCAACCCGATGCTGGGCCACCGCGGCTGCCGTCTCGGCATCGCCTACCCGGAAATCACCGAGATGCAGGCCCGCGCGATCTTCGAAGCTGCCGCTGACGTGGCGAAGAAGAAGATCCCGGTGAAGCCGGAGGTGATGATCCCGCTGGTCGGCTTCGGCAAGGAATTCGACCTCCAGGCCGAAATCGTCCACCGCGTGGCGAAGGAAGTCATGACCGAGAAGAAGGTCACCTTCGAATACCAGGTGGGCACCATGATCGAAGTGCCGCGCGGCGCGCTCACCGCCGACGAGATCGCCAAGGGCGCCGAGTTCTTCAGCTTCGGCACCAACGACCTCACCCAGACCGCGCTCGGCATCAGCCGCGACGACATGGGCGCATTCCTGATGCCCTACACCGAAGCGGAGATCTTCAAGAAGAACCCCTTCGCCACGCTTGATGCGACCGGCGTGGGTCAACTCATGGAGACCGCCGTTACCAAGGGCCGCAGCACCCGTCCGAACATCAAGCTCGGCATCTGCGGCGAGCACGGCGGCGATCCGGATTCCGTGAAGTTCTGCCACAAGCTGGGCCTGAACTACGTGTCCTGCTCGCCCTACCGCGTGCCTGTCGCCCGTCTCGCCGCTGCCCAAGCTGCGCTCGAGGATGCGAAGAAGGCTCCGGCCAAGCCCGCTGCCAAGAAGGTCGCGAAAAAGGCGGCGAAGAAGGCTGCGAAGAAGGCGACCAAGAAGGTTGCGAAGCGGAAGTAATTATCAGGTCGGGCATTCGTGACCGACCGCGGAAGAGCAGCAATGCCCCTTCCGAGCCAAGGCCGCTCCGGGAAACCGGAGCGGCCTTTTTCGGCTTCGGCCGCATGACCAGAACATCCGCGCCGCGACCCTTGCAATCCGGACGCCGTCCGCCAGCTTCCAGCGGTGCACCGCCAGCCGCTTCTCGACCAACTCGCCGCTTATTTGGGAAAGCATCCCCTTGAATCGGAAGCAATCCGGCGCTTCGCCGGATTCGTGCAGGCACAGCCGGAATGTTTCGAGCGCTCGCTCTTGGAAGGACACGTCACCGGCTCCGCGTGGATCGTGGACGGGAGCGGGACGCAGGTGCTGCTAACCCACCACCGGAAGCTGGACGCCTGGCTCCAACTCGGCGGCCATGCGGATGGCGATCCCGACGTGCGTGCGGTTGCGCTCAAGGAAGCGAGGGAAGAATCCGGCCTCCATGATTTCGAGCCGGAAAGCGATGGCATCTTCGATCTGGATATCCATCCCATCCCGGCGCGGAAGGATGTGCCGCAGCATCTTCACTACGACGTACGCTACGTGCTGCGAGCCACCGGCAGCGTGGACTACACCGTGAGCGAGGAGTCGCACGATCTCCGCTGGGTGCCGCTCGACGAGGTGGCTTCCTTGACCACCGACGAGTCGATGCTGCGGATGGTCCGGAAATGGCGGGCAAAACTTGCCCCTTGACACGCAACCGTTTGGTTGCATATTTCCCCGCCGTGGACGACGTCTTCAAAGCCTTGGCCGACGAAAGCCGGCGGGTACTGCTGGACCGGCTCCATGCCCGCAACGGACAGACGCTCGGCGAACTGTGCGACGGGCTCGATATGACCCGCCAAGCGGTGACGAAGCACCTCGGCATCCTGGAAGCCGCAAAGCTTGTCGTCACCGTGAAGAGAGGGCGGGAAAAGCTACATTACCTCAACCCGGTGCCGATTCATGAAATCGCGCAACGTTGGATCCGCAAATACGAGAGCCATCGCCTGGAGGCCTTGGCCGAATTGAAGAACAACCTCGAACTGAAGAAGCCATGAGCGCTCCGAAACTTGTTTACGTCACCCTCATCCGCACCACCCCGGCGGAACTCTGGACGGCCCTGACCGATCCGGATTTCATCCGGCAGTATTGGTTCGGCCGCCGCAACACCTCCACCTGGAAAGAAGGTGAAGTGATCGAGAGCCATTCGCCGCAAGGCGAGTTGGAGTGGCATGGCAAGATTCTAAAAAACGTCCCGGAGCAGGAACTCGTCTTCACCTTCGAGGAGCTCAGCCTCGGCGAGCCCCCGTCACGGGTGACGTTCAAGATCGAACGGCTCGGCGAGGGCAAAAGGCCTCAAGGAGATGCGGTGCAACTCACCGTGACGCATGATGAATTCCCCGAAGGCAGCAAGATCCGCGAAGAGGTATCGAACGGTTGGCCGTCGATCCTGAGTAGCCTGAAATCACTGCTGGAAACGGGCCAATCCCTGCAGCTCGGATGGAAGGAAGACGGGTGAATTCCGCAGCAGTCCCAAGTCCCTGCACTCGACGGATGGCGGAGGATCTGGATGGATCCCGGCATGGGTAACGATGCCGAATTGGAAGCAGCGGCACGCGCGGCAGGTGTCGGACGCGGGGAAAGGCACAT
>CBIHMP010000058.1:0-15947 GCA_966211015.1 uncultured Luteolibacter sp. | reverse complement strand
GCTCAGGGCCGGGTGCCTTGGAGCTGGCCGAAAAGCTTGCCACCCGCCGCATTGGACTTCGGCAACTGGACTTGAATCAGATCGTAATCGGCGCTCGCTCCGCCGTCTTCGGTAATGGTGACGACAACCCCGTTCGCATCCGTTCCGGGGATCAACGGCACGGTGTTCCACGTCACAAGACTGGTTCCCCAGCGGAAATTCAGCGTCGAGTCTGTCTCCGAAGCATCGGAGCGATCGAAGGTGAAGATCAGGTGGGTGGCACTTTGAGTCGTCGTCACCAAATCGCCATCAAAGGCCAACGGAGTGCCGCCGAGCTGGTACTCGAGGACGTTGCCGTAGCCATCGGTATCAGGGTTGTCTTCGGCGCCATCGTTCACGCCGGCGGTGAGCCCGGAAGTCCCGGCCCACTCGACGTACCCCGGCAGGGTGCCGGTGAAGCTGAGGACCCCGGAAGCTTCGTCGAACAAGTAGTTTCCGTCGCCGCTCGTCCAGATCCGCGATCCGGCAGTGCCGGAATCCGGCGTAAAGCCCCCTGCCAGGGAAGCCGAATCGACAACCGTGAAGCCGGGATCATAGGTTGGAACAAGCGTGACCAAGCTCCAGGAAGCGCCGGTCGAAAGCGCGACGGTGCTCAGGTCGATGTTCATCGTCCCGGCCAATGTGAAGGTTCCGGTGCCACTGATCGAGTTCGCCACTCCGGAGGCGGCGGGTCGGATGTAGTAAACGCTGTCCGTGCCGGGATTCAGCGCGCCGTTCACGACCAAGCTGGCAGTAGCATCCATCGAGAGGTTGCCGGTCCAGTCGTTGGTCGCATTGTCGAACTGCACTTGCCGGATGGCGGTGGCATTCCCGCTCAAGATCAGATCGCCGCTGCCCGACACCTTGGCACCCACGATCACCGTTCCGTTGTCGGCGAAAAGCGTGGACGGATCGACCACCAGAACCGTGCCGGCCACGGTGACGGGTTGGCCGGCGTCCTCGCCGTTGCGAACGGTCACCCCGTCGAAGACGTAGTTCGCCTCCACGATGCTAGTGCCACCCTTCAGCAGGAACTGGCTCGAGCCGAGCGCCAGACGCGCCCCCGCAAACACGGTCGTTTGATTGGCCACGTTGGGCGTGCGGAGCGTTAGGCCATTGGTGACCAGGTAATTTTTCCCTGCCACCGGGACGGCTGCGCCCGGCCAGTTCGTCCCCGCATTGAACGAGGTGGTGCCGAAACCGTCGCTGGCCGCAAGCAAGATGCCGTCATAGAAGCCGTCGCCGTTGATGTCGTTGAAGTCGCTCCCGTTGGTGGGGTCGGTGCCATCCGCGAACTCCTCGGCATGGGTGGCTTTGTCGTTGTCGAAGTCGTTCGTGCCGTTGAACACCAGATAGTTCGCACCGAGAACCGGCTGGAAGTACACGAACTCCCAGTAATCGGGCAATTGGTCGATGTCGGTGTCGCGACCGGAGTATTGTTGGGTCGGATCGAAACCGCCTTGGAACTCCTGGAGATCGGAGTCGAAATCACCGTCGTTATTGGTATCCGTGCCTCCGGACCGCAAGCTCGAGTCTGCCGTGTTCAGGTCGGGGAAGAAGGTGAATTCCCAACCGTCGGAGATTCCGTCGCCATCCGTATCGGGGCTGGAGTTCGAGTCCGTGGGGATGGTGCCGTAAACTTCTTCAGACTCGTTATCGGCGAAGTCGAAGTCAGGATCGTCCGAGCCGATCTGGAGGAGATTATTGAAGTGCTCGCGTTCCCATGTGTCGGCAAGGTTGTCCTTATCGCTGTCCAGCGAGGTTGAAAGGACGTCGTCCGGATGGGTTTCCGCGGTAAGCTCCGCCTCGTCGTTCTCCCCATCCCCATCGGTATCCACACCCGCCGTCGCGGTGGTAAGATCGCCGAAACGAGCGACCTCCCACGCGTCCGGAAAGCCATCGGGCTCGGAGTCGGTTCGGTCGATGTTGTCGGGGCCGAGGAGATGGAATAACTCGCGCTCGGTTTCGCTCAAGGTGCCTTTCCACAAGCGCACTTCGTCATAGGTGGCGAAGGCGGTGTTGTCCGGATAGAAGGAGCGCCCCAAGGTGCAAGCGCTGTCGATGAGTGCCCGGAGATCAACACCAGCAGGGGTATTGAAGGTGCCCTTGGCCTCATAGAGCGGATGCCCCCCCGCTTGGGAGCCGGCTGCCGGAGCGGAGTACCAAGTGACCCGCGCTCCGGACGCGAGGGCGCCATCGGTGAATGCCGCGGGCTCGATGGTCATCAAGATATGGTACGGAGTCCCCGGCACATAGGGAGCATTGCCGGGTGCGAACGAGGCGGTCGGCTCCCAGGAGACTTGGTCGGCATTGAGGTCCGTTCCTTGGGTCCACGTCATCCGCAGTGATTCGTTTGCCGTCGGATTGACGCCGTCGTTCACCCCGAAGTCGAAGATGCGGCTCCAGTTCTGAACCACCTCCTGGGTAGCCCACAGTTCGATCGTCACCGGCTTGACAGTTCCGGCCTGGAGGCCGCTGAGGAGATTGCTGCCGAGAACGACATAGTCGCTCGCGCCCTTGGCTCCGCCGGATAGACCGACGCTGGTCGCATTCTGGGTTGAAGACAGGCCGACGTCCGCAATGACGTCATTGGCGATCTGGGCATCGCTGCCCCCGACGGAGTCGGTGAGGTCCCCGGTGAAACTCCAGCGGTGGGCGAGCTTCGCATTTCCGGGAGCCCACGCCGTGTCCTGCGGATCGGTGCCGGCCTGGAACTCCTGCAGGTTGGTGAAGCCGTCGGCGTCCGCGTGACCTGCCGAATCGTCGGTGCCGACCACCAATCCGTTCAGGATTTCCCAAGCATCGGACATCAGGTCGCTATCGGCGTCGGGCCAGATGGACGCGTTGGTCGGCGAGGTGCCCGCCGTGATCTCGTCCGAGTTGGTGGCGGAGTCGCCGTCGTAGTCTCCCCCCGGGGTCTGGGCGAGATTGCCGAAGGCGGCGATCTCTGCGGTGTCCGCAAAGGCGTCTCCATCGATATCCCCGGGAACCGACGCCGGATTGGTCGGATCCGAGCTGTTCACGCCGCCGTTGTACTCAGCGAGGTCGCTTTGACCGTCGCCGTCCCAGTCGCCCGATCCGTCGCCGGATCCCGACGGGGTCGTGATGGTCCCGTTGAGCTGGGTCAGTGTCGTGATGGCGTCCCAACCGAGTTCCCAAGCGTCATTCAAGCCGTCGGCATCGGAGTCAGGATTCCCCGATTGCACGAACGCCAGCGAAACTTCACCGTCGGCACCGCCGGTCCAGCCGAGTGCCTTGACTCCGGCCACCCCCGAGGTGTTGGCAAACCCGCGCGCGAGCGCTCCGCCGCCAATCGTGCCGTTGATATCGAAGATGCCCGAATTCGCGCTCGGAATGATGGAGCCGGATGCAGGGACGATGCCCGCCCCGTTGCTGTTGTTGATCCCCTTGAAATTGACCACGAACTTGTCCGCGCTGGAGGTAGTGATGGTCGCCAAGGTTCCCACATCGATCGCCGTCGCTCCACCCGAGGTGTCAACGCCAGCAAGTTCGTAAACAAAGAAGCCCGCGGCGGGTGCCCCCGCGGCGCCCAGGGTCGCCGTGATGGCGATGGTTGCAGGTGCCGGTTCGGGAAGAATATAGCAACCAACCGCGGTCCGTCCGTTGGTGGAGAACCGGGTAGCGGCATTTCCGCCAAAGGTGATGCCGGAGATCGCCGAGGTGTTGTCGTTGTAGTAGCCGGCTACGATCACCTTGGCGGTCAAGGACGTCGCGAGCGTATAGGTGTAGGTCGAAGTGCCCGGATTGGCGGCATTGCTGTTGGTGACAAAGCTGCCCGTTCCGTTGACGGTGACTTGAGCCGCGAGTGGACACGCGGCCGCCGCGAGAAGGACAATCGCGGCACTCAGTTGGGTTGATTTCATGGACGTTGGGTTACCAATGGGAGATCTCGGGTTTGATGATTCTTCGTGTGCGGGAGAATGAATCCATAGAACTGATCCGGAGTGACTGGATGGGGAAATAGGAGACGCGGAGAATTACACGTTTAATTCAAAGATCGTTTCGCGGTCGGTGATGGAGGGGACTTTTCTATTTCCGGCTGCTGGAGCGACCCGGGAGACAAGAAGCGCTCCTCCGGGTGAGCACGGCTTCCCCGAAGGCGAGGATTTCCAGATTCGACGTTTAATTAGCCGGGCAAATCAGCTTCTGTCTAGAAGAATTCTCGTAATTTTGTATGACATCTAGCGCGTGCACGAGGCGGTGCGAAAAATAAGCGGTCTCCTCAATCTGCTACGATGGCGTACCCGAGATCTTTCGATCATCATGGCGGGCGCGCGTCTCCTCCGACGCGGTAATGGGCTGCCATCCGCTATCCTACCGAAAAAAAGAGGAGCCTCCTTTCCCTAGCACCACCACTCCCGGTATGGCTGCGGCACTTTTACCCATCTTCTAACCAGGACCCGTCCCCTACTGATTGACGACTCCATACAAATCCCTGGCGGCAAACTCCTAGCGGCCGGCAATTTTTCACCTCAACGTGGAAACTTTCCGCAGCGGGGCGTGTTTCTCCCCAAACCCGAGTCTCTTCCGACCCAAGATCATGCATTTGCCAATAAAACGGTTAATTCTCCTTCCGCCCTTCGTTATCCTCGGCGTGGTGCTTGCGAATCCGCTGACCGTTCCGAGGCCGGAGGCGCGGCGGGTGGAGGTGCTGTTTTTCGGAGCCCCTACAGCCAACGGGCCGGGCCATGATCCGATCACCCGCTATCGCACCATCAAGCGGAACCTCGGCACGGAGGGCATCGACTTCACCTACTCCGAGGATCCCGCGGAGGCGCTCCACCCCGCGACGCTCGCGAAATACGACGCGGTGCTCATGTACGGCAACTGGGCCCAGGGCGGATCGATGCCTGCGGACCAGCTCAAGGCGCTGACAAGCTATGTCGATGGTGGAGGCGCTTTCCTGCCCATCCACTGTGCCTCGGCCTGCTACGGCGGTTCGCCGGAGTTCATCAAGCTCGTCGGGGGCCGTTTCAATGGCCATACCACGGGTGTCTTCAAGGCGACAAACGTCAATCCGGAACATCCGGTCATGCGGAACTACGGCGGTTTCGAGGCGTGGGATGAGACCTACGTTCATGACAATCACGGCGACGACCGGGTCATCCTCGAAAAGCGCGAGCAAGAGCCGTGGACCTGGGTCCGCGAGCAGGGCAAAGGCCGCGTCTTCTACACTGCGGCCGGCCACGACCACCGGGTGTGGGACCAGCCCGCCTTCCACGACCTCATCAAGCGTGCGATCCTATGGAGCGTGGGCCCGGCAAAGCAGGAGATGCTGCAGGCGCTCAAACTGCCTAAGCTGGAGCAGCAGGAAGTCCAGCTGCCCGGCTATGTGAAACGCCAGCTCATCACCAAGGCGCAGAAGCCCTTGTCGCCGGAAGACTCGATGAAGCTCGCGCAGGTTCCGGCGGGCTTCGAGCTTTCGCTGTTCGCTTCCGAGCCGGACATCGTGAACCCGATCTTCGTGAACTGGGATCACCGCGGCCGCGCCTTTGTCATCCAGACCGTGGACTATCCCAACAACCTCCACGCCGGCAATCTGGGCAATGACAAGATCATCATTTGCGAGGATACCGACAAGGATGGCCGTGCGGATAAATTCACGACTTTCGCCGACCAGCTCTCGATCCCGACCTCGCTGGTCTTCGCCAACGGCGGCGTGATCTGCACCAACGGCACGGACATGCTCTTCCTCCAGGACACCGACGGCGACGACAAGGCGGACGTCCGCAAGGTGCTCTTCACCGGCTTCAGCATGGGCGACACCCACGCCGGCGTCTCCAACCTCCGCTACGGCCACGACGGCTGGATCTACGCGACCGTCGGCTACTCGGGCTTCCGTGGCTATGTCGGCGGAGAGAACCACCAATTCACCCAGGGCGTGTTCCGCTTCAAGCCGGACGCATCGAAGCTCGAATACCTCCAGCCGACCACCAACAACACGTGGGGCCTCGGCACGACTTCCGACTTCGACATCATGGGCTCGACGGCCAACGGCAACCCTTCGTTCTACCTCACCCACCCGCAATCGGCCTATGCCTCGATCGGCCGTCGCGCTCCCCGCACCCCGCGGGCCGACGACAACCCGATCTTCAATCCGAGTTCCACCGACATCCGCCAGGTGGACCAGCATGAGAAATACACAGCGGCTGCCGGCCACGCCTTCTACACCTCCGAGCGATTTCCGAAGGAATGGCGTGAGACCACCGCCTTTGTCACCGAGGGCACCGGCAAGCTGGTAGGCACCTTCGATATCAGCCGCCAGGGCTCCGGCTATAGGGCCGTGCAGCGCCCCAACAACCTCTACAACAGCGCCGACGCCTGGAGCGGCCCGGTCTGCGCCGAAACCGGGCCCGATGGCGCCATGTGGATCTGCGATTGGTACAACCTCATCATCCAGCACAACCCGACGCCCAACAAGGCAGGCTCCGGCCTCGACGCCAAGAACGGCAAAGGCAACGCCTACGAGACTCCGCTCCGCGACACCCAGTTTGGCCGCGTTTATCGCATCTATCCCAAGGGCTCGCCGGATGATGCCAATCCCGGTCTCGACCCCGCAAAGCCGGGCACCTTGATCGCCGCACTTGATCACCCGAACTTGCTCTGGCGCCTGCACGCCCAGCGCTTGATCGTCGAGAACGGTAACAAGGACTTCGCGGCAAAGCTTGGCTCGCTTGCCGCGGCAGGCACCAAGGGATCGGGCCACGCCATCCATGCCCTCGCCGGCCTGGGTGCGTTGGAGCCATCCACCGTTAGCGCCGCGCTTCGGTCTAAGAAGCGCGCCGTGCAGCGCGCGGGCATCGCCGTCGCCACTCCGCAGCAACTCAAGGAAGCCTACCTCGCCGAGAACACCGTACAGGTAGCCGATGATCGCGAACTCGCCGAGGTCCTCGTCGCCCTTTCCCGCCTTCCAGAAGACGCGGACCTTGGTGAAGCGCTCTTCAATCTGATCACGAAGGAAGAATCCCGGATCACCGAGGAGGTCACGCTAAAGGACGCATGGCTGATCGCCGCGAACCGGCACGCCGCGAAAGTGACCGCCGCCGCCAAGGCCGCCGGCTACACCGGTGAAGCGGTCGAGCAGCGGCAGATGCCGAACCTGATACCGAATCCCGGTCTCAACGAGGTCGTCGAGGGCAAGCCGGTCGGTTGGACCGAGGTCCGCATCTATGGCGACGGCACTCCCTTCGAGTCGGCCAGCACGCCGGACGGACGCAACGGCACCCCGGGGCTCGCGCTTTCCTCCGCCACCAAACCCGTCGATGGCGGAGCGATCGTCAATGTACGGGTCAAACCCGCCACCCGCTATCGCCTGTCGGCGTGGGTGAAGGCGGTGGACCTCCAGCCCGTCGGCGATGGTCTCGGTGCGATGCTTTTCGTCGAAGGTGGCGACCGCAGCGGCAGCGTGAAAGGCAGCTCGGAGTGGACCCAGGTCTCCACCGAGCTTGAGACCGGCGACCGCACGCGCCTGCTCGTCCACTGCCTGATCGGAGCCTTCGGCGGAGCAACCGGCACCGTGATTTACGACGACCTTTCGCTCACCGAGATCCCCGGTGCGAGCGGTGCGAAAGGCCTACTCGCCGAGCTGGCCGCGAAGGCAGGCAACCCGTTTCCGAGCGCGGCTCCGCAGAAGAAGTTTGCCCCTGATCCCGAGGTCCATAAGCGCGGTGCCGAGATCTATGGGCTCACCTGCGTGGCCTGCCACCAACCGACCGGCGCGGGCCTTGAAGCGGGCGTTCCGCCGCTCGACGGCTCCGATTGGCTCACCGGTGAGCCGTCCGTGCCGATTCGCATCGTCATCGGCGGCCTTCAAGGTCCGGTGAAAGTTTCGGGCCATGATTTCAATGCCGTGATGCCGCCCCATGTGGATCTCGATGACCAGAAGATCTCCGACGTCCTCACCTACGTCCGCCAGAGCTGGTCGAACGATGCGGCTCCGATCAGTCCGGCGCAGGTGAAAGAAGCCCGCGGCAAATACAAGGATCGCACCGTCCCTTGGACCGCCGCCGAGCTTGGCCGCTGAAATCTCCACCGCCCCCTTTCCGATAACCCAATCCCAACCTATCAAACAACCCGTCTTCATGAACCCATCCCGCAAGATCCTTCTCGCCGGCTTCACCGGCCTTTTCGCCACGCTGGCAAACGCCGCCGACATCGCCGGCCCGTGGCATGCCGAATTTGAAAGCCCGCGCGGTCGCCAGAAGATCCAGTTCGAGTTCAAGACCGAAGGCGACAAGCTGACCGGCAAGACGACCTCTCGATTCGGCGGCGGCTCGCGCGAGGCGGAAATCCAGGAGGGCAAGGTCGAGGGCGATACCTTGAGCTTTGTTCAGGTGATAAGTTTCCAAGGCAACGAGATGCGCATCACCTACACCGGCAAGGTCGGGGAGGACGGCATCGCCTTCACCCGTAAGGTCGGCGATTTCGGCTCGTCCGACTTCAAAGCGGCCCGCGGTCCCCTGCCCGCCGGTCCCGCCGAGCCCTCGATCCCGCCACGTCCCGGCCAGGCCATCGAGATCGGACCCGACGACAAGCCCGCCTATGATGCTCCGCCCGCGGGCTTCAACGCCACCCGCGACGATGTTCCCCACGGCAAGCTGGAGATGATCGAGTACAAGTCGAAGACCGTCGGCACCACGCGCAAGATGCAGGTTTACACGCCCCCCGGTTACTCGAAGGGCAAGAAGTATCCCGTGCTATACATCCTGCACGGCATCGGGGGCGATGAGACCGAATGGCAGCGCTTCGCGAACGTTGACGCGCTGATGGACAATCTGATCGCCGACAAGAAGGCCGAACCGATTATCGTGGTGATGCCGAACGGGCGAGCACAGGAAGACGATCGCGCCGATGCAGGGATGGGTGCGGCACCGGCGTTCGCGGTATTTGAGCGCGACCTGCTGGACGACGTGATTCCGGCGATCGAGTCACGCTACGGCGCACGCACCGACCGCGAGGGCCGCGCCCTGGCCGGCCTCTCGATGGGCGGCGGGCAGACGCTGAACTTCGGCCTTGGCCATCTGGACACCTTCGCGTGGATCGGCGCGTTCTCCTCGGCTCCCAACACCAAGCCGCCGGTGGAACTCATCCCCGATCCAGCCAAGGCGAAGAACGAGCTGAAACTCCTGCTGGTGACCTGCGGTAACAAGGACGGGCTTTTCAACATCAGCAAGGGCGTTCACAACTACCTCAAGGAAAAGGACGTGCCGCACGTATGGCATGTGGACGACCACGGCCACGACCCGACCCACTGGGCAGCGGCGCTATACAACTTCTCGCAGAAGATCTTCCGCTGAATCCGGCTCGTTATTGGAAAGCCCGACCGACCATGAACGCCTTCTCCCGCCTGCTTCTCCTCGCACTTCCGGCCGCCACGATGGCCGCCGCCGAGCCGACTCTCCGCGAGGTTTACAAGAACGACTTCCTGGTCGGAGTCGCGCTCAACAGCCGCATCGTCAGCGGCCGGAACACGAAGGCTGGTAACCTTGCCGGCTCGGAGTTCTCCTGCCTCACCGCGGAGAACGACATGAAGTGGCAGATGATCCATCCCGAGCCCGGGCGCTTCAACTTCGGGACATCGGACGCCTACTTCGAGTTCGCGAGGAAGCACAAGATGGAGGTCATCGGCCACACGCTGGTCTGGCATAGCCAGACGCCGCGCTGGGTGTTCGAGGGAGAAGGCGGAAAGCCCGCAACCAGGGAAGAACTGCTCAAGCGGATGCGCGATCACATCCACGCCGTCGGCGGCCGCTACAAGGGCAAGGTCAAGGGTTGGGACGTGGTCAACGAAGCACTTTCCGACGGCGGGCCGGATATCCTGCGGGAATCGCCGTGGCGGAAGATCATCGGCGATGACTTCCTCGACCACGCCTTCCGCTTTGCCCGGGAAGCCGACCCGAAGGCCGAACTCTACTACAACGACTACGGTCTCGAGAACCCGCGCAAGCGGGACAACTGCGTAAAGCTCGTCAAGGGCATGCTCGAACGCAAGGTGCCCATCGACGGTATCGGCACGCAGTCCCATTTTCAACTCAACCACCCGTCCACGGAGGAGATCGAGAAGACTATCAAAGCTTTCTCCGATCTCGGTTTGAAGGTCATGATCACCGAACTCGATGTGGACGTCCTGCCCGGCCGCGGCGCTCCGGGAAATGCCGACATCAACCGACGCGAGCAGGGCGACGCGACGACCAATCCCTACACCACCGGGCTGCCCGCGGACATGCAGGAGAAGCTGGCCAAGCGCTACGCCGACATTTTCGGCATCTACCTGAAGCATCGCAGATCGGTCACCCGCGTCACCTTTTGGGGCCTCGACGACGGCCAGACCTGGTTGAATGGCTTTCCGATCCGCGGCCGCACCAATCATCCGCTGCTCTTCGACCGCGAGCTGAATCCGAAGCCCGCCTTCGAGGCGGTGATCAGAAAGGGGCGGGAGAAGCGTCCGAGTTAAGAGAATCTGCTGAGAAACCTCCTGCCCATGAGAACCCTCGCGCGCCTCTCGTTGGCGCTCCTCCTAGTCCTATTTCCCGCCAGCGGCGTCCGCGGAAAGGAGACAGCGCTACCCTTCCTCAGCCCCGTCTTCGGGGACCACATGGTCTTGCAGCGGGATAAGCCGAACACGATCTGGGGCTGGACCAGGCCGGGCGCGGAAGTGCGGTTGGAGCTTGAAGGCGCGGGCATTCAAACCATGGCCGGCAACGATGGACGCTGGTCGATCCGCTTCGCCCCGCCGCCAGCAGGCGGACCCTATACCGTGGTGATCGACGGTCCCGAGCGGCGCGAGTTGAAGGATGTGCTGGTCGGCGACGTTTGGCTTTGCAGCGGCCAGTCGAACATGGAGTTCGCGCTCGCCCGCTCGAACGGCGGGGACGAAGCGGTCAAGAATGCCAGCCGTCCCGGTATCCGCCTCTTCGCCGCGGCGAGCCAAGTCGGCTATCGTCCCATGCTCTTGCCGAAAGGAACGTGGCAAACATGCACACCGGAGTCTGCTGCACGCTTCTCAGCCGTGGGCTATCATTTCGGCCTGCGGATTCATGAGGACCAGAAGGTGCCTGTCGGACTGTTGCAGTGTGCCATCGGCGGCACTCCGGCCGAAAGCTGGACCAGCGCGGAAGCCCTTCGCCCGGTCGGCGATTTCAGCCCACAACTCGATGAAGTCGCACGTCTGCGGGATCGCGGCGGCCCGCAATACGGGAACTTCATCTCGCACTGGTACGACGAATTCGACCGCGGGCAGAAAGACAATAGCTGGTTCGGGCCCGGCCTCGACGACGCCGATTGGGCTCCCGTCACGTTGAAGGACGGCTTTTCAAAGCTCGGGGTCCAGGACACCCCGGCGGTCGTCTATTTTCGCAAGCAAATCACGATTCCGCAAAACGCGCCGACCCATGGCGCGCGGCTTCACCTCGGCATCGTCGAGCGCATGGACACGGTGCATCTCAACGGCCGCTGGATCGGCGCGAGCGCCTGGGTCGAAAACCCGCGTGCCTACCCCATACCCGACGACGTGCTGAAACCCGGCGAAAACGAAATCGTGATCCGCGTTCTCAAGAGCCGGCCCGACGGCGGCTTCCGCTCACCGCCCGAACAACTCAAGGTGATGCTCGCCGACAAGACGGAAATCCTGCTGGCCGGTGACTGGCGTGGCAAAGTCAGCGTCGATGCGCGCCCGCCGCATCCATTGCCCGCGGGCTACGAGAACTGGCCGGTGATGCCTTCCGTGCTCTACAACGGCATGATCTCCCCGCTCGCTCCCTTGTCGCTGACAGGAGCAATCTGGTACCAAGGCGAGGCGAACGCCGGGCGGGACGACCAGTACCGCCGCCTCCTTCCGGCGATGATCGCGGACTGGCGGCGCACGTTCGGGCAGGGAGACTTCCCCTTCTACATCGTAGGCCTACCCGCCTTCATGGCGCGCCGCGATACCCCGGGCGGACCGGGTGGCTGGGCGGAATTCCGGGACGCCCAAGCCGATGTCGCCCGTAAGGCACCGCGGGTAGCCCTCGCGACGGCAATCGATAAGGGCGAAGCCGCCGACATTCACCCGCGTGACAAGCGCGAGATCGGCGAGCGGCTCGCCCTGTGCGCTTTCGCCCTCCACTATGGAAAGGATGTTCCTTACTCCGGCCCGATCCTGCATTCCATCGAACCGCTCGCTTCCGGGGACGCGCTGCGGGTCCGGTTCGATCACACCGATGGCGGCCTCGTTGTCCGCGGCGACGTATTGGAGGAGTTCTCCGTGGCCGGCGACGATCTCAAGTGGGCTTGGGCCCAGGCAAGAATCGATGGGGAATCGGTGGTCGTCTCGTCTGCGGACGTGCCCCGCCCGAAATACGTCCGCTATGCTTGGCAATCCAATCCCCGGGCCACGCTTTACAACGGAGCCGGGCTTCCCGCCCTTCCCTTCCGGACGGACGAAGCCCGGAGAGGACGATAGGTGTCACGCGGGACGATTCGCGCTCAGGGCAGCACCTCGCGGTAGCGAAAGTGCGCAAAGTCGGCATGGCGACGCCGCCCGCTGATATCTTGGCAGCACAGCCCGACGAAGGCACCGGTGAAGCCGAGATGGTTATAGTCATCGGATAGGATCGCGCCGTTGAGAACCGGCCCGATCCCGGTCCACCCGCTATCGGCCGCGGCATATTCGAACTGCAAGGCCGCACCCTTCAGGGTCAGGCGCATGCCGATGGCCCCGGTCTCCGGAACAGGCACGTCGTCCGCCAGCAGCTCATTGCTCTTTGCCGCGTCGGTGGCGATGATGTTCAGCGTACGGCCAAGTTTTTCATCGTGGCTGAGGCGCAGGTAGTAGTGGTTCTCCGTGTCGTAGTAAGCGATCAGACCGGCCATCTGTTGGAAAGTCTCCGGTTCAAATTCGACGGAGGTCTCCGCGCTGATGTCGAGGGACTGAACGCGGCGAGCGATGAGGCTCTGGCGGAACACACTGACCGTGGGCTCCATGCCCTTCAGCCGCAGATAGCCGGGGCGTTCTGTTAGGCTGAGCCAGTCCTCCGTGACCGGTTGGCGCAGGCTTTGAAAATGAAGGTCGAGCTGCGGCGGGTCGAAATTCCCGTCCCACTCGGCCTCGGTGAAGGGTGCCACGGAAAGACCGGCAGGGCCTTTGGTGTTGACGGTGGGAATCATGCCGCCCTGTTCGAGGTAGAGCCAATCGTCCGCGTCCCAGACGCATTTCTGGATCGCGGTCTCACGACCCAAGGTGCAGTGCTTGCCGTCGATCGGGCGACCGCAGAGGTGGGCCAGAAACCATTCACCCATCTGGGTCTCGACCAGCGACGCGTGACCCGCTTTCTGCAGCTCCGCTTCCTGGTGACCGTGGGAGCTGAGCAAGTGCTTCTGCGGATGAAGTTCGTACGGGCCATCGATCGTCCGCGAGCGGGCGAAGGTCGCGGCGTGGGCATACTCGGTGCCTCCTTCCGCGGTGAGCAAGTAATACCACCCGTTGCGCTTGTAGAGGTGCGGGCCCTCGACCATGGCGCGCTCGGTTCCCCCGAAGATTTTCTTCACCGGCCCGATCAGCGTCTTCGTCTCCGGGCAGAACTCCTGGAGCAGGATTCCCGAGAACCTGTTGTTCCGCTTGCGGTGATCCCACTCCATGTTGAGGAACCATTTCCGGCCATCGTCGTCATGGAAGAGCGACGGGTCGAAGCCGCTGCCATTGAGGAAGACCGGTTCGGACCACGGGCCCTCGATTGAGGGTGCGGTGACGAGGTAGTTGTAGGCGATCTTGTAAGGATCGCGCTTCCAGTACTTCACATCGGTGTAGATCAGGTAAAAGATCCCCGCGGAGTGAGAGAGGCATGGCGCCCAGATGCCGCCGGAGTCGGGATTTCCCACCATGTCGAGCTGGCTGAGGCGGTCGAGCGGGCGCGTCAACAGCCGCCAGTTCACCAGATCGCGCGAGTGATGGATCTGCACCCCGGGAAACCATTCGAAGGTCGAGGTCGCGAGGTAATAGTCGTCAGCCACCCGCAGGATGGAGGGATCGGGATTGAATCCCTTCAGCACGGGATTCCGGATGATCGTGTTGGATGCGAGAGGCGCGGTCATGAGCAATGAAACGTTTTATTAAAAGGGCAAAAAAGAGATGAATTCAAGTCGTCTGTCCGACAATCAGCGTTGGCCTGTAGGCGACGGACGGGATGGCGGTTTCAGGACCGCCCTTGAATAATTCGAATGCCATTTCCGCCGCTTTTTTCCCCATCTCGTAGGCGGGTATGCGCATGGTGGTCAGGCGCTGCCAAGCGGAGAGCGCGGCGTAGTCGCCGTTGAAGCTGGCGATCGCGAGCGACTTGGGAACCCGGACGCCGCGGTCGTAGGCGGTGCGCCCGATGAGGTTCGCGAGGTCGTCGTCATAGGCAATTACCGCGTCGTGCTGGCGGATCAGGTTCCAATCCGCGGGGGTGAGTTCGACCTCCAGCCCGACGACCCCTCTTGTGGTGACCGTGTGGCACGATACGGGCAGCTTCCCTTTGCGCATCGCCTTGCGATAGCCTGCTTCACGGTCGGGGGCGCTGTGGTGCATCTTCTTCACCGGCGCGCCCCCTTCGATATGGCGGTGAAGGAAGCCGATGCGCTGGTAACCCCTTTCGATGAGGTGGCGGGTGAGCTCCCCGGCCGCCCACTCGTCGTCCACATATACGGAGTTGGTCTCGTGGCGGTCGTTGAGGAAAATGACCGGCAGGCGGGCCGTCTGGACCCGCTCGTAGATCTGGTGGGCCAGCTCGCTGTAGCTCTCGATGACCAGAGCGTCCAGGTTACGCTCGCTGAAGACCGTCGGCATCGCCTTCGAGATATCGTCGAGATCGGCCGGCAGGCGGATCAACGTGATGCGCGAGCCTTGGCCTTCGGCGACATCATGCACACCTGCCAGATAGCCGGTAGGCGAATTGACAAAAAGGCCTGTCTTGGCGGTGAAGTAGCCGATCGAATCGAAGCTGTTGGAGCGGATCGAGCGCGCGCCGGCATGCGGCTGGTAATTGAGCTCGCTGGCGACCCGCTTGACCCGCTCGACGGTTTCAGCCTGGAGCTTGATATTGGACCGTGGATGCGGGCGCAGCGCCTGCGACACCGCGGCCGTGCTGAGGCCGGCGGCCTGCGCGATATCCTTGATGGTCGCTCGTCGGGGTGGGGTCATGGGCCGGTTTCCAACAGTGCGGGGGCTACCCCGTTGATGCTTCTCGTGACGACTCTTTGCAAGCCGCAAAACCCTCAGACGGAGGCGGCACCGCCCGCTGCCGCGGCCCGCCGGCGGGCCAGTTCGCCGGCCATCTCGAGGGTCGCGTGTTTGTTGAGCTTGTAGGCGGCGAGCAGGGCGGTGCAGGCGGCAAACATCACCCCCACCACGAGACACGCGGTCACCCGGTAGCCATGCACGGCCTCGGGCGCTCCGGGCAGCTTGGTATCGTAGTGGAAGAAGCCCTCCATGATCCACAGGAACGAGGCCGATCCGAGGGCAAGCCCCGCTTTCAGGCAGAAGCCGATCGTCGCGAACACGGTACCGGTGAAACGGCGCCCGGTGGTCAACTCGGAGTAGTCCGCCACGTCCGCGAACATCGCCCACACCAGCGGCACGGTCGGAGCATACACCATCGCCCCCAGGATGGTAAGTGCGATCATGCCGGTCACGTCGGTTGGCTTCAGCAGGTAAAAGGCGAACGTCATCACGGTGGAGAGCCCGAATCCCACGACCGCAACGGTCTTCTTCCCGAAGCGCCGCGCGAACGAGGCCGAAGCCATGATCACCAGGATCGTCGTCAGGGTGCCGGTCATATTCGCGATGCTGTTGAAGACATCGGCCACGTTCGACGACGCGAGCTGGTCGCGTGTGCCGTGGACAATATAGCCGAGCCACTCCAGCATGCCGCCTGGCTTCGCCTCACCTGGTGCGA
>CBIHMP010000057.1:0-16602 GCA_966211015.1 uncultured Luteolibacter sp. | reverse complement strand
CCCGCGAGGAGCACGAGGCGGTGAGCATTCCCGGGGCCGTTTTCCTCGATCAGGAGCTCCAGCAGAAGCTCTTCGCCGGCGACCCGGAGCGCCGGATCATCCTCCACGACCACGCGGGGAAGCACGTGCTGGACACCTGCGCCTGGTTCCTGGGCCACGGGATGAAGAACACCCGCGCGCTACGGGGCGGGATCGACGCCTGGAGCCGCGAGGTGGACCCCTCCGTGGCGCGGTACCGGCTGGAGATCGATTGACGGTAGCCGGAGATCCCTCGCCCGGAAACATGGATCGTTTTATGGTCGCATCGGGGGCCGATGCCGGGCAAAGACGATCCGAGTGATTTCCGTCCGTTCCCTTACCAAGCAATTCGGCACCCAAACGGCCGTCGATTCCCTGACCCTGGACATTCCCGCCGGTCAGGTGGTGGGGTTGCTGGGGCCGAACGGTGCCGGCAAGTCCACCACCCTGAAGATGCTGACCGGGATGCTGGCCCCGACCTCGGGCACGGCGACGATTTGCGGCCACGATCTGCTGACCGATCCCATCGGGGTGAAGCGGAACGTCGGCTTCGTGCCGGATTCGGGCGCGGTTTTCGAATCGCTCAGCGGGCTGGAGTATCTCGAAATGGTGGCCGCGCTCTACGGCATCCCCGCGGAAGCGGCCCGCGAGCGTATCCGCCAGTTCATCGCCTTCTTCGATCTCAGCTTCGAGACGCTCTCCGACAAGCTGCTCGGAGCCTACTCGAAGGGAATGCGCCGGAAGGTGGTCATCACCGCGGCGCTGCTCCACAATCCGCCGGTGGTCTTCTTCGACGAGCCGCTCGACGGTCTGGATGCGAATGCCGCGGTCGGTTTCAAGGCGCTGATCCAGACCCTGGCCAAGGAAGGCAAGGCGATCATTTATAGCTCCCATATCCTCGACGTGGTGGAACGCGTGTGCGACCGCGTGATCATCATCGATCAAGGAAAGCTGCGCGTGGACGGGGCACCCGCGGAGCTCGTCGCGCAGCATGACTCGCGCTCCCTGGAGCAGCTTTTCACCCATCTCACCGGCGGGCGCGACCTGGAGCGCAAGGCCGAGGACTTCGCGAAAACCTTCCGCCCGTGAACGACCCCGCCCCTTCACCCGCGCGGGCGCTGCAGCGTCTCGACCTCACGCTATTCCTGCGCGGCAGGAGCTCGCGGGGCCTCCGGAAAGACCGCCTGCCGAAATCGGTCGGCAGGAAGCTGCTGGGGACCCTCGCGATCTACATGCTGGTCGGCCTGGTGGCGCTGACCTTCCGCGATCAGCCCTCCTTCGTGCTGTCTTTCTACCTGCACGGGATGTCGCTGCTCTTTCTCGGCATGTTCATCGCTGCCTCCGCCGGAGAGATCCTCTTCAACAAGGAGGAGGCGGAGATCCTGCTTCACCGGCCGGTGGATTCCCGCACGCTGCTGTGGGCGAAGGTCTCGGTGATGGTGCGCATCTCGCTCTGGCTGGCTTGCGCCTTCAACCTCGCGGGCGTGGTGATCGGAAGCATGGGGCCGGCGGGTTCGCTGCTTTTCGCGCCGGTGCATCTTTTCTCCACCTGCATGGCGGCGCTCTTCTGCTCCGGCAGCGTGGTGCTGCTCTACCAGTTGTGCCTCCGGTGGTTCGGGCGGGAGCGGCTGGACAATATCATGACCACCACACAGGTGATCCTGGCGGTGGTGATGGTCATCGGCAGCCAGATGGCACCGTTCATCATTCCCGCGATCGGCTCGCTGGCAAACCCCGCGGGGAAATGGTGGCTCTTCCTGCTGCCGCCGGCATGGTTCGCCGGGCTGGACGAGGTGCTCACGGGGCGTGCCGCGGTGTCCTCCTACTTCCATGCGGGCATGGGGATCGCCATGACCTCGCTGGTGTCCGGCCTCGCCTTCCGCGTGCTGGCCTCCACCTATGAGGAAGGCCTCCAGACCCTGGCCGAAACCCGGCCGAGAAAGACCCGCGGGGACGAACGGCCGTCGCTGCTTGAGCGCCTGATCGCGCTGCCGACGCTTTCCTGGGCACTGCGGGACCCGGTGACGCGCGCGGCCTTCCGGCTCTCGGCGGCCTACCTTTTCCGGGATCGCGACATGAAACTGCGGCTTTATCCCGGCCTGACCCCGGTGATGGTGATGCCCCTGGTATTCCTGATCCAGGGGCTCGCGGGCAAGGGCAGCGAGATCGGCATCGCCTTCGCGGGCGGCTATCTCGGGCTGGTCCCGCTGATGGCGATGAACCTGCTCCAATATTCGCAGAGCTGGCAGGCGGCGGACCTTTACCGGCTGGCTCCCGTGGCGGGACCTGCGCCTTTCATCCGCGGGGCCACGCTGGCGGTAAGCGTCCTGATCGTGGTGCCCGGCCTGCTCCTGCTGGCGGCGGTGCTGGTGGCGCTGGCGAAGAAGCCGGAGCATGTCCTGATGCTGCTACCCGGCTTGCTCGCCCTGCCGGTGTACGCGCTGCTGCCGGGAGCGATCGGAAAGACCATCCCCCTCTCCAAGCCCACCGAGGAGGGGAAATCCGCCATGCGCGGCGCAATGATCTTCCTGCTCATGTTCAGCGCGCTCGCCCTGCCGGGAATCGGCATGGCGGTGAAGCAGATCGGCCACTTCTGGTCCTTCATCTGGCTGGAAGCCTTTTTCGCCGTCGTCGCATGCCTGGCCTTGAACGTGATGATCGGGCACAAGCGCTGGGACCCGCTGGAGTGAACTCGCCATTCCCCGCGTTTCGTGCTAGAAGTCCCGGCTCATGATCACGGCGGCCACGACAGGCGAGGCGGTGGCTCGCCACTACGACGAGCTCGACCCCTTTTACCGGGGGCTCTGGGGCGAGCACGTGCATCACGGGCTGTGGCAAAGCGGACGCGAGACATCGGCCCAGGCGGTGGAGGCCCTGAGCCGCCATGTGGCCCTGCGGGCGGGGATCAACGGCGGCGAACGCGTCTGCGACGTCGGCTGCGGGTATGGCGGCACCGCGCGGCTGCTGGCCAGGGAACATGGCGCGCGGGTGACGGGCGTGACCATTTCGCGCAAGCAGTATGAAGGGGCGCTGGCCCACGGTGGCGACAACCCCGCCTTCATCCTGGGAGACTGGCTCGAGAACCGCTTGCCCGACGGATCCTTCGAGGCCGTCATCGCGATCGAAAGCACCGAGCATCTTCCCGATGTCGCGCGGGGTATCCGGGAAATGGCCCGCGTCCTCGTGCCGGGCGGCCGGCTCGTCATCTGTGCCTGGATGGCCGGCCCGGCTCCGAAAGCATGGGAGCGGAAACACCTGCTGGAGCCCATCTGCCGCGAAGGCTGCCTGGTCGGCATGGGCGATGAAACCGACTACCGGCGCTGGATCTCCGCAGCCGGCCTGACGATGGAGCACGTGGACGATCTGAGCCGGAAGGTCCGGCGTACCTGGCCCATCTGCATCCGGCGCACCCTGGTCTCCTTCTTTCGCGATGCTGAGACCCGCCGCTTCCTCCTCAGCAATCACGAGCGCAACCGCGTCTTCGCCCTCACGCTGCTGCGGATCTGGCTCGCCTATCTCACGGGAGCCATGCGCTACGTCGTCTTCACCGCGGTGAAGCCGGAGGCGTGACCGGCCCCCGGGATCACTCGATCGTCCCTGCCCCGCTCAAGCCGCGATCTCGTAAAGCTCCGTGATCCGGCGGAAGATGCGGTCCCGGCGCTCGCGGGCCTGATCCACATCGCGGGTCTTCAGCGAAAAACGCAGGCGCTCCGCCGTCGCATCCGGCTTGTGCACCGTCAAGTGGCACCACCACACCCCGCGATTGTTCCAAAGGTGATGATTCGGATTCTCCTCATTGACTCGAAGCGCGAGCTTGGATTTGCGTTTCATGCGTTCTTATGCCTTGGGATCGGGTTAAACGAGCGATTCTCCCGTGAAGAAGTCGCTTTTAGGGACGCGGGTTGGTGCGATTTCAGGCCGATTATCCAGCGCACGCAAGGAGATTTGCTAATGTTACACATTGAATCACTTTATGCGTATTAAAATGCGCATAAAACCGAAGAATCTGCAAATAATCGTGCTCAGGCCTGCTCCAAAGCGGCGGCAAAGTGCGACAGGAGCACGGAAGTTTCCTCCGTGCCGCAGGAAATGCGAATCAGATGCGAGGGAACGCCGCAGCCTTCGGCCCAATCCAGCTCGTGGAAGTGCGCCAGCAGGGTGTAAGGACAGGCCAAAGTGAAGGGCGTGCCGAAGCTCGGCCCCTTGCACACCTTCAGCGCGTCGAAAACCTTCGGAGCCTTCTTGGGATTCTTGAGCACGAAGGAAAGCAAAGGCCCGTAGCCGCCCTTCGCCGCCTTGATCCGGTCGTAGTTCGCGCGCGTGACCAGCGAAGGGTGCCAGACCTCCTCCACCGCCGGGTGGGCCGCCAGCATCGCCGCCACGGCCTCGCCATTGGCGTTGTGCGCCGCCATGCGCTCGGGGAAGCCTTTCAGGTTGGAAAGCAGTACCTCGGCATCGCCGACGTACAGCGGCGAGGCCGCCGCGCTCTCCTCCGCCAAGGAGGCTTGCAAGAGGCCCGCGAAGGGAGAATCCGGACGGACCACGGCCATGCCCGCCATCACGTCCCCGGTGCCGGAAAGCCATTTGGTCAGGCTGCTCGTCACCACATCGGCCCACGGGAGCACGGCGACGTTGGAAGGCCCGACCGAGGAATCGTCGATGATCAGCGGCACGCCCCCCTCCGCACAGGCCGCCGAAAGCTTCGGGATATCGGCCGTCCGGAGCAGGGGGTTGCTCGGTACTTCGGTGAAAACCCCCGCGAATTCGCCCTGGCGGATGCGCCGCAGCGCCTCGTCGAAGGATTCCCCCTCGGATTGGTTGAGGAAGACCACGCCGTTGCCGAAATACTCCTGCACCTTGAGGGCGTCCACATAGGGAAACTCGATTTGCAGGGTCTTGCGCCCCTCCTTCACGCCGGGCAGGGAGCGGAGCACGGCGGTGATGGAGGCCATGCCGCTGTTGAAAACGTGGACAAGCTTCGGGTCCGCGCCAGCGATTTTCCCGAGCCGGCGCTGGAGCAAGTGGACCTTATTGCCGCTGCGGGGCTTGCCGTTGATCAGGTCTTCGGCTTGGCGGCTGCCCACCAGTTCCCCGGTGAAACGCTGGTAGTCCACCGCCACCTGCCGGGCCTTCACGGGCACCACCAGCACGGGCATGCCCAGGAAATTCTCGTGGCGTACCGCCACCTCGCCGCGCGGCTCGATCCAGCGCTGTGCCCGCTGGGCGGCCACCTTGGTGGGAAATACGAAGACTTCTTCTCCTTCCCCCGCGATCTCGGCCGCCGCCATCGCCGTCAGGCGCTTGAGCAGCGGATGGCGGAAAAAGCGCGGGTAGCCCATGCGCATCCGCCGCACCACCTTGTCCCGGGCTTCCTCGTAGCCCAGCACCGCCTTCCACGTGGGCAGGCAGACGGAGCACGCGTGCGCGGAATCGGGAAGCGGGATTCCCAAGTCATCCTCCTGCCAGGCCGGGTTTGCCTTCAAGTCACGCATGCGCCCCCCCTGCTTGCAGGCGGAGGGGCGGGTTGCGCAAGCAGGATCAACGGAAATACCGGAATCGCGGGGGGCGCACGGGAGCCGTCCGGATCATCCGCCGGCACCCCGGCTCGCCATTTAGACAGAAACCGCAGTATTTATAACCAAATCGGTCGATTCATGCCCGGAATTCCGGAAAAGCGGTTCCGTGAATGAGTCGAATTCAGGGGCAAGTGGGATTCCAGAGATCCGGGTTGGCATTGCGAACGCAGCGGTTGGCGGAGGGGAGTTTTTGTATTTACAAGTCGCGGCACAATCCTACCACTCCTTCACCATACCTCATGAAACAGTCATTTTTGCGAAATAAAGAGCCCTTACTTGCTTTTCAGCCTAGAGGTGGCGATCGGGGCTTCGCCTTGGTAATCGCGATCTCCCTGATGGTGCTGCTGACGGTGCTCGCGATCGGGCTGCTGACCCTCTCCACGGTGTCGCTGCGGGCCTCCAGCCAAGGTGAGGCGATGCAGGCCGCGCGGAGCAATGCGCGGATGGCGCTTTCCCTGGCCATCGGGCAGTTGCAGAAGAACGCGGGGACGGACCAACGGATCACCGCGCCGGCCATGATCGCGGAGAGCTCGGCCCCCTCGTGGCTCACCGGCGTGTGGTCGGGAGCGCTTCCCACGGCGCAGGACCCGGTGCCGGAGAAGGACGGACAGTTCCGCGGGTATCTGAGTTCCGGCGCCGGGGCCACGGCCTCCCCCGCTCCGTCCGATCTGCCCGATCTCGCTTCCGGAGCTGTCCTGATGGGCGAGGGTTCGCTCGGTAAAGACGCGGACCCGGCTTCCTGGGTGCGCGCGCCGAAGGTGGAATCTCCCGGAGCGGGCGGCAGCCTGGACGGCCGCTACGCGTGGAGCGTGCTGGACGAGGGCACCAAGGCAAAGGCGGACGTCGTCCGCAAGGAAGGTCGCTTCGGCAATGCCAATCATCAGGCGGCCTTGGGCTCCGCCCCGCGCTTCGGTATGGAGAGCATCAAGGATTTCGGCGGCTTCGATTGGTTCGAGGGCAGCGAGCAGGCCAAGCTCTACACGCTCCCTACCTCCGATCTGATCCAAGGCATGCCGGAGCTCAAGAAGCACCAGCACGACGTGACGACCGTTCACCGCGGTCTGGTGACCGATGCCGCTCGCGGCGGGCTGCGCAAGGACCTGAGCCTCCTTTTCAACGGGACCGCCCTCCCCTCCGAGTACGCGGACCAGCGGATCTACGACGACGAGACGGTGCTGACGGACGTGCCGAACCCCTACTGGAGCCAGGCTTTCGAGTACGCGACGATGTACCGCGAGCTCGCGGGGACCGATCCCGTGCTCAAGGCCAAGGTTCCTCCCGCCTACAACCCCGTCAAATACGACCCCCGCAGCCGTTCGTACAAGGCGAACCCGCAGGCTCCGAAGGGCCTGCTGCTGATGCCGGTGGTGGCCAAGGTGCAGATGCAGTTCTCCATGGTCTGCCAGGATGCCCACGGGTTCTGGTCGGGGGGCCTGGACGGCAACGATGCCACCGGGGAAGACAACTTCATGGTCTATCTGATCTATTCACCGATCGTCACCTTGTACAACCCGTACAACATGGCGATCTCCTTCGACCAGATGAAGATCGACTTCAAGGACCTGCCGATCGGCCTGCGTTTCTACCGCAACGGCCAACCGCAGACGAGCACGCTGGCCCACTTCAACCAGCTCTACATCTACCATCCCGACAATTCGGACACGCCGAAAACCTTCAGCATCAACCTGAAGAGCGCCTTCACCGGCGGGAGCGCGCCGGTCCTCCTCCAGCCGGGGGAGAACAAGGTCTTCGGCGAATCCGTCAGCGGCGACTGGAGCTGGAACAGCAATGCGGGATCCTTCTTCGACTACGAGGACAAGCTGACCAGCAACATCAACCTCGCGCCGGGATATCCCTCGCCGGGATGCGGCTTCTGGATCGATTGGCTCACGCCGCAGAACATCAAGACGTCCTTCGACGACAGCCGGGGGATCCTGCCGATCAAGAAGACCGACAGCATCGATGTGGGATACGGCCCGCTGCCCTCCTCCGCCTCCGGCAACCGCCTTTCGATCGAGCTGAGCCTGATGCGGGGCAGCCAGAAAATCCGCTCCGGCACCCTCGATCTCGATTACGGCGATGCCAACCGCCTGCGCTCCGCCTTGAGCCGCGATCCCGCGCATGACTTCCCGGACGGCGAGGCGCGGCTGGAACGCCCCTTTACGGGCGCGGAGATGTACCAGAGCCCGGGGGACAAGCTCAAGGACTTCATCCGCGTGAAGCCCTTCGCGCAATTCAGCTTTTACGCGAAGACCACGCTGGAGGCGGACTCCCCCTCCAAGCCTTGGGTGCAAGGAGCTCATGCCACCAGCATGGTGGCCATCGATCTGGCGAAGGAGAGCATGGGCGTGCATCCCTACGAGGCATCGTTCAAACGCGTGCCCCCGAGCTACCGCTTCCCCATCGACGTCAACAACCGCGGGAAGTTCTTCACCGGGCATGGCGTGGAAAATTCCTCGCTCAACGGCAACTCCATCGCCCCGCAGTACGAGATCCCCATGCTGCCGCTGCAGAGCCTCGCGCAGCTCCGCCACGCACAATTGAGCAACCAGGGCTTCCTGCCCGGCGCCACCTACACGGTGGGCGAATCCTTCGCGACCGCCATGATCCCGAAATCGGGCGTGGCCGCCAGCGGCACGAAGAGCTACCGCCTGCTCGACCATGCCTGGCTGGCGAACAACGCGCTCTGGGACGGCTACTACTTCTCCACCCTGGGCAGCCAGTCGGGGCCGCTCATGGGTTCCCGCTCTGCCGAGACGGTGGCGGGCGAATTCCTGGAAGGGAAGGTGCCGCTGCTCAATCCGCGCATGATCCCGGCGGGCAATGCGGTGGTGAGCGAAGCGGTAAGCGAGCTCTCGGCCGCGGACGGCTACCGGAAGAGCGCCGCGCACCTGATGATCGATGGAGCCTTCAATGTGAACTCCACCTCCGCGGACGCGTGGGCTGCCTTCCTCGGCTCGCTCAACAAGGAGGACGTGGAGTATTCCCATATCGGGATGTCCGGAGCCGCCCCGGTGGCCGGCATCAAGCAGCAGGCCGCCTTCCCCTTCAGCCGCATGCGCCGTGCCAACGGCCCGCCGGTGGAAGAAGCTCCCGGTTTGCTCCAACAGCAGCGCCACGCCCGCTGGACCGGCATGCGCACGCTGACGGAGGACCAGATCCGCGAGCTGGCGCAACACGTGGTGGAGGAGATCAAGGAGCGCGGCCCCTTCCTCTCGCTCGCGGAGTTCGTGAACCGGCAGCCGCAGGGCGATAGCGAGAAGGCGCTGAAAGGCATCCTGCAGGCGGCGATCGACGAGACGGAATCCATCAACGCCGGTTTCCGGGATGATTCCGAGATGAACGCCGTCGCCGATATGGCGGCGGATCATTACGCCTTCCCCGATGCCCTGGCCGGCATGAGTGCCACCGGCGCCCCCGGCTTCCTGACCCAGGGCGATCTCCTCTCCTCCCTGGGCCCGGTGATCTCCGTGCGCTCGGATACCTTCCGCATCCGCGGCTACGGCGAGGCGCTCGATCCCGACCAGAACGTCATCGCCCGGGCCTGGTGCGAGGCGGTGGTTCAACGCATGCCGGAGTTCGTGGATCCGGAGGACGCGCCCGGCGACGACATCGCGTCCCTCAACGACGTGAACAAACGCTTCGGCCGCCGCTACACGGTCACCGGCTTCCGCTGGCTGTCGCAGGACGAGGTCTGAGAGGCTATTCAGTCTCCTGCCGTTTTAAGACAGCTCTCCCAGAAATGGATGCTCCTCATCTTACCCCTCGGGCAAAGCCGGTAAGGAGCAGGGACATTCCTGTCCCCCCTGAGGTGCTTCGGCGCGCCCCCCGCCAGCGACAGGAATGTCGCTGCTCCCTATTTTCATCGCACGCGGCGGCTGCAATCCGGGGTTCAGGCCTCATCTCAACAGGTAACGCCATAAGCCGGACCGCCCGGAGAGCGTTCGATGCCTTTTAGACAGCCCCTCTTTCCCCTACCTCATCGCCCGGCTTGCCAAAGGCATCCGGGGGATTCACTTTCCCAGCATCATGCTCCGTCTCGTATTCGCCTTGTTCCTGACCTTGACCGCCGCTTCGAGCGGCCAGGAGTCCAGGACGATCACCCTTCGCACGCTGTGTTTCCAGCACGTGAACAACGTCAAGATGCTCTACCTGCCGGGCAAGGAACCGGGCCAACTGGTGGAGGTGCCTCTTTTCACGGAAGTCTTCTCCCTGCCGGTCACCGCCACCGCGACGGGCGGCAAGGTCTCTTTCCTCCTGACCAAGGAACCGCCGGCCCAGGGCAAGCAGGCTCCGGCGCTGCCGCCGGTGGCGATTCCGAGCGCCAAGGAGGTCCTCTTCCTCTTCCTGCCCAATCCCGGCAACAAGGATGTCCCCTATCAGGTCGTGGCGATGGGCGATGACGAAGCCTCCTTCCCGCTGGGCACGACCAAGGCGATGAATCTGACCCGCGCCAACCTCCGCTTCGACCTCGGCGAACTCTCCGACGCGAAGGGGATCCTGGTGACTCCGGGCAAGACCACGATCATCCCGCCCGTGCGCAAGGTGAACCACCTGAACCAGTTCGATGCGAAGGTGCTCTACGAGGTGAAGCCGAAGGAGTTCGCGGTCTTTTACAATACCCGCTGGCGCTCCGTGGCCGGCAAGCGCGACATCGCCATCGCCTACATCGACCCGCGCACGAAGCAGCCGATGGTGAATCTTTACGAGGATGCTCCGCCGGCCGAGATCCCGCCGCCCTGACCCGGTAAGGCTTCCAGTATCCGGCGAGTCCTATTTTCCGCCCGGCTCCGAATTTCCGCTACCGGATCGGGCCGGGCGGGTTTATTTGGAGGCATGACCCGTAGCGGCACACAGCGTATCCTGATCCTGCTGGTGATCCTCGGCGGAGGAGCGGCGGGTTGGTGGCTCACCCGGTCTTCGTACGATACGGGCGCGGCCGAAGCACCGCCGAAGCCTCCCGTGCGCCCCTTCATCCCCGACCTGACGCCGCCGAAGGAGAGCAAGCGGACCGAGCGCCCGGCGGGGCTGGTGAAAGACGGCGAAGCGGCGGAAGCCGGGGCGCTGCAGAACCAGCGCTCGCTGCGCTTTGCGGATCGGGCCGCGATGGACCGCTTCCTGGAAGCGGCGAAGGGAAAAGGCATCGCCGTGCTCGGCCGGATCGATGCCCTCAATGCGCTGCACGTCGGCTTCCTTTCCGCGGCGGATCTGGCCGCCCTGCTCGAGGGCACCGAGGAAACGGGCTTCATCTACCCGGTAACGCTGCCGACGCCGAAGACCGAGGGCGTGCAGGACGGGGCGGTGGGTTTCGGTACCTCGCTGCTCTCCTGGCTGGGCATCCCCGGGGACAATTCTTCCTACGGAGCCGGCGTGAAGGTGGGCATCCTGGACACGGGCTCCACGCTCACCGGCGCGCGGAACTACTACCTGGTGGAACCGCCCGCCGACGCCTCGGCCTGGAACGGCCACGGGACGGCGGTGGCCGACCTGATCGGCCAGATCGCCCCGGCGGCGGACCTTCACTCGTGGCGCATCGCGAACGACGCAGGGGAATCCAATAGCTTCCTGCTGGCCCAAGGCATCCTGGCGGCGATGGACGCCGGGGTGGATATCATCAATATCTCGATGGCCTCTTACGGGAACTCGGCCATCCTCCACGATGCGGTGAAGCTGGCGCAGGAAGCGGGGATCAAGATCTTCGCGTCGGGAGGCAACGAAGGCTACGACCAGGTGGCCTATCCCGCCGCCTACGCAGGCGTGGTCGGCGTGGGAGCGGTGGATGCGAACGGCACCTATCTGAATTTCTCCAACACGGGGGATGTGACGATGACCGCACCGGGACTGGATCTGGTGACGGCGTGGACCGGCGGGCAGAGCGTTTATTTCACCGGCACTTCGGCCAGTTCCCCGATCGGGGCCGCGGTGCTGGCCGCGGCCATTTCCAACAGCGGGCAGAAGATCACCACCGACACGGCCTACGGGAAATTGACCGCCAATCTCAATGAGGCGGGTGCGCCCGGGGAGGACGAGTATTACGGGGCCGGCACCGTGGACTTCGGCCGCATTTTCCGCTCCGGCACCGAAGGGATCAGCGATGCGGCGATCGCATCGAACTTCGTCTCCACGGGCAGCAGCGGCCAGTTGCAACTGCAGGTGACCGTGCAGAACCGCGGGACCGCGCCGATCTACAACGCGCCGCTGCAGGTGACCACGCAAGGAGTCACCTCCACCCTGACGATCACCTCGCTGCCCCCGGGCAAGATCGCCACCTACACGCTGCCGTTTTCGATCCCGCCGAACGGCACCACCGTGCAATCGCAGATCACCCTTTCCGGGGCGAACGACTTCAAGCCGTCGAACAACCGGCGCTCCGATATCTATGCCGCGCCTGCGACGAATTGAAGCCTGCCTGATCGCGCTGGCGGGCACCTGCGCCGCCGGAGAGATGAGGGAAGCGCCGAATGCCGCGGCGGCACCGGTGAACCAGCTCAGCATCTCGGGGAATGCCTGCGGGCCCGCGGCGTTGTTGTCTTCCTGCCGGTTTGGAAACGGGAGCTGGCAAGCGGCGGCGGACTCGCTGCCGGGAGCGACCGACAAGGAGCGCTTGTCGCAATGGATCCGCCGTCACGGGCTCCGCCCTTCGGAGAACTTGCGGGGCCGCATGCGCTGGAACAAAGGCGGCATCAACGCGGAGGATCTGGTAGCGGCGGCCAACGAGATGAACCGGCCGCTCTATCTGCCCGTCCTTCGCCTAGAGGATCTCTTCCGCGGGAAGGGCGAGCAGGCCGGGGCACAACTGAAGCGCACCCGCGCGTGTATCGACCGGTCCCTGGCGAGGGGCTTCCCGCCGGTACTGAGCCTGCGGCGTTTCGTCCTGCGAAAGGGCAACTGGATTCCTGTGCAGGGGCACTTCGTGACGGTGACCGGGGTGTCGAAGAAGATCCCGCGGGACGGCTCGGGTTTCCGCATCTCCTACGTGGATCCTTGGGGTGGCAAACGCTGCGAAGGGATCCTGAAGATTCCCGACCGCGCGCTCCTGGCGAAAGATCCGGCGTCCTCGCCCTGCCTGGTAGCCGAGGTACCCGCATCGGGCATCGGAAAGAAGGAAGTGCGCCCGGGTGAGGTGACGGCCGTGATCCCGGCCGCCGTGATCGGGAGGTGGTGAATTTTTTTCACCACTCGATTTCAGGAAAACGTCCTTGACTTGACGGGCAAGTCGATCTCGCCCTCAAAAAAGGGGATTTTCCTCATCATCAATAAGTTACCCATTAAAAACGTGTTCCATATGTTATTTTCTGGACTTCTGGGGTTCTGCGTTTGGCTGCCGCTTTGAGGAGCTACCCCTCATTCGGGTAGGTGGATTCATTATGTATTTACAGGCCGGGCTTTGGATGCATTCTTGTGGGGTATCCGTCATGAAACCCAACTCATCCCCGGAAAAAGTGCGGTGCAGTCTGTACCGGCGTTCCAAACAGCGAGGCTTCGCCTTGGTGATTTCCCTGTCGCTTATGGTCCTGCTGACTGTGCTTGCGATCGGATTGCTCACCTTATCCACGGTCTCGCTCCGAGCTTCAGGTCAAAGCGAGGCGATGGAGGTGGCCAAGAGCAATGCCCGGATGGCGCTTTCGCTGGCCATCGGCCAGTTGCAGAAATCGGCGGGACCGGACCAACGCATCACCGCTCCCGCGAGCTTCGGTGATCCGACTGCGCCGAAAGGCTTGACCGGCGTCTGGAAGGGTGCGCTGCCGACGGCAAACAAGCCGGTGCCGGACAAAGGGAATAGTTTCGTGTCTTACCTGGTGTCCGGGAACGAGGAGGGTGCCAACAACAAGACCCTGCCCGACCTGTCATCGGGCCCCGTGCTGTTAGGCCAAGGCTCGCTGGGCAAGGATACCGACGCCCATGACTTCGTGCGGGCGGCGAAAGTGGAATCTCCGGCCGAGGGCACGGCTCTCGGCGGCCGCTATGCCTGGAGCGTGCTCGACGAGGGGGTGAAGGCCAAGGCCGACATCGTCCGTGAGGAAGGAAGATTCGGCAACGCGAACCGCCAGGCCGCCATGGGCGCGCCCTCCCGCTTCGGGATGGAAGGCATCACCGGCTTCGATCAGTATGACTGGTTCGAAGAGACCGATCAGGCGAAGCTTTATACGATCCCGACCTCCTCGCTGATCGACCAGATGCCGGAGCTGGCGCGGTATCAACACGACGTGACGACGGTCCACCAGGGGCTGGCGACCGATTCCGCGCGCGGCGGCCTCAAGAAGGACCTGAGCTTGCTGCTTGGCGACACCACCTTGCCCTCCGGCTACTCGTCGCGGCGGTTCTATGACGACGAGTCGGTGGAGAACGAAGCGGCCAACCCCTACTGGACCCAGGTCTTCGACTACGCGAACCTCTATCGCAATCTCACGGGGGTCAATCCGACGATCAAGGCGAACATCCCGGGCGGCTACAACCCGGTCAAATACGATGCCCGCAGCCGCACGTACAAGGCCAACCCCGTGGCACCCCGGGGCCTCATCCTGATGCCGGTGGTGGCCAAGGTGCAGATGCAGTTTTCGATGGTGGCGAAGAGAGCGCACGGCCCTTGGGCCGGGGGCGAGGACCACAATACCGCCACCGCCGCGGACAACTACATGGTGTACCTGATCTATTCGCCGATCGTGACCCTGTACAATCCTTACAACGTGCCGCTTTCCTTCGACGAGCTGCGGATCGATTTCAAGGACCTGCCGATCGGATTCCGGTTCTACAAGAACGGCGCTCCCCAGACGACGGTCATGGCCCACATGAACCAGTTGTACAACGGCCACGACCGGGACTCCAGGACTCCTAAAACTTTCGGGATCAACCTGCGCAACAACTACGGCCCGAACCGTACCGGGCCGGTGATCCTGCAGCCGGGGGAGAACAAGGTCTTCGGCGAATCCGTGGACGGCAACTGGTCCTGGGGCGCGAACAATACCGAGCCTCCCTTTTTCGACTACGCCGACAACAAAACCGCGAACCTTCCGCTGGCCCCCGGCTATCCATCCCAAGGCGTGGGCTTCTGGGTGGACTGGCTGACGCCGGACGACTTGAAGCCCGTGAACGACGGCTGGGGAGTCTTCCCCCTTTCCCTGGATGACGCGATCGACGTGGGCTTCGCGCCGATGCCTTCCCAGGCAGGCACGAACCGGCTCTCCATCGAATTGAATTTGGTCAGGGGCAGCCAGCGGATCCGCTCGGGAACCCTCGATCTCGACTACGGGGATGCCACCAAGCTGCGTGAAGCACTGAGCCGCGATGGCTCCACGGATTTCACCGGCGGCGAGGTGCGGCTCCAGCGGCCCTATCTGGGTGCCGAGATGAAGGAAGAGCCCGCAACGAAGATCAAGGATTTCACCCGCGCCAAAATCTTCGCGCAGTTCAGCTTTTACGGGAAGACCACCTTGGAATCGGATGCACCGTCCAAACCCTGGGTGCAAGGCGGCCACTCCTCCAGCTTGGTGGGGATCGACCTGACGAAGGAGAGCATGGGCATCCACCCCTTCGAGGTTTCGCTGAAGCGCTTGAGCGCGAGCTACCGGTTCCCCATCGACGCCAGCGACCGCGGCCAATTCTTCACCGGCCACGGCCTGCTCAATCCCGCCAGCGGCACGACGGTGGCCCCGCAATATGAAGTGCCGATGCTGCCGCTGCAGAGCATCGCGCAACTCCGCCACGCGCAGTTGAGCAATCAGGGCTTCCTGCCGGGCTTCAGCTATACCGCGGGAGAATCCTTCGCCTCCCCGATGATTTCGGCGGGAAGCGTCACCGAGCCGAGCACGAAGGACTACCGCCTGCTCGACCACTCCTGGCTGGCGAACAACACGCTGTGGGACGGTTACTTCTTCTCCACCCTCTCGCCGCATGCGGGGCCGCTGCTGAGCTCCCGCCCCTTGGCCACGGTGGCGGAAAACTTCTTCAAGGGAACCGAGCCGCTGCTGAACCCCCGCTTCATCCCCGCGGGTACCTCCTCCCCTGAGGAAACGGTGCAGGCCCTTACCGGGGACGACGGCTTCAGCAAGAGCGCCGCGCACCTGATGATCGACGGAGCCTTCAACGTGAATTCCACTTCGGTGAACGCGTGGGCGGCCTTCCTTTCCTCCATGAACGAGGAGACGATCGAATACTGGCATCTGGCGGACGGCGCTGCCACGGCGGCGGCCGGCACGGTGGAAAAGGCGGCCAATCCCTTCAGCCGCATGCGCCGCGCGACGGGACCGCCCGTGGAGCAGGCTCCCCCGCTGCTGCGCCAGGCACGGCACGCGCGATGGACCGGGATGCGCACGCTCGAAAAAGGCCAGATCCAGGAACTCGCGCAAAACATCGTGGATGAAATCGAAGCGCGCGGGCCCTTCCTTTCCCTTTCGGAATTCGTGAACCGCCGCCCGGGCAATGACCGCGAGATGGCGCGCGAAGGCATGCTCCAGAAAGCCATCGACGAGACCCCTTCGATCAACGGCAGGTTTGCGGATGACTCCCGGAACATCACGACCGCCGACGTGGCGGATGATAGGTACGCTTTCCCCGAAGCCATCACGGGAATGAGCGCGACGGCAGCACCCGGCTACCTGACGCAAGGCGACATCCTTTCCGCCCTCGGCTCGGTGGTGACGGTCCGCTCGGATACCTTCCGCATCCGCGGTTACGGCGAAGCGCTGGACAAGGACGACAAAGTCCTGGCCCGCGCGTGGTGCGAGGCCATCGTCCAGCGCGTCCCGGAATTCGTCGATCCTGCGGACGGTCCCGAGGTCCTGCCGACCGCCCTGGCCCCGGTGAATCAGGCCTTCGGGCGCCGCTTCCAAGTCACCGGCTTCCGCTGGCTGGCTTCGGACGAGGTCTGAGAAGCCTCTGGTCGCTTTGCAGGAAGGGGATCCCGGATCGGGCTCCCCTTCTTCATTTGCCACCGGCGGCCGGACAGGGGAGCGGCGGGATCGGGGATTCTTCCCCCGCCCTGATTCCGCAACTTCAGGCTCGCCCGGTG
>CBIHMP010000056.1:0-16660 GCA_966211015.1 uncultured Luteolibacter sp. | reverse complement strand
AAATTTCCCACACGGCGGAAGTTGCCGGGGAGGGGCGGGCGTTCCTCCGCAAAGGCGGCACGTTTGTGTCCCGGCTCTCTCCCCTCCCCGGCCGGAAACGAGACGCTGCAACAACCCCCATTTCGTGGGGGAAGGTGGAAAAGGGAGGGACGTCGCCGGAAGGGGGTGATTGGATGAAACCCCGCAGGGGCCAATCCGGTCCCTGCGATGCCACGCTTTCCGCTGTTCGATGGCCCTTAAACCCGTTTGCACCTCTCTCCCGATGCGCTCCCTCCTCCTCTGCGCGCTTCTTTTCCTCGTCCCGCTTTCAGCCATGGAGCGCAGCCCGGTGAGGGCGACGCGCGAGGCGGCGGTGAAAGCGGAGGAAAAGGCGGCGGGCCACTGGTTCATTGATTTCGGCACGGCTGCCTTCGGCAACGTGGAGTTGGGTCCTTATCCGGGTTCCGGTCGCCCGTCCGTGGTGCTCCATTTGGGCGAGGCGCTGTCCGAACCGTCCACCGTGGACCGCAATCCCGGGGGCACGGTGCGGTATCAAAAGCACGAGGTGGCATTGAATCCCCGCCGGCCGGTGAGCCCGAAGCTGGCGTGGAAGCCGCCGGGCTGGATGAAGGAGGGCTTTCTGGATCTCCCGGAGGAAATAAAGGAAGAGGTGATGCCTTTCCGCTACGTGGAGATCGAGGGCGCGCCGCCGGATTTCTCCGCGCGGAATGTGACAAGGGTTTCCTGGAGCGTCCCCTTCGACGACAGCGCGGCGGCTTTTGAAAGCTCCAGCTCGGAGCTGAACGCGGTGTGGAAGCTCTGCAAGCACAGTATCAAGGCGACCACCTTCATGGGGCTCTATGTCGATGGTGACCGCGAGCGGAAGCCCTACGAGGCGGACGTGCTGATCAACCAGCTTTCCCACTACTGTCTGGACGCCCGCTACGATACCGCACGGCTGACCCACGAGTACCTGCTGGAGAAGCCGACCTGGCCTACGGAGTGGCGGCTGCAGTCGGTCATCCTGGCGTGGCACGATTTCCTGTGGTCAGGCAGCGATACCTCCTTGCGGAAACACTACTCCACATTGAAGGGCCGCGCGATGACGGGGCGGCGGACGAAGGACGGGCTCTTCGAAGGATGGAACCAAGGCGAGGTGACGGACATCATCGACTGGCCCGCCGGTGAACGGGACGGCTATGACATGAAGCCGGAGGTGAAGACGGTGGTGACCGCCTTCCACTATCGCTCGCTGGTGCTGCTGGAAAAGATCGCGGCCGCTCTGGGAAAATCCTCCGACGCGCGCGAATTCGCCGCGATGGCGGAGGCGACGAAGAAAGCCGTGAACGCGATGCTGTGGGACGAAACGCGCGGTTGCTACGTGGACGGCCCGGGTAGCACGCACGCCTCCGCGCATGCGAATTTCTTCCCGCTCGCCCTGGGGCTGGTGCCTGAGGAGCGGGTGGCACGGGTGGCCGCCTTCTTGAAGCCGCGGCAGATGGCGTGCAGCGTTTATGGAGCACAGTTTCTGTTGGACGGCCTCTACGACGCGGGAGAGGCGGAACACGCGCTGGCACTTCTGACATCGCGCGAAACGCGCTCGTGGATGAACATGATCGGCAAGACCGGAACCACGATAACGCTGGAGGCATGGGACCCCGCGCTGAAGCCGAATCTCGACTGGAACCACGCCTGGGGTGCCGCGCCTTCCAATGTGATCACGCGCAAGCTGATGGGCATCGAGCCGCTGGAGCCCGGCTTCAAGCGCCTGCGGATCAAGCCGCAGACGGCCTCGCTGGATTACGCGAAAATCCGGACCCCGACGCCGAGGGGCCCTGTTCTGCTAGAGATCACCGGCAGCGATGCCGCGACATGGAGCGCGGCGGTCGCGATACCGCGGGGCGCGGCGGCGGAATTTCATGTCCCCTTCCCCGGCAAAGCGGAAGTGACGGGACCGGCAGGGGTGAAAATCCTACAGGCAAGCCCGGACAAACAGGTGCTCGGGCTCGGTGCGGGCGCTTGGAAGATCAGGATGGAAGGCGATTGATTCCGGCCGGTCGGGAGCTTCCCCATTAAGGGGGAGAAGGCAGGTTTTGAATTGAGGAAGCGGCCGGATCGGGGGCTTATGCTCATCCATTACCCGACTCCATCGGGCCGCGCACACCAATCCCTACCTCCCGCTTATGAGCTCCCTGCCCCGCATCCTCGCCTGTGCCTCCCTCGCTCCCTTGTTGATCGCCACCGCCGGTGCCGTAGTGATCGACGACTTCAGCGACGAGAGCCTCTCCGAATACACGCTCACCCGGCTGCTGGATAACAACACCACGTCGAATGTCTCGTTCTCCGCGACGGGCGGCTTCCTCTCCACCTCCGCGGCAAGCGTCACCAACGTTCCGGAGCAAGTGCTGCTGCTGCGCGACGACGTCGGCCTGGCCGTGGGGCAGACGCTCCTGCTCGACACCAACGTCACGACCACCTTGGGCACTGCCGGTGCCGTGAACGACTTCGGCCTGGCGATCTCCACGACGGACACACCCACCGGCCTGACGGCAGGCACCAGCGGTGACACGCGCACTTCCAACAGCTACCTCTATGTCACCGTCCGCCCGAGCCAGGACTCCGTGCGCGCCGGCGTGATCAACAACACCACGCCCTCGACCGGCTTTACTTCCGCCACGGCGGAAAGCCTGGTGGCCCAGCTATTCATCACGCGCACGACAACCAATTCCTTCGAGGTGGGCTACTTCACCACGGCGGCGGCAAAGGTGACGCTGGATCTAAACGGTGCCGCCGAAGGGAACGCGTTCACCTTCACCACCTCCTCCCTTGGCAATGCCATCGGCTTCTACGCGGATCTGCGCGATACGCAGACCGTGAGCTCCGTTGACAATCTCGCCATCGTGCCCGAACCGACCGCGGCGTTGCTGGGCGCATTCGGACTCCTGGGCTTGATGCGGCGCAGGCGCTAGTCCCGGGATGTAGCGGCTGGCGGGACGGGAGATTTTCCAATGCCCGTCTTGCCTCCGCCGTGTCATCCTCACCCCATGCTGGGTCGTACCCGAATCCTTCCCCTCCTCTGTGCCGCGGCCTGCGCGGCGATCCCCGGCCTGGCCTCGGCGGCCGCGGAGGCACCCGTGCCTTATGCGAAGGATGACTTCACGCTGCACCTTTGGCATCTGGATGAAACCCGGGCGCCCTTCGCCGATGCGGGGCCTTCGCCCGTCCCGTTGCGCGGGCTGCTGAACGGCGCCTTCGCGGGACAAGCCTCGCTGCCGGGGCTCGGCACCTCGATCTCCCTGCGCGCGAGCGCCGGGGGGACACCCGGCGAGTCCAACCTGGCCGGTGCCATCCTCGCGGAAGCTCCCCGGCTCGTTGCCGGAAGCCAGGACAACGTCGCCAAGGATTTCCGCTACTTCGGCGCGGACGGAGCCTTCACCTACGAGATGCTCGTCAAGCCGGAGATCCTGCCGATGCAGGCGCGGACGATCGCGCTGGGCCTGCTTTCCATGGATGGCGATGCGGACGGGAGAATCTTCAATTTCCGGATCGAGAGGCAGGGATTTCTGACCTTCATCACCCTGCCCCACTGCGGGGCCACCGGTGGCGGCCTGGCCACGATCCCGCTGACGGGGCCTCACGCACTGGAGGCGGATCATTGGTATCACGTTGCGGTGAGTTACGACGGTAATGCGGGGGCGACCAACAACCTGAGGCTCTATTGGACCCGGATCGATAGCGGCGTCTCGGAGGCCAATCTCATCGGCCGGGGCACGCTTTCGAACGACCTCAACGGCAACACCGGCGACCTGGCGATCGGCAACGAAGCGCGCGGCTTCAACGGCAATGCGGAAGGCGAACCGTTTCCCGGGCTTATCGATGAAGTGCGGATCAGCGGGGTGGCGCGGCATCCCACTGATTTCCTCTTCGTGCCTGCCGCAAAACGGGTCCCGCCGGGCGGCACGGCTGCACCACCCTCCGGAAATGCCGCTCCCCGGAAGCTGGATTTGAAGCTGGCCAGCGTGCTGGTGGATGCCTCCTCCGTGGCTGTTCCCGCAAAGCCGGGGGCAGCCTTGAAACTCGGGTCCGGGCTGCACCGCTTGGATTTCGACTTCGGCTTTAGCCCGGAGCAGACCGAAGCGGATGTCAAATTGAGGTGCCGCCTCGAAGGCATCGACGAGCGCTGGCAGGAGACGGAGCGAGGCATGAGCCTCACCTGCCAGGCGCTGGATGCGGACAATCAGGTGATCTCCCAATCCGTCTTTTCCGCGGTCGGTCGCAGCGACGGCTGGGAGACGGCATTCGACGATTCGCGGATGACGCGGCGCACCGAGCCGGTTTACCTGCCGGCGGAATCCGTCGCCCTGCGGATCTCCGTCAGCTCCGGCTCTCCGGACACCACCGGCCTCATGATGCTCGACAACATCGCGCTCACCGTGCCGGGCAGCACGGGTCCCTCGCTCTGGGAGACGGAGGGCTTCGGCAGAGGCGACACCACGCCTTCTCCCGCCGATCAGCCGGCAGGTTGGCAGCGCGGCGGTACCGATCCGGCGATCTCTTACCTGACGATCCGCGCCGACGGACCCGCGCTGGGGCTGGTGGACGGCGATCAGGCGAAGCACGGTGAATGGGTCACCGTGCGGAAGCTGCCGGAGCAGCGCCCCGGCGCCCGCACGCTGGTCCTTTCCTGGGACGAAGCCTACAACGTCATCGGCGGCAGCGTGAACCGCGCCACCTACATCAATGTACCGCCGGGACAATACATCTTTCGCGCGATCGGCTTGGCGGGGCCCGACCAGTCCGCGGGGGAAATGATCGCGCTGCCCATCCACATCGCCCCGCCGTATTGGCAGCGCGTGTGGTTCTGGCCCGCGGTCACGGCGGCTTCGGTGGGGCTGGCCGCCGCCGGCTCCCTCCGCCACCTGCGCCGGAAATCGAAACAGAGGCTCGAGCGCCTGCGCTTCCAGCATGCGCTGGAGCGGGACCGCAGCCGCATCGCCCGGGACATGCACGATGACCTGGGTACGCGCGTGACCGTGCTGAACATGACCGCCGCACTGGCGCAGCGGGACATGGCGCGGGATCCCGGGAAGGCGCAGCGCCACCTGGAGAAGATGACCGGTGCCGCCCGCGAGCTCGTCTCTGCCATGGATGACCTCGTCTGGGCCGTGGATCCCGCCCACGATACCTTGGACCACCTGGGGTCCCACCTCACCCGGCTGGCCGAGGAGATTTTCCGCGATTCCCCGGTGCGCTGCCGCCTGGACATCCCGGCGGAACTCCCGGCGCGGCCCCTAGGCTCGGATTTCCGTCACCACGTTTCATTGGTGGTAAAGGAGTCCCTTCACAATATCCTCCAGCACGCCGGCCCCTGCGAAGCCTTCCTCTCGCTTTCGCTGGAGGACGAGATGCTCGCCATCACCATCCGGGACACCGGTCGCGGCTTTGATCCCGCCGCGCATCCGGAAGGCCACGGCCTGGGCAATACGGCGGGCAGGATCCGGGAAATCGGCGGAAGTTACACGCTCGACTCGTCACCCGGCCACGGGACGTGTATCTTCTTCACCTGCCGGCTCCCCGGTCTCCCGCACTGAAAAGTACCGCAATGTCCGCTGCATCCCATACCATCGCCCTGGTCGAAGACGACGATTCGCTGCGCGAGACGCTCGCGGAGCTGCTTGCCGCCGCGCCCGGCTGGAGACAGGTGGCCGCGTATGCTTCGGCGGAGGCCGCGCTGGCCGGGATGAAGGAAGAATGCCCGGAAGTGGTGCTGATGGACATCCAGCTCCCCGGCATGTCGGGCATCGAGTGCGTTGCCCGGCTGAAGCAGATGCATCCCGCCGTGCAGGTCCTGATGGTCACGGTCTATGACAACAACGACCGGATCTACGACGCCCTGGCCGCCGGGGCCTCCGGCTACCTGCTGAAGCGCGATGCCCCGGCGAAGCTGCTGGAGTGCCTGGAGGACCTGCTGCAGGGCGGCTCCCCCATGTCCAGCGCGATCGCCCGCAAGGTGGTGCAGCATTTTCAGAAATCCCCGCCCGCGAAGAACGAGGACCACAACCTGACCCCGCGGGAAAAGCAAATCCTGGAACTGCTGGTAAAGGGCGGTCTCTACAAGGAGATCGCCTGGGATCTCGGCATCGGCGTGGAGACGGTGAGAACGCACCTGCACAATATCTACGCGAAGCTCCACGTGAGGACCCGCACGGAGGCGGTCGTGAAGTACTTGGGCGGGGGATAGTTTCCCGTTGACCCGGTGCCGATCCGCGCTGGATTCATCGGCGCGGGGATGTGATGAGCTTCCGCGCGAAGCGATCCCTCATGTTCAAGCCCTCCGTCATCCGCGCGCTGCTCACCCGCTACGTGCTGCTCTATGCGAAGAACCCGATGCGGGCCTTCGAACTCTTTTTCTGGCCGATCGTCCAACTGCTGGTGTGGGGGCTGGTGACCACCTACCTGCAGGGCCAGGGCAGCGGATCTTTCCCCACCTTCATCACCTTCCTGATCAGCGGCATCATCCTGTGGGACGCGCTCTTCCGCGCCCAGCAGGGAGTCTCGATCTCCTTTCTGGAAGACGTCTGGACGCGGAACCTCCTGAACATCTTTGCCGCGCCGGTGAGGATGACGGATTATATCGCCGCAACCTTCGGGGTAGGCTTGCTGCGGGTGGGGATCACCGCCGTGGTGCTTACGATCATCGCCTCGATCGCGTATTCCTTCAATTTGCTCCAATTCCAGTGGGGATTGATCGCGTATTACGCCAACTTGATGATCTTCGGCTGGGCGCTGGGGATCTTCTCGATCGCGCTGATCCTGCGCTGGGGCCACGGCGCGGAGTCGATGGCGTGGGCGCTGCCGTTCATGATCCAGCCCTTCGCGTGCGTGTTTTATCCCTTGGAGACATTGCCGCCCTGGATGCGGGGAATCGCGGCGGCCTTTCCCCCGTCTCACGTTTTCGAGGGAATGCGGAGCTCGATCCAGCACGGCGGTTTCGATTTCCGGCAGTTCGGCGCGGCGTTGGGCCTCAATGTGATCTATCTGGCGCTGGCGGGATGGTTGTTCTCCCGGGTGCTGCGCTTGGCGCGGGAGAAGGGCTTGCTGGTGAAGACGTCCTCGACTTGAGGCGGCAGATTGCGGCGTGCAAATGCCTGCAGAGGAATGAAATGCGTTTCATAGCTGCGCCGTAGTGGGTCCATGCGCCGAAACGCCGCTTCCATGACCCCGGCATCCCTTGCGGGCCCGCTGGCCCTCCTGTCGGCCGGGTGGCTGCTGCTTCCGGTGGCATCCGCGGTGGAGAGCGCGTCCTTCGATGCCGCTCGCAAGATCTTGGAAACCAGATGCCTTTCGTGCCATTGCCCGGAGAAAACCAAGGGCGAGCTGCTGCTCACGACCCGCGAGGCCTTCCTCAAGGGCGGCGAGTCAGGAGCGGCGATCCATCTGGAGCATGCGGAGCAATCCGAACTTCTGGTGCGGGTGAAGCTGGATGAGGACGACGACGAGATCATGCCCCCGAAGGGCGCACCGCTGAAAGCGGAGGAGATTGCGGCGCTGGAGACCTGGCTGAAGGAGGGTGCACCGTGGCCGGACGGGATGACGCTGGCCCCTCGGCCGAAGACGGCACTGCCGGACTGGAACGCGGAGCCCGATCCCGCCATCGGGGCAATTGAAGCGTTTCCCAAGGCCGTGACACTGGAAACGGCCGCCGATTTCCACAAGGTGCTGGTGGTGGCCCGCTTCAACGACGCGGCAACCCAGGACATCACCCGGCAGGTGAAGGCAAGTCTCGCCGACCCCTCCATCGCCAAACTGGAAGGGACGCTGCTGAAGCCGCTGAAGGACGGCGCGACCACCCTGACCCTCGAATATCGCGGGCTCATAACCGAGGTCGTCGTCGCCGTGAAAGATGCCGCCAAACCCCGCCCTATCTCCTTCCAACTGGACGTGATGCCGGTGCTCACCTCCTCCGGCTGCAATACGGGCTCCTGCCACGGGTCGGCACGGGGCAAGGACGGCTTCCATTTGACGCTCTTCGGATTTGATTCCCGGGGCGATCACTTCCGCCTGACCCGCGAAAATCCGGGCCGCCGGATCAACCTGGCCCTGCCGGAGGAATCCCTGCTGGTGAACAAGGCGACCGGTGCCGTTCCCCACACGGGGGGCAAGCTCTTTGAAAAAGGCAGTGCTCCTTACAACACCTTGGTGGAGTGGATCCGCAGCGGCGCGGAGCACGACGAAGGGCAGATCGCGCAGCCGACCGGCATCGTCATCGAGCCTCCCCAGGTGGTCCTCAAGGGCCCGGACCTCCACACGCCCTACACGGTGCGGGCCACTTATTCGGATGGAACGGACCGCGACGTGACAACGCTCTCCTCCTTCTCCACGTCCAACGACAATTCCGTCTCCATCGACGGGCGCAGCGGCATGTCGGTCTCGAAGCACCGCGGCGAGGCGTTCTTGCTAGCGCGTTTCATGACTTTCACGGAAGTCGCCCAGTCGATCGTGATTCCCGAGAACCTCGACTACACCCGGCCGGAGCTGCCGGAGTTCAACTACATCGACAAGCCGGTTTACGACAAGCTCCACAAGCTGCGCATCATCCCCGCGCCCCTGTGTGATGACGAAACCTACCTGCGGCGGGTCTTCATCGATGTCGTCGGCCGCCTGCCGGAGCCCTCGGAGCGGGAGAAGTTCCTCGCAAGCACGGATCCGAAGAAGCGCGAGGCGTTGGTGGACGAATTGATCGCGCGGAAGGAATTCTCGGAAATGTGGGTGATGAAGTGGGCGGAGCTGCTGCAAATCCGCACCTTCAACAACGGCGGCCAACAAGTCTCGTACAAGGCCGCGCTGGGCTACTACAACTGGCTGCGGGACCGGATTGCGGGAAACGTGCCTTTCAACGACATCGTGCGGGAGTTGCTTTCGTCGGAAGGCGGCACCTTCTCGAGCCCGGCGACCAACTTCTTCCAAGTGGAGCAGGACACGCTGAAGCTTACCGAGAACGTGGCGCAGGTTTTCATGGGCACCAGGATCCAGTGCGCGCAGTGCCACAACCATCCCTTCGACCGCTGGACAGTGGACGATTATTACGGCTTCGCCGCGTTCTTCGCACAGGTGAAGCGGAAGAATGCGGAGGATCCCCGCGAGCGGATCATTTTCGACGGCGGCGGCGAGGTGCCCCATCTGGTGACGAAACAGCCGGTGAAGCCCCGCTTCCTCGGTACCGCGACGCCGGACGACTTCGGGAAGAAATCCCGTCGCGAGGCGATGGCGGAGTGGCTGACTTCCACCGACAACCCGTGGTTCGCCCGCAACGTCTCGAACGTGGTGTGGTCCCATTTCTTTGGCGTGGGAATCACCGACCCGGTGGACGACGTGCGCATTTCCAATCCGCCTTCAAACCCGGAACTGCTGGCAGCGCTTTCGCGGAAGTTCGTGGAATATGACTACGACCTCCGCAAGCTGGTGCGGGATATCTGCACCTCCCGCACCTACCAGCTCTCCAGTGCCACCAATGAAACGAACGAGACCGACCAGCGGAATTTTTCCCGTGCCTTGGTGCGCCGCGTCCGGGCGGAGGTGCTGCTTGACTGCATCTCGCAGGTGACGCAAACGCCGAACAAGTTCAAGGGTCTACCGCTCGGCTCGCGGGCCGTCCAGATCGCCGATGGTAATACCTCCACCTATTTCCTGACCACCTTCGGCCGGGCCACCCGCGCGACTGTCTGCTCCTGCGAGGTGAAGATGGAGCCCAATCTCTCCCAAGCTCTCCACCTCCTGAACGGTGACGCCACGCATAACCGGATCCAGCAGGGCAAGGTGGTGCAAACCCTGCTGGAACAAAAGAAGACGCCGGAGGAGGTGATCCGGCACCTTTACCTGAAAACCGTGAATCGGGAACCGACCGGGGAGGAGATTGGCAAGCTGCTCGCGGCGACGGCCGAAGGAAAAGACGACAAGGACAAAAAGCAGATCCTGAACGACATCTTCTGGGCCTTGCTGAACTCCAAGGAGTTCATTTTCAATCACTGAGGAGAGCGAAGCACTTGGCAGGGAGGCTTCTTCGGGCGCACGTCTCTTCCCATGACGACAACCAAAGCGCCGTTTCGTTCAAAAAATTTTGTATTTCCGGATTGTCTAGCTACGCGATCGCGTGTAGTTTGACCTTCATGCTGTCCCACCCAGCCAAGCACGAAGAGGCCGCTGTCGCCGCGACCCCTTCGGAACTGCGCCAGCCGCAGGGAAAGAATCGCAGGCGGCAAGCCCCGGGAGAATTCTTCAGCCACCTCAATGGCGAATTCTTCCGCAATTGGTTCATCAACGGCCCGAAGCTGTTGTTGAAAGGAGAGTTCAGCCGCCGTGCGGGGATTTTCATGGTGATCGCGGCTATTCCCGCGATTGCGGTAGCCTTGTTCCTGACGCTGCCGGGAATGCTGTTCCCCACGCCGCAACACAACCAGTTCTTCCATTTCGCGAATGTTATCAGCAGGGATGCCATCACCATGGTTCCCGTAGCGATCGGAGTTCTTTCGACGATCTTCTGCCTCCGGCTTCCGCTCGGTCCCTGATACCATGGATCTTTGAGTGTGTTTCTTGACGCTAGGAAACCCGGCCACCGCGAGGTGCCGGGTTTTCTTTTGCCCTGATCCCGCCCGCGGCCCGCGCTCTATTCCGGGAAGAAGGATATCGACCGGGATCGCGAGTACGCCGTGAATCCCGAAACCATCGTGCAGATTGTTATCATGTTAAGCTAAATTCCGGAATTATTAATGATTCCTTGATTTTAAGCTACTCATCCACACTTAGGTGGTCGGACGTGCTACTCCCGTCGCTCATTTCGGTCCCACCCGAAGCGAGAGCCCTCACCCCGATCTCCGATGCACCTTGCCATCCTTCGCGGCGTCTTCGCCTCAATTTGCCTTGGCACCTCGGTCTCCAACGCCGCCACGGTTTCACAATCGAGCCCCGCGTGGACGGCGCTCGCGGGAAACTACGATTCATTTGCCGATCAGCAGACCGGCCAGCCCGAGAGCGACATCGTCGGCACCACGGCGAACCACGGCTTCTTCACCACCTTTATCAACAACGGCCCCGCAAGCAACACGGACGGGACCCTCGGCTTCCGCATGCGGCTCGACAAGGCGGGCGGTACCACGAGCAATCCCGCCTTCACCCGCGTGGCCTGGGTGGGGATCGACGCCAATCAAGACGCGGTTTTGGACGTCTTCGTGGGGCTCGGGCTTCAGGGCAGCACCTCGGTGCTGGGGATCTATGATGCGGGAGCATCCGCCAATACCGGTCCCAGCACGACATCCATCGCCAGCACGCCCTATAAGACCTACGCGGTGGACGCTACTACCTTTAACTACCGCCCCGTGAACTTTACGACGGACGGCGGGACGATGAACGACGTCACCACCACGACGAGCGGGGATCCTGACTACTACCTGAGCTTCATGATCGATTTCGCGGACCTCGGGGCGTTCCTGCGGACGCAGAGCATCAGCATCACCGATACGAGCGCGCTGCGCTACGTGGTGGCGACCTCCACCCAGCATAACAGCCTGAACCAAGACCTCGGCGGCGTGCAGGGCGGTATCAACTCCACCCAAACCTGGGTCCAGTTGGGAGGCTACAGCGCGCTCGTGAATGCCAGCGGCACAACCATTCCCGAGCCATCCGGCTTTGCAATCGGTCTCCTCGCCCTCGGTACCCTGGTGCTCCGCCGCAAGCGCTAGTGGATGGCGGCGATGCGTCCGGCTCCACCCTTCTATTTCAAGGTCAGTAGATAAGTGAAAAGGTCGGAGACCTGGACGTCCGTAGAGCCATCCAGGAGACCCTCCGGCATGAGTGAACGCTTCGACACCGTGTGCTCCTTCACTTGATCCGCCGGGATCGCGCGTTCATCGGCACCGATCTGGCGGAGCAACAGCGTTCCGCCATCCGCGGAGGCCAGGAAGCCGCTCAAAAAAGTGCCGTCCTTGAGGGCGATGTCATGGCGGTAGTAGCCGCTCTCCAACTGCGCATTCGGCGTCAGGATATTCCGCAGGAGGCTCTCGACACCCATCGCGCCCGCGCCGCCGAGGTCAGGGCCTATGGCGGTGCCTTGGCCGCGAACCTGATGGCAAATCATGCAGGTATTCTTGAAAAGTTCCGCGCCCCTTGCCGCATTCCCCGGCATTGCGGCCAAGCCGCGGAAGCGCTCGAACTTCGCCGCCAGCGCCGTAGCGGCTTCCGGGGTGATAAGTTCCGGAGAATCCGCGGTCCACTTGATGGTGGCACCACCCCGGAGAGGCACCCCTGCTCCGCCGCCGGCGACGTGCAGGATCAAGCCGGGGACCCGGGAGCCACCCGGATAGCGCGTGCGGAAGTCGCGCCGGATCTCTTCCAAGCTACGGGCGCTGTCCCAGATGCGGAACTCCAGGAGATGCGCCGCCGTGCCGCCGGGTTGATTGGCGCGGCCCAGATCGAAGTCCTTCAGAGGCGCGGTGAAGTGACTTCGGGAAGTCCCCGCCGCTTCTCCATCGAGATACAGCGACACCCGGCCGGCGGAGTCGCGCGTCACGGCACAGTGCGTCCATTTCTCCGCCTCCACCGGCCGCTCTGCGATGACCACGTCTTCCGAGCCGCTCCACAGGCGCAGGCGGGAGTCATAGAAATTGATGTCCGGTCCCCCGCCCCGCGTCCCCAGCAGCCCGTCCCGATTATCGATGCCCGGAGCGAGCTTGATCCACGTCTCCACGGTGAAGGGGCCGTCGAGCGAAAGATCCGCGGCGACCACCGCGTCCGCTTGGCCGGGAAGATGAATCGCCGGGACCAGCAAACCCTCCACTTTCTCCAAAAGCTTGCGGAAGCCGGGATGCTCCTCCCCGAGCACCGCGCGGAGCTTCTCGACGGTGGAAGTATCGAAACCGTCAAACCCGCCCGCGGCAACTTCCGCCGCGAAGGCCTCGGCCGATTCCCTCCTAGAGATCATGCCGCTCACCGCGAACTGTCGCATGGCACCCGAAAGCGAAGCCCAGCGCCCCGCAATATCCTGCACGCCCTGCCTCCCGCCCGCGGCGGCGTAAGCGATCAGTGCCTCCCGGGCGAGTTCCGGATCGGCATGATCCAGAAAGCGTTTCGCGAGCTCCGGATCCGGCGCCTGGAGCTCATTGAGCGTGCGGAGCAGGACCGCGAGTTGCGCGGGTTCCGTCGCTTTCGCCGCTTCCTCGCGGAGTAGCGGCGCGAGTCCGGTCAGGCGGAAGCGCCGGGCGAGATCCATGGCGAGCGGCATGGAAGACGCATCTTCACGGACCATCCCGGCGGTCACCTCCCCGAGTACATCGCGCAGCGTGGCATCCGTAGCGGCGGCGGGATCGAGCTGCAGCAGGGATCGCAGCAACTTTGCTCGCCGCGAGGGATCGCGGGTGAGATTGCCAAAGGCTTCCGCCACCGCCGGCTGTGAAAGTTGGCCGCCCAATACGGCCGCTTCCTCGGGGGCAAGCGGCCGGTCGAGATCCGGCAACAGCGCGACGAAAAAGAGGGCCGCCTTCTCCGGAGGAAGCGCGAGCGAAGCTAATGCTCTGCCCTCCACGGACAACTCCTCCCCGGCCAGCGCCTTCAGGGTGGCCCGGGGATGCGTCTCCATCGCCCAGCGGATCAGGTAGCGCAGGAAAGATCGCTCGTAGGCCTCGCTATCTCCTCCTGCCGTAGGGGGGCGGACATGGGCAGCCAAGCTGACGACCATCCCGGGGGACGCCGAGGCATGGTGGCGCAGCGAGTTCGCGAGCGCCGCCAGCACACCGTGATCCTGCTCCTTTTGCAGATGAACGCTCGCGATCTCATGGAACGCCCTCTCGTCCGGCTCCAGTGCCTCCGTCGCCTCCACGGCCTCGCGGCGGATGGACGCATCGGGATCGCGCAGCAGGCGGAATACAAGGGCGAGCTTCGCCGCGTGCAGATCCTGCAACGCCGAAAGGGCTCCCAGTCGGACTGATATCGGCAGCGAGCGATCCGCCGCCCTCTCCTCCAGCACCGGCACGATGCTGGCATCGCCGCGATCGCCCAGCTCCTCCCAAGCCATGCGCGCCACCCGGACCTTGTCATGGCCGAGGTGATCCGCCAGCTCCCGTGCGGATATCTTCGTGAGATCCGGTGGCCGCGTGACCGGCATCCCCTTCGGTTTCACGCGCCAAATGCGGCCGCGGGTTTTGTCGCGGTCCGGGTGATTACGCGGCACCTCGTTGTGGGAGATGATCTTGTTGTACCAGTCCGCGATGTAGAGGCAGCCATCGGGACCAAATTGCACGGAGACCGGCCGGAACCACTCGTCCGCCGAGGTTAGGAAGTCCTCCTGTTTCCGGTAAACCGGGTGACCCTCCGCATCGTACGCGAGCGTCACGATCTGGATGCGGTTGGTGATGGGATTTGCAAGATAGAAGACCTTTGTGCCCGGCCATCTGGCGGCGAAGGCGCTGGCTTCATCCTCGGCCAATGCCAGCCCGCTCAAGCCGGTACCGCCCATCGCTTGTCCCGGAGTGGAGGGCGGGAGGACGGGCGCGTAAGAACGGAGCTTTTGCGGAGAGCCGGAAGGATAATGCGTACCGGCGATGAACTCGGAAACCGGATGCCCCAGGTCGTTCGCTTCCTGGAGGTACTCCGTACCATCCCGCGCGATCGCGAAGCCCCAGATGTTGTTCGGCCCGGCTGTCAGCAACTCGAAATCCGAGCCATCGAGCTTAGCGCGCGCCAGCTTGCAGTGATCGAACGCCACTTCCTTGGCTCCGTTGGCAAAGGACAGGCCCTCCGGGCGGGAGACCTTGGAATCATTGAAAAGCCCCTGCGCGAGATAAAACCAACCGCCCGGCGAACGCTCGAACTGATGCGGAAAGAGGTGGGAATCTTGAATGCCGAAGCCCTTTAGCACGACTTCATGACCCTCGGCCCTCCCATCTCCATCCCGGTCGGAGTAGTAGCGGATCTCGTGACCATACTGCACCAGTGCCCCGTTCTTCCAAGGCAGCAGGCCCAGCGGGATGGCCAAGCCATCGGCAAAGACGCGCGGCGTCTGCGGCCCCGGTTTCCAGGGCTCGTCGAAGACCAGCACCTTGTCCTTTCCCCCGCGCGCGAACATCGCCTCGGCGTTCGCGGCGTTTTCATTCGCGTCCACCGGATACTCCAGCGCCGTCATGGTCCACATCCTGCCGGAGTGGTCCCACGCCATGGTGACCGGCTTGCCCACGCCCTCCCTCTCGGAAGCCACCAGCTCTACTTCGTAGCCCGCGGGCAGCTTGAAGCCGGCCATCTCCCGCTCCGGCGAACGGACGGAGGCATCCTCCCACACGGGCGAGCCCGGCGTCGGCGGCAACTCCCGTACGGTGATGTCCTTGAACTGCGCGAGCATTCTTCCGCCGCCGTGAGCCTGCAAGCCGATCAGGCCCTCTTGCGGAATGGACGGATCGGTCTCGGTATAATCGAGCGCGGGCACGCCATTGATCCAGGTGCGGATGCGAGGTCCTTCGCACAGGATCCGGTAGTCGTTCCAATCCCAGTCCTTCGCCGCAGCGTTGACCGCGGCGGCATCCACCGGCTCCCCGATCACTTTGTTCCTACGGGACTCATCGTACAACTTCCCCCACCAATCGATCCCTGCATCCACCTGATAGCCGGACATCTCGTGGTTCCCCGGTACCCGGGTGCTGCGGATCTGGATGCCCGAGTTCATGAAGCCGCTGCCTTTCACCAGGTGGATCTTCAGGCGCAGGTCGAAGTTGGCGTAGCGCTTCTTCGAGGCGAGGAACGTGTTGTGTGCGATGTTCTCGTCCAGCGAACCGCCGGTGATTGCGCCATCCCGTATGCCCCACCATTTCTCCTCGCCAGGGAGGAGATCCCAGCCCTCGAGCGCCTTCCCATCGAAAAGCGATACCGCTGGCGGGGGCAAGGGTTTGTCCGTGTAGTCGAGCCAAGGGAACACCTCGCCCGCCGCCGTTTGGTCCAATGCCGCCTGGAGCGCCTCCGCCGTCCAGCCGGGGTTCTTGTCGGGCAAGCCCTCGAGCAATCGCGCGGCGTCCGGAGTCTTAGAGGTCACGCCCTTCCCCGGAACTGCCGCGCCTGCGGACCAAAGGATGCCATTCAGCACCATTTTCCGCGCCTGATCGTTCGCCCAGCTCCAATGGAAATGACCGCCGGTGAAGCCGAAGGACCTCCCGCCCGCCGGCCGGGGAAAGCACCAAGCGATATACTGGGGCGCCTTCCCCTCCGCGAGCGCTGCGCGCGCTTGATCGTTTCCGCGATACGGCGTCAGGCCCGGCTCCACGAGCTCGCGCGCCGGCGAGACGGGGAAGAGCGGCTGGACCTTTCCGTGATCGTGACCGCATTCCCGCAGGTGGAAATAACACTCATCGTAAAGCGAAAAGGGCTGCACCCCGCGCATCACGGGATGATCTGAAGCGGTCTCGAACTTCGCCTGCCAGAAGGTGCTGATCGAATGGTAGGCCTCGAAGTCCGCACCCATCAGCGCCCGCCATGCTACCCGCCGGGGGTCCGACCCCTGTTCCTTGCTCTCCGGATTCGCGGCTTGGATTCCGGTGGCCCAGTGAAGCGCTACCAAGCCCTTCCCCGCGTTCATGAACGCCTCCAGCTCCGCCAGCTTGTCATTCGCCGGGTGCGCGTGCCACCCATCGGCGTAGATCACCAGGGCATC
>CBIHMP010000055.1:0-16736 GCA_966211015.1 uncultured Luteolibacter sp. | reverse complement strand
GCAGGGCAGGGCGGCCCCGCGCGCCACGAGATCCGCGGCCGGGATCTCGAGGGTGACATCGGCCTTGCGGTGCTTGCGGTAGGCCGGATCCGCGTCCTTGTCGTGTTTCCACGGCGTGCCCTCGAAATTCCACGTGTGGTCCGTATCGCACCAGCGGCAATGAAGGTTGCAAAGCGATGCCCTCACGAAGACCGCTGGCAAGCCGGCGGAAACCCCTTCACCTTGGAGGGTGAAGAAGATTTCCGGGCCGTCGTTCAGGCGCGCGAGGAGCATGGGAAAAGAGAAGCCGCCGATTCTCCATCTTCCAATCCCAATCCGGGGAAATGGGGGCCTCCTCCTTCAGCCGCCTCGATTGGGGATTGGAAGATCGGGCATTGGTGATTTATTCCCCCCATGAGCATCATCACCGGCCGCGGGGACGAAGGAGAGACCGACTTGCTGTTCGGCCGCCGCATTGCCAAGACCGCCCTGCGGGTGGAAGTGCTGGGCTGCGTGGACGAGCTGAATGCCGCCCTGGGACTCGCGCGCGCCGCGGGCGCGACTCCCGAAGCGGAGGCCATCATCGACCGCGTGCAGGATTCCTTGATCGGTTTGATGGGTCATTTCGCCTGCCAGCCGGGGGATGAGGAGCGGTACCTTGCCGCAGGCTTTTCAGCCGTCGGGGCGGAAGATTTGGACTGGCTGGTCGCCACCGCACGGGATTTCGAGAAGCGGGGCATCGTCTTCAAGGGATGGGCGCGGCCCGGCGCGGATCATTCCCTCGCGCGCGCGGGTCTGGATTTCGCCAGGACCACGGCACGCCGTGCCGAACGGGCCGTGCTGAAACTTCACGAAAGCGGCGAGGAAGTGCCGCAGGTGCTGCGCCTCTATTTCAACCGTCTGTCGGATCTGATGTGGATCCTGGCTCGGGCGGCCTGAGGATTACCCAGGTGGCTCCCCAGCCGCCCGCCGCGGCGGGGTAGTGGAACTCCTGCACCTCCGGGAGCTTGCGCAGGAGCGAGTGGACGCTCTCCCTCAGCGTCCCCGTGCCTTTGCCGTGGATCACGCGCACCCCGCGGATCCCCGCGCGTTGGCATTCCCCGAAATATTCCGGCAGCAGCTCACCGATCTCCGAGGGGCGGAAGAGATGGAGATCCAACTCGTTGGTGATGGGTACCGGGTGCGGTTCGTCGTTCATTTCACGCGGGTTGTTGCCGGGCATGATGAGTTCAGGAACTCCTGTATTTTTGCCTTTGCAACGGGGCCTGCATCGCTTAGTTCTCCCGCCCGCCGTTAAAATGGTGGCCGTAGTTCAATGGTAGAGCCCCAGATTGTGATTCTGGTTGTTGCGGGTTCGAGTCCCGTCGGTCACCCCACCTCTTTTTTCGGGAACTTTGAGTGTTCCGGTTGGAAGGGGCGGAAATAATCGGCTGATTTACCATGGAAAGCCTCGAGAGTCGCCTCGGATACAAATTTCGCAATTCGCTTCTCCTTGCCGAAGCGATGACCCATCCGAGCCTCGCCTACGAATCCCAACGGCCGCATTTCGACAACCAGCGGCTGGAGTTCCTGGGCGACGCCGTATTGCAGCTCATCCTCACGGAAGACCTCTACAGGATGTTCCCGGATTTCCCGGAGGGACGTCTCACGAAGCTCCGTTCGCAGCTTGTCTCGCGGCGGGCCCTGGCGCGCTTCGCGCTGACCATCGACCTCGGCAGCTATGTGCTCCTGGGCAAGGGGGAGGAGGCCACCGGCGGCCGCCGCCGCATGTCCACCCTGGCGGATGGCTTCGAGGCCCTGATCGGCGCGGTCTATCTCGATACCGGCTACATCGGTGCCCGCGATCTGGTGCTGCGGCTGTTCCAATCCGAGATCGAGGCGCTCGCGGGCAGCCCCGAGGAGCGCAATCCGAAGGGCGAGCTGCAGGAGTGCCTTCAGGCGATCTCCCCGCAGGCGCCGAACTACCGCATCCTCGGTGAAAGCGGCCCTGATCACCGCAAGGTCTTCCAGGCCGAGGTCTCCTGGAAAGGACTGATCCTCGCCGTCGGCAAGGGGAAGAGCAAGAAGGAGGCCGAAGCGAGGGCCGCCGGAGAAGCCCTGCGCGCACGCGTGTGGGAAAAGGAGTGAAGTAGCGCGACATGCCATGTCGCGCCTTCCCGGCACGAGGGGGGAACGCCGTCCTACTTCCGGAAAAAGGGCGACCCGCGGAAACGGATCGCCCTTTGAAAATCGCAAAAGAAGGCCGCTCAGGCCTTCATCTTGGAATACGCGCGCAGGTAGCCCACGCACTGCGCGATCTCGGTGACGTTCGTCTTCCAGTTGTGCTCGTATTCGATCGTCACGTTGCCGGCGAAGCCATGCTTGCGGACTTGGTCGAGAATCGCCGCGTTGTCGATCACGCCGGTACCGAAGGGCCGGTCGTGGGTCCACTTGCCCACCACTTCCCGATCCTTCATGTGGAAGGCATGGACGCGCGGACCGACCTTCTTGATCACTTCCAGGGGATCCAGTCCCGAGGTGGCCCAGTGGCCGAGATCGGCGCAGTAGCCGATGTTCGCATGCCGGTCCTTGATCGCGTCCCAGATCTTGTCCGGGTTCCATAGCGAGGTCGGCTTCGGGTGATTGTGGAAGCAGACCTTGATGTCGTATTCCTTCGCGAGCTTCTCCAGCGTGTCGAGCGCCTCCAGCGACTCGGTGGTCACGCCGTAGAGACCCATCTTCTTGGCGAACTCGAAGGTTTTACGTGCCTCCGCCTCGTCCTTGGAAATGCCCGTGACGCCGAAGTTCACCGGCGTGATGCCGTGCTTCTTCGCGTGGTCGAGGAGCTTCTGGATATTTTCGTCGGAGAGATCCGGGTCCAGCTTCGTGTCGCCGAGATCGCCGCCGATCTTCTGGCCGGGGAAAACCTCCACCGCGCTCGCACCCGCCGCCGAAGCCATCTGGATGGCCTCCCACAGCGTGAACTCCTTGAAGGACCAGCACTGTACCGAGATGGTGAATCCGGCGGCGGTAAGAGCCTCCTGCGGGACCGGCTTGCCATGCGAACGCATCGCGAGCAGGGCCGAGGCGGCGGGAACCATCGTGAAAAGCGAGCGGCGTTTCATCATGGAGGAAAAATACGCCGCCCCAACGCGCCGTGGCGAGGGATTCTTTCCACCCGAAAGAGCGATGACAAGCACCCGGGAGCGTGGGGCCTCCGGCCCGGAGAACCGTTCAGCCGATGTGGCTTTCACCTATTGTCGGGACTCCGCCCCTCAAGCAAGAATCCCCTTTACCACCTTCGCCGGCTTCACCCCGGTCAGCTTTTGATCCAGCCCTTGGAAGGGATAGGCCAGCCGCTGGTGCTCGAGCCCGAAGAGATGGAGCATGGTGGCGTGGAGATCGCGCAGGTGCACCGGGTTCGACGCCACGTGATAGCCCATCTCATCCGTCTCGCCGTAGGTGAAGCCCGGCTTCACGCCGGCCCCCGCCATCCAGATGGTAAAGGCGTTCGGATTGTGATCGCGGCCGGTGAAGGCATTGCCATTCCCGCCGCCGCGGTTCTCCTGCATCGGCGTGCGGCCGAACTCGCCGCCCCAGACCACCAGCGTGTCTTCCAGCATCCCGCGCTGTTCCAGATCGGCGAGCAGCGCCGCCACCGGCCGGTCGATATCCCGGCATTTTTTCACGAATCCGTCGTTCAGCGCCTCCGAGGCATTCGACCCGTGCGAGTCCCAGCCCCAGTCGAAGAGCTGGATGAAACGGACTCCCGATTCCGCCAGGCGGCGCGCGAGCAGGCAGTTGTTTGCAAAGGAATCCTTCCCCGGCTCCGTGCCGTACATTTCGTGGATATGCGCGGGCTCGTCCTTGATGCTCATCACCTCCGGCACGGAAACCTGCATGCGGTAAGCCATCTCGTATTGGGCGATGCGGGTGATCGTCTCCGGATCGCCGAAGTCCTCGTGAGCCTTCGTGTTCAGCTTTGCCAGCGTATCGAGCGCCGCGCGGCGGATCTCGCGGTTGATACCCGCCGGGTTGGTCGTGTTCAGGATCGGGTCGCCCGCGGAGCGGCATTGCACGCCCTGATAGACGGAGGGAAGGAAGCCGCTGCCCCACAAAGAGGCCCCCGCGCGCGGGAAACGTCCGCCGGAGATGAGCACCATGAAGCCCGGTAAATTCTGGTTCTCGGTGCCGAGGCCCCAGGTCAGCCAGGATCCCATCGCGGGATAGCCGAGATTCTGATTGCCGGTATGGAGGAGAAGCTGCGCCGGACCGTGGTTGAACTGGTCCGTCTGCATCGTCTTGATGAAGCAGAGCTTGTCCACGTGCTTGGCCAGTTCCGGCAGGCGATCGGATACCCAGGCTCCGCATTGGCCGTGTTGCTTGAACTCGAACTGCGGGCCGAGCATCTTGGGAACGCCTTGGATAAAGGCGAAACGCTGGCCCTCCAGATACTCCTTCGGGCATTCCTTGCCATGATAGCGGACGAGCTGCGGCTTGTAGTCGAAGAGTTCGAGCTGGCTCGGCGCGCCATCCATGTGGAGGTAGATCACCCGTTTCGCCTTCGGCGCGAAGCCGGGCAAAAGCGGGGCGAGCGGCGCGGAAGGATCGCGGGAGATCTTCAGCTTCCCGGCAGCCGGGGATACGCCCTGCGCCGCCATCCACAGCCCGCCGATCCCCGCGGGGCAATCGCGGAGAAAACGGCGGCGCGTGATGTGCCGGAGCTTCTCGGCCTGGAGCTGGTGGAACATGGGAAGAGACGGGATCGTTAGCGGATCAGGGCTTCGTCGAGATTGAGGAGCACGGAGGCCACCACCGTGTAAGCGGCCCCGTCCGCTGTCTCCGCGAGGCCCTTCATGAGGGCGGGATCGGCGGTGTAATCCCTTTTGAGTTTGGCAAAGAGATCGCGCAGTTCGGAAAGCCGCTCCGGAGTAATGACGCGTGAAGTGGCGATGCGATAGCCCTGCGCCAGGCGTTCTTCCGGAGTGCCGGTGGTATGGTATTTCATCCGGCGCGCAAGTCCCTGGGCGCACTCGTGGAAGGCGGGGTCGTTCAGGACCGCGAGGGATTGCAACGGCGTGTTGGAGAGGATCCGGCGCTTCGAGCAAAGCTCGCGGGACGGCGCGTCGAAAGTCACGAGAGCGGGGTAGGGAATGCTACGCTTCCAGTAAACATGGACGGAGCGGCGGTAGCGGTCGGGGTGTCCGGGAGGAGGTGTCCGCCACTGGTCGCCGGCATCGAAGGGCTGCCAGACGCCCTCCGGGATCGGCGGCTGGACCGGCGGCCCGCCCTCTCGATGCGCGATGAGGCCCGCGACCGCGAGCGCGTGATCCCGCGCCATTTCAGCGGTGAGTCGTTGGCGCGGGCCGCGGGCAAGGAGGCGGTTGTCCGCATCCCGCTCCGCCAGCGCGGGCGGAATAGCCGCATCCTGCCGGTAGGCGCTACTGGTCACCAGCTCGCGCAGCAGCGATTTGATGCTCCACTTCATCTCCGATTGGAAGCGTACCGCCAGGGTATCCAGCAGTTCGGGATGGGTCGGCTTTTCCCCTGCGGATCCGAAGTCCTCCGGGGTGGGGACGATCCCGACCCCGAACAGCTCCAGCCAGAAGCGGTTGACCGCGACGCGGGCGGTCAAAGGATTGGCCGGCGAGGCGATCCACCGTGCCATCGCCAGGCGGTCGGGCTTGCCCTCCGCCTCCAGCGGCGGGAAAACCGCGGGCGTCCCCGCCTCCGCGATGCGCTCGCCCTTGTCGATCCAGTTGCCGCGGATGAAGAGGCGTGTCTCCCGGGCGAGATCCGGCGGCAGATCCTCCATCACGGGAACGGTCGTGCCCGGAATGGCCGCGAGCTGCTTCCTCGCGTCCGCCAGCTCCTTCTTGAGCGCCGTTACCGCCGGATCGCCGGTGATCCAAGCGGTCTCATCGGTCAGTGCGATGCGCCCGCGCTTCGATATCAAAGGATAGGCTCCTCCTGCGGAATCCGTGGCGTGGGCGAGGATCACGCGCACCACCGAGGACGGAGGCAGCGCGAGCGGCTCTTTCAGTACCACGATCGCATGGCGCGGCTTGAAGGTCTTCGTGTATTGGCCCCAGCCGCGGTTCGATCCCTGCAACGATAAATTCGGATCGAAAACAGGATGCGCCTCGTCCGCGATCACCTCCGCCAGCGGGATGTCGGTCGCCTTCCCGGTCGCATCGACCATCTGGAGCTGGATTTTCTTCAGCATCGCCCCCCACTCCGGCGTGTGGATCGCCTTCGCTTCGTCCACCGGCCGGATCTCGATTCGGAAGGCGGCGAGCGTGCCGATGCCGGCTGGCTTCGGAATCTCCAGCGTATGCTCTGCGCCCGCGGCGACATTGCCGATCGTGCGGAATTCCTCCGCTCCCTCGTGCTTCACGATCTCCAGCTTTGCCCTCTTGCTGCTCCCGCTCATCCCGGCGGTGGCGGTCCACTTCGTCCGGGATGCGAGCGAGCGGCGGAGTTCATGCAGGGCCTTTTCCGAGCGTGTGACGGTATCTTGCAAAGCACCCGCCTCCGCATGCCTCGCGGGGTCGAGCGGCACGCGGATGACGGGATGGTTCTCCGGCACGTCGGCATCCGCGCTGCGGTTGAAGAAATCCATGAAGCGGTAGTATTCCTCGTGCCGTATCGGATCGTAGGGATGGCTGTGGCACTGCACGCAGCCCATGGTGACGCCTTGCCAGACCTCCCAAGTGGTGGCCACCCGGTCCATCACCGCGGTGACGCGGAATTCCTCGTCGTCCGTGCCGCCCTCGTTGTTGGCCTGCGAGAGCCGGTGAAAGGTGGTGGCGATCCGCTGGTCGATCGTCGCGCCCGGCAGAAGGTCGCCCGCCAGTTGCTCGATCGTGAATCTGTCGTAAGGCAGGTCGCGGTTGAAGGCCGTGATCAGCCAGTCCCGGTACTTCCAGACATCCCGGCGCTTGTCGAGGCCGAGCCCTTCGGAGTCGGCGTAACGCGCCAGATCCATCCAGACGCTCGCCCACCGCTCGCCGAAGCGCGGCGAGGACAGCAGGCGTGCCACCTGCTTCTCGTAGGCATCCGCCGCGGTGTCGGCCAGGAATGCGTCCAGCTCTTCCACCGAGGGAGGGAGTCCCGTCAGGTCGAGCGATACCCGCCTGAGCAGCGCCGCCTTGTCCGCCTCCCGCGCGGGCTTCAGGCCCTCCGACTCCAGGCGGGCGAGTAGGAACCGATCGATGTCGTTCTTCGGCCAAGCGGTGTCCCGGACCGCAGGCGGATCGTGGCGGCGGGGCGGGACGAAGGACCAATGCTCGCCCCAGGCCGCGCCCTCCTTGATCCATTGCCGCAAGGTTTCGATTTCCTTGTCCTGCAGACGCGGCCCGTGCTCGGGCTTCGGCATTACCTCGTCCGGATCGGTGGAAAGCACCCGAGCCATCATCTCCGAGGCATCCGGGTCGCCCGGTACGATGATCGGCTTGCCGGACTCGCCTTTCCCGAGCGCCTTGTCGCGATAGATGAAGGAGACCTCTCCCGCCTCCTTCACCCCGCCGTGGCATGCGGTGCAGTGGGCATTGAGGAGCGGGCGGATGTCCCGGGCGAAATCGGTCTTCGCCGCCGCGAGGGAAATCGAAGCGGCCGCCAGAAAGCCGCGGATGGCTGCGGGCAGGTTCATTCGGCGAAGATCCGGATCTCGTTTAGCCCGCCCCCTTGGCATGGATGGTTTGCCTCACGCCAGGGATGGCGGTAGTGCCGGGCGACGACGATCTTCACGTAGCGGGCCGCCACGGGATCGAAGTTGAAATCGTGGAAGGGATACGCACCGCCGTCCTCCGGGGAGATCCGAGGAAGCTCTCCGCTCACCAGCGGGAAGAAGGATTTGTTGTCCAGCGAGCCGTAGGCGTCGAAGGCCGCGATGCCCCGGTCGTCGTTGCCGCGGTTGCTGGTATTTTGCATCGAAAGGCGGGCGATCTTTTCTTCCTGCAGCAGGTCCACCGTGAACTCCCCGCTCTCGGCATCCGGGGCCAGCCAGAAGGACCAGTCCCCCGGCACGCCGCTGTCGTTGAGGCGGCCGTCGGTGAGATTGTCCGGCGGGAAGACGGAGCCGTGCGGGCGGGTGCAGTAGCCGGGGCTGAAGACCGGCTTGCCCAGCGCCAGATTACCCTCCGCCGATGCCGTGGTCAGGAGGCCGGACGCATGGTTCACAAGCATGACGGGGGATTCATCGAGCGAGGCCAGCAGCTTTGACCGGCCGGATTCCCGGACGAGCGCGCCGCTCTGGCCTACCGTCAGGCGCGTTTTCGGCTGCGAGACCGTCTGCACCTCCACCTCGCCTTTGAACACCTCCGTAAGGACGACGGGAGCCGAGCCGTCGCTTCCCACGGCGAGTCCGAACTCCGTGCCGAGATCGACGAAACGTCCACCAGGCGTATCGATGCGGAAGCCCTCGGCACCCTCCGGCGTGTGGACCGAGACGCGGCCGTGGAGCACCGAAAGCGCTTCCTTCTCGTCGAGCCGGAAGCGGCAGGGGCCTTCCAAGGTCACGCTGGCCCCGCTCGGGAAGCCGAGCCGGACAAAGCCGCGGCGGAACTCCACCGGCACCGCCACCGGGACGCGGCCGGAGGCCGGGGCGGGGGACCCTTCCGCCCACGAAACGCCCTGCGCTTCCACGACGGTGGCCATCGGCCCGCGAGTCCGCATCGCGAATAGACCGAGACCGGCAGCGAGCAGGACGGCTGCCGCCGCCGCGGCTGCGACCACGCGGGGCCTGCGAAAGGTGCCGCTGCTCCGAACCGCCGGTGCTCCGAAGAACGACGGCCCCGCGGCTTTCCTGGCCAATGCCGAGTGGACGGCGGCCGCACGCCGGTAGCGGATGCGGGCAGCGGGATCGGAGCTGAGCAGCTCATTCAGTTCCTCCAGCTCCGCCTCGCCGGGCGATTCCTCGAAGAGCGCGTGCAGGAGCAGATCGAGACGGTCTTCCTTCATGACGTTGCGAGCTTCCGCTCGATACAGGTTTCAAGCGCCTTGCGGATCCGCATCAAGGCGAGGGAAAGGGCGGTGGCGGTTTGATTCCGTTCCTGCGCGAGCGCCTGCACGGAGCTGCCCGGCGCATAGCGGGAGAGGATGAGCCGGCGCTGCCGCTCGGGGAGTTCCTGAAGGCACTTTTCCAAGGCCTGCTCGAGATCGCCGGCGTGCGGGTCTTCCCGGCCCTCCGCCGCCAGAAGTTCTACAAGGGAATCGCTGAACACGTGCCGGTCGCGTCCCGCATCCCGGCGGGCGGCCTTCACCTGGTAGAGCGCGATCGTCAGCGCCCACGGCAGGAAAGCCTGCGCGGGATCATATTCCGCGGCTTTCCGCCACAGCACGAGATTCGTCTCCTGTACCACGTCGTCCGCCAACATGCGGTCGGGCAGGAGGGATAGCACGTAGCGGTGGATCTCCGGCTGATGCCGGGCGATCAGCCCTACGATCTGTTCTTCGGCGTTGTGCGGCTCCGCAGACATCTCCGGGAATACTTACCGGAAAGCGGCGGGATCTTTCGTGGTTTTTTCGGCCGGGGCAAATTCTCCCTCCGCGCTTGGTCCCGTTCGTCGGCTCAGGTGCGTGGCAAAGTCCTCGATACACTTCATCTGCAGACCATTCAACCGGACCGCCGGCCGAACTTTCACGAGCATTGCGAGACCCTCCTGGATGGTCCGCGCATCCCCTGATTTCAATAGCAGGGCCAGCGCGAAGAGTCCGGTGCGCCCGTGACCTTGGGCGCAGTGAATGAAGGTTGGCCCATTACTCAAGCGCTCGATGGCAGTCTCCAGGTCCTCCAGATGGGGAGCGGACGCGTCAAGAATTGGAAATGCCACATAGCCGCGGGAAATCCTGTATTGCCGTGGTTCCTGAAACTCGGACGTGAGGTCCACGTGGTTAGCGAAATCTCCCTCGAGTTCGCCTCCTAGAACCCGGCGTCCGACCACGATCCGGTCATTCAGGCGATCATTCTTGGGTTCCCGGCTCAAGATCCGGCTCAAGTGCCAGACCAGCGAGGTGTACGCGTGTAGCGGGAGGAAAATCAGCCAGCTCCACCAAGCCAAGCGCCCATCGTCTTTCTTCCCGAACAGACCATGCCAGCCTTTGCCGTGGGCGATCCCCAGCAACATGAAGTCCAGCGCAAGCCAAAGGATGGGTACGCGAAAGGATCCCGTCTGAAGCGACCAGATCGCAAGGAGACAGCTCAGCAGGAAAAGAACCACCGCATGTCGCATCGGTTTCGATGCAACCGGCTGTTGCCTAGAAAATCAATGATGATCCCCGCCGTCCTCGCCATGCTGGTGGTAGTGCTCGGAAAGCATGTCGCGGCCGAAATCGCCTTCGAAATCCCGCCAGGTGGCGTGGATGTGGTTCGCGTTGTTCTGGGTATTCGCGGCTTCCATCAGGAAAGTCGGGCCCTGGACGCGATAGTACCAGGCTTCGCCGCGCTTGGTGCCGCCGGCCCAGCCGAAGCGGATGTGGTCGATGCCGGCCTTTTCGATCTTCTTCATGTCCGCGGCCGCCAGATCCTTGCGGTGGCGGCCGGTGTATTCCGTGATCAGGGCGAGCAGGGCCTTCTTCTGCTCGCCGGTCATCTCGGCGGCGGGGATGCCCACGGGATCGAGCGCGGTCACCTTCCGCTTCTCCGCGGTGAGGATTTCGCCGGGTGCCTTCTCGCTGAAAACCACCTCCTTTTTTCCCCCCTCCAGCAGGACATTGGCGAGCGTCATCGCCAGATCCTCCTCGGCGGCGAGGACGCGCAGGCCCTTGTGCTCGCCCTCGGGCACCTCGGCAGGATTCGCCGCGAAAAAGGAGGGCGTCACGGAGACCTTGCCGCCGACCACCGTGTAATTGAGCGCGAGGTGATGGCCTTCGAATTTCCAGCCCCAGCCTTTTTCATCGCCGGGTTTCCCGAAAATCGACACGTAGTATTTGCCGGGGTCCCGGTATTCCGGGTTTTTTTCCATCTCCCGCAGCACGCCTTCCAGGGTGATGATCTGCGTCGCCTTCAGCTTGCCCTTGTCGCTCAGCGCGGCGTCCAGAAGCTTCATCGCCGCCGCCGTCTGTGCCTCGTTCATTTCCTTCAAGGGCAAACCGACGCGGGTCTGCGGGGTGAACTTGAAGTTCTCCCGCTGATCGCCGTCGAAGGGAAAGACCGCTTTGCCCCGCTTCGATTCGTCCAGGGTGCCGAGGAAAGAATCGGCGGCGGATTTCATCAGCGCGATGGAAGGCAAATCCTCCGCGGCGAGGGGTAGGGACAGAAAGAGGGCGAGGAGCGGGGTTTTCATGATCCGCTATTACAAGCGGAGCCGGAGGAATCTCGCAAGAAGGAGTGTCAGCAGATTCGGACTCCCCCGGAGCGGCCGGTCTTCACTGGCCGGTGATGGCGCTGCGGATCTCCGCCCAGCGGCTTTCCGGGAGCTGCCAATGGGAAACCGCCCGCCCTGCCGCTTCGAGCGCTTCCGGGCCCCGCAGGCCCTTCAGGAGTTCGATCCGCTTTTCCATGGGGAAGTTCTCCAGCATCGGTGCGATCTTCCAGAGGTTTTGACCCCGGTCCGCGCAGGCTTGGATCGCCATGCCGGTCCACCCTGCCAGTTCCTCCTCCGTCCCTCCTTGGCGGACCACGGCCTCCACCCGGCCCGGGGAGCCCAGCCATGCGGTCTCTGCCAAAAAGGTGCCGCGGTCTTCCTCAGGCAGGTCCCGCAGCAGGGCCAGCGCCCACGCATCGGCACCTGGCTGGCCCTTCTCCTGCCGGATCACGTGGCTCGCCTCGCTCCACACGCTCGCGAACGAGCCTTTCCCCGAAATGCATTCCCGCAGGTAGGCCACGGCTCCTTCGGCGTCATGCCGCATCCAGGTGTCCATCACGTTGCACGGATAGAAGGGACGCTTGTTCACCCCCTCCAGCTTGCTCCTCAGGCCATCAAGGACGGCACGGAAATCCGTGGAAGCATCCAGCTTCAAATCGAGGCCCCAGCGGGTGGAGGCCGTCGTTTCCGGGAGCTTCTCCCACAACTCCGCCAGAGCTTGCGGGCTTTGCTTCAAGGTGTCCTCGGAAAGACGTTTCATCATTCCGATGAAGCGGGAATCGCTTAGCTCGCGGCGGAAATCACCGTGGGCCAGCAGGCATTCGTAGGCACGCTGCGGATCGCCATTGGCCAGGGCCCCGGCGATGCCTGTCATGGCCATCTCCCGGATGCCGGCATCGCCGCAGCCTTCGGCCCACTGCCAGGCACCGTCCACATCGGCTGCCACCCAAGCATCCAGTAAATTCCTAAGCCTTTCCTCTGCTTGTCCGTCCGGTCCGCCCGCCCCATGCGACAGGAGCCAAGCCTCGATAGCCCGCCCGCGGTCTTTCGCCGGGATTTCGGCGAACAACTGCGGCATTTCCGATTGATCCCCGTCCCGCAGCTTCTCCGCCCACCGCTGGGCGCTGGTTTCCCGCGGCGGAGCTTGCGAGGTCCGTACCGTCTCCGGCTTGGCGGGCAACGAAATCGCCGCCGCCGCCGCCGCTGGCGGGGAGTGACGTCCACCCATCCAACCCGCGGCGAAAGCCAGCACCACGGCAAGAAGCCATAAGACGGTCTGTGTCCGGGGAGGCTGGGGCTTCATCGGACCCATGGGACGCGGGAACGGTTCGCTTATTCAAGCAGGATCGCATTTCACACCCGTCCGGAATGTCCCGCCGAAACCGGCCTCGACCCTGGCCGCAGGCGGGAGTAGCGGTTCCAGCATGTCTCGAAAGTTCCGGCTTTTCCGCGGCCTCGTGCTGTGGCTCTTGATTCCTCTTGTGGGCCTGCTGGGATTCCTGAGAAGCTATCAGAGCAAGCTGATCTACTTTCCCCGGCCCTATGAAGCCGGCGAGGTGGCGGCTTGGGACAGGGAGCCCGGTACCACCGTGATCGACTATGAGACGCCGGAGGGCCGGCAGCAGGCTTATCTGCTCTCGGGCAGCCCCGCGCCGGAGCGCCTCTGGCTGGTCTGCGGGGGAAACGGCACCCTCGCCCTGGAGTGGTCGGACTGGCTCCGGGAGCACGGACCCGCAGGGGACGCCTGGCTGATGATCGATATCCCCGGATACGGCGCCTGTACTGGAAAGCCGCGGCCGGGAACCATCCGCCAATCCCTGGAGGCAGCCGTTCCTGCCGCGATGGCTTCGCTGGGTTGGTCCCTGCCCGCGGACCAGACCAAGCTGCGTTTCTTCGGCCACAGTCTCGGAGCCGCCGTCTGTCTGATGGGCGCGAAGGAATATGACATCCGGCGCGGCGTCCTCCTGGCGCCCTTCTCCAGCACGATGGATATGACGAAAGAGCTCTTCGGCGTGGACCTCGGTTTCCTGGTCCTGCATCGCTTCGACAACCGCGAGCGCCTTGAAGAAATGGCCCGCCGCGGCGGTGTGGAGGTCTTCATCTTCCACGGCTCCGATGATGAGGTCATCCCCGTCGCGATGTCGCGGGAGCTTGCGAAGGAGCTGCCGGGAACGGTCCGCTATATCGAAGTTCCCGACGGCCGGCACAATACCCTGCAGGACGATGCCCCCGGACATATCGCGGAAGCGATGAAGGAAGCCCGAAAGTAGGACCTCAAGCCTCTGCTATCGCTTTAGAGCCACCCGCAAGATCCGGTCGTCCGAGGTGAGGTAAAGCCGTGTTCCATTTTCTCCAAAGGCGACGTTCGCGGTGGGCCGGCCGCACAGGATCCGCCCGAGGAGTTTGCCCTCGCGGTTCAGGATCAGGCAACCGCCCGGACCGGTGGAGAAGACGTTGCCCTTCGCATCCACCTTCAGTCCATCCGGTGCTCCCGGGCCCTTCAGATCCTTGCAATTGAAGAAGATCTTTCCGCCCCCGGCCGAGCCATCCGGCTTCAACGGGTAGGCCATGATGATCGGTGCGGGACCGTGGGACTGGGCGACGTAGAGCATCTTTCCATCCGGCGAGAGCGCCACGCCGTTCGGCCGATCAAGATCGCGGGTGACCAGCGACACCACCCCCTGCGGCGTCACGCGGTACACGCCGTGGAAGGGCAGCTCGCGGAACTCCGTGTCCTTCTCCCGCCCGGGCAGGCCGTACGGCGGATCGGTGAAATACACGTCTCCATTTCTCGCGATCGCGAGATCGTTCGGTGAATTGAAGCGCTTGCCGTTGTAGTTATCCGCCAGGGTCCGCTTGCCGCCGCCCGGCGTCAGGTAGGACACGCGGCGGTCGCCGTGCTCGCAGAAATGGAGCCGGCCCTTGTCATCCATCGCGAGGCCGTTCGAGCCGGGTTCGGAGCCGTAATTTCCCACGCCGGTGAAGCCCGAGGGCTTCATGTACACCGTCGCCTCCGTGTCGCCCTCCTTCCACTGGTAGATCGTATTGCGGGGCACGTCGGAGAAAAGCAGGCGCCGCTCCTTCTCGTCCCACACCGGCCCTTCCGCCCAATCGAAGCCCTTGCACAGCGTTTCGATCTTCGCTTCCGGCGCGAGGATTTCGTCCAGCGCGGGATCCAGGCGTTCGATGCTTTCCTGTGCGGAGGCTAGGGCGGGCAGGAGGAAGAGAAGGCGCAAGGTTTTCATGGGTGGGATGTTTCTACGGTCACCGCGAATCGGAGTCGTCGCGGAATGGTGTCATCGGTCCTCTTGGACAAGGCGGCTTGCTGCGCGAACTACCCCGAGCTGCCTCTCCATGAAACTTCGCCGATTGTCCGCCGGTTGCGAGGGCCATGACGTGTACGGTCAAGACGTGCGGGTTAAAGTGACGGGTATGACTAGTGTTTGCGACCGCATCGACCGCTGCCGGCAATTCCGCCCCGCCGACGCGGGGCTCCCGGCGGAAGCGGTGGAGCTGGCCGCGGAGCTCCTGCGCGAGGCGACCCGCAGCCAGCGTTGGAGTGAAAAGATGCAGGCCCGCCAGATGGCCGCGATGATGCACGATGCGGCAGGCAAGGCGTTCACCTTCGCGATGGCCGACCAGGTATTCCGCCCGCCCACGGCCGCGCGCGAGGCGAAGCGCTTCCGCGACCTCATCGATGATTACGGCGTGCCGGAGTATCTTCCGCTGGGTGCGCGCGTCGCCATGCGCGCCGGAGAGATCGCCTCCGCCGTGGTCCCCGATGTCGTGATGCCCTTGGTCGCCGAGCGCATGCGCCAGGAAAGCGCCTCGGTGATCCTTCCCGCGGAGGAAGACAAGCTCCGCAAGCACCTGATCCGCCGCCGCGAGGCGGGCATGCGGATGAATCTCAACCAGCTCGGCGAGGCCGTGCTCGGCGAGAAGGAAGCGAAGCATCGGCTGGACTCCAATCTGGCCCGCCTCGCCGATCCGGACACCGACTACATCTCGGTGAAGATTTCCGCGATCTTCAGTCAGATTCACCTCGTTGCCTTCGATGAAACCTTGGCGGCTATCAAGGAGCGCCTGCGACCGCTCTACCGCGCCGCCATGGAGAACCGCCGCTCGGATGGCGGTGCGAAGTTCGTGAATCTCGACATGGAGGAATATCGGGACCTGCGGCTGACCTGCGCGGCCTTCTGCGAAGTCCTGGACGAGCCGGAGTTCCGGCTGCTGGAGGCGGGCATCGTGCTCCAGGCCTACCTCCCGGACGCTTGGCCGGTGCAGAAGGAACTCAACGCCTGGGCGCTCCGGCGCGTGGATGCCGGGGGTGCGGGGATCAAGATCCGCATCGTGAAGGGCGCGAACCTCGCGATGGAGAAAGTGGATGCCGAGATCCACGACTGGCCGCTCGCGCCCTATGGCTCGAAGGTGGAGGTGGACGCGAATTTCAAGCGCATGCTCCACGAAGGCTGCCTGAAGGAGAACGCCCGCGCGGTGCGTCTAGGCGTCGCCAGCCACAACCTTTTCGATATCGCCTACGGGCTCCTGCTACGGGCGCGGGAGGGCGTGGAGGATCGCGTGGAATTCGAAATGCTCGAGGGCATGGCGAATCATCAGGCGCGTACCGTGCGGGATGCCGCCAAGGGCCTGCTGCTCTACGCCCCGGTGGTGAAACGGGAGGACTTCCACAGCGCGATCGCCTATCTGGTGCGCCGCCTCGATGAGAATACCTCGCCGGAGAATTTCCTCCACGATCTCTTCGGCATGCAGCCGGGGGATGCCGCATGGGGGCGGCAAAAGGAGCGGTTCCTGAATGCCTGCGCCATCATGCACGCGGTGCACGCGGGCCCGCAGCGCGTGCAGGATCGCGCGACGGAGCAACGTCCGGCGCTGTCTCTCTCGGAGCCATTTCGCAATGAAGCCGACACCGACTGGTCGCTCCCCGGCAATGTCCGCTGGATCCGCAGCCGTGTGGACGAGTTGCGCGATGCGCCGCCTGTTTTCGTGCCCCTGCAAATCGCCGGGGAAACGGTCACCGGATTCTCGGAAGTCGAAGCCAGCGATCCCTCCCGGCCCGGGGTGGTCGCCTATCGCCATGCCTTGGCCGGGCCGGAACAGATCGAGCGGGCTCTCTCTGCCGCGGTGACGGCGCGGAAGGCATGGAAGGAACTGGGCTGGCAGGGCAGGGGAGAGCTGCTTTGCAAGGCGGCCGCCTCGATTGCCGCAGCCCGGCGGGAGGCGATCGCCGTGATGGTGCTGGATGCCGGCAAGTCCGTGATGGAGGCGGATGCCGAGCTCAACGAGGCGGTCGATTTCGCGGACTATTACGCGCGGTCCTTTTCAAAGGACGAGGACTTCGACGCGCTTGCGTCGGAGCCGCTCGGCACGGTGCTGGTGACGCCGCCGTGGAATTTCCCCTATGCCATTCCCTGCGGCGGTATCCTCGCCGCACTGGTCGCCGGGAACACCGTA
>CBIHMP010000054.1:0-16783 GCA_966211015.1 uncultured Luteolibacter sp. | reverse complement strand
GTCGAATGCAAAGCTCCGCGGAACCGGCTGGCAACCCCGCTATCCCTGTTTCCTGGACGCGGCTCCATTGATCGCCGCAACGCTCGGCGGCGCTTGAGCGCCTCCAGCGCAAAGCCTCAAAAGGACAGACACCCTACGGGTCATTACATGAATGTATCCTGACATAAAACTGCTCCAACTTGCCATTTTTCCCGGATTTTGATATCAACCCGGCGTGAAGGTTTTTCAACTCCTCCTCCGGGTTGCGCTCGCCGTCTTTCCATCCTCCGTGCTGGCTGACAGTGAACCGCTCACCATCACCAGCTCGGCGGGAAAGAGCATGGTGGGACGCCTCCGCTCCCTGACGGAGGGAAAAATAACGGTGATCCGGGAGACCGATAAGAAGGTATTCCAGATGCCTCTGGATAGCCTCGACGAGAAGACCCGCTCTTCCATCAAGGAATGGGAGACGGAAGGGGGAAACGTCGCCACGAAATTCGAGCTGCAGCTGGACCCCGGAAGAACCCGCAAGACCACCGGTGCGGAGGATTTCGACGACCAACGGGTCACCCTGGACCCGACCGTCACGGTCAAGAACCCCGACGCCCACCGCAAGACGGCGAAGGGAAAGCTGACCGCTATCTTCCTGGGAAAGCCCGTGGAGAACGCCTCGAACGTTTACGTTTTCAAAACACACACCTTCGATCTTCCCGAACTGGAGCCCTTGGGCTCCACCGAGCTGAAGGTGCCTAAATTCTCCCAGGCCTACGACCGCCGCGGCTATGGGAAGTTCGGCGCCCGCTACATCGGCTACGCCCTGGTGGTCCATAGCGAGGACGGCACGGAGATCCATCAGGCTCAATCGATACCGGCCAATTTCGCGAACAGCAACAAGCAGCAGTTGCTTTCCCTGAAAGGGGAAAAGACCTACAACAAGAACCTGGAGCTCCTGGAGTGAACCCGGGAATGAACCCGGAATGGGCCGACTCCCTCGCGGGAGCCGACCCTTGTCATGGCAACTCCAGCCGCATTCAGCGGATGAAGCCGAGGCCCGAGACGCGCTCTTTTCCGTCGCGCTCGGTGACGGTGATGGTGACCGTTCCTCCCCCGGAATCGGCGGCCACCTCCGTCTTGAAGTCGTCATGGAAACTGACCCGCCAGTTTTCAAACTTGTCGGGGGAGCCGCCCGCCTCGCGGAAGGCGGTGGAAAATTGGGTCACGAAAGCGTTCTGGAAATTCACCTTCTCCGTTTCGGAGGGGAGCTGGACGTAAGCGGCTCCCACGTTCTGCCCCATCGATTGCAGGGTGGACCAATCGATATTGTCCCTCACCGCCGTGTCTCCGCGTGCGAGCGACTCGAAGGTACTTTTCGCGAAGGACATGTCTGCTCCGCCCCGCGTCTTTTCACACTGGGTCAGAAGCAGAGCGGAGGCGAGGCCGAGAAAGGTGGTGCGGAGGTATCTCATATGAGGGGAAGGTTGGTTACGAAGTTTCGACTTCGCACCTTCCTCCTCGCACGCCTCATGCCGCAGGGTGCTTTCGCTATCCATCAATCGGTTAGAGCCGCCTTTCAGAAGCCTCCCGTGCAAGGTGCAACGAAGGAAAAGAGCGCGGGGATTGCAAAATGCCCCTGCCCCTCAGGGGACCATGATCGCACGCACCGCGGGGCGAAGGGCGGCCGGGAAGCTCGGCTTGAAATGGATCCTGCGGTCCCGAGTCACCCAGAAGGAACTGCTGACGGGCAGCGAATCGGCGTCGAAGAGGGCCCGCAATCGCTTCAGTTGTGCCGAGGTGGGATGGCCTTTCCGCACGCGGATGCGACCGGCGCGGACCTCGATCCAGTCAACGGCGACTTTTTCGATGAACTCTGCCATGGCCGGAGGGTCCCTTGCGGTCCCGTTCAGAAGTGCTTCATGACTTTCTCGACCGCGGCTTCCGGCGTGAGACCGTGCTGCTTCTGGAGAATGTCCGGCTTGCCGTGTTCCACAAACTCGTCCGGACAGCCGATCCGCTCCACGGGGGTCGTGATGCCGGCATCGCTGAGCAATTCGATCACCCCGCAGCCGAAGCCGTTGTGGAGCACGTGATCTTCGAAGGTGCAGACCACCTTGCACTGCTTGGCGAGGCGTTCCAGCACGGTGCCGTCCAGCGGCTTAATGAAGCGCGGATTGACGAGCGCTACGGAGAGGCCCCTCTCCTCCAGCATCGCTTTGGCCCTTTCTGCCATTCCGAACATCGTGCCGAGCCCGACGAGGACGACATCGCTGCCCTCCGCGGCCACGACCGCCTTGCCGAGCTCAATCGGGGCCACGGGAGCATCGAGGGGGCTGCCGTCGATGGTGCCGCGCGGATAGCGGATCGCCGAAGGGCCGCCGTCGTAGGCGGCCATCCATTTGAGCATCGCTACGAACTCGGCCTCGTTGGCCGGCTGCATGTGGACGATGCCGGGAATGGGCCGGAGGTAGCCGATATCGAAAAGACCGTGGTGCGTGGGCCCGTCATCGCCGGAGAGACCGCCGCGGTCCATGCAGAGGCGCACGGGGAGATTCTGGAGCGCCATGTCATGGACAATCATGTCATAGGCCCGCTGCATGAAGGTGGAGTAGATCGCCAGGAAGGGCTTGAAGCCCTTGGTCGCCATCCCGCAGGCGAAGAGCGCCGCATGTTCTTCGGCGATGCCCACGTCGTAATACCGGCCGGGCAGCTCCTTCTTGAAGATTTCCAGCTTGGTCCCGCCGGGCATCGCCGCGGTGATCGCGACCATGCGCTCATCTGTCTTGGCCAGATCGGTGACGGTGCGGCCGAAGATGTCGGAGCAGGTCGGGGTGGAGGACAGGTCCGTGGAGCCGTCCTCGATCTTGTAGGCACCCAACCCGTGGAATTTGCCGGGATTGTCGAGCGCGGGTTGATAGCCGCGGCCTTTCTCGGTGATGATGTGGAGCACCACCGGCTCGTGGAGGGTCTTCAGGTGCTCGAAGGTCCTCACCAGGAGCGGCAGATCGTGCCCGTCGATCGGACCGTAGTAGCGGAGCCCGAATTTCTCGAAGAGCACGTTCGGGAAAAGGAGGTTTTTCGCCCCCTCCTCGACCTTGTGGGCCAGCTTGCGCACCGCTTTCCCGGCGATCCTTTCAACAAACTCGGCGGCACTGTTCCGCACGCTCGCGTAGGTGGAGTGGGTCTGGAGCGCGTTGAAGTAGCGGGCGATCGCGCCGACGTTCTTGTCGATCGACCACTCGTTGTCATTGAGGACGACGATGAAGCGCTTGGTCGTCTCGGCGATATTGTTCAGCGCTTCCAGCGTCGGGCCACAGGTGAAGGCGGCATCCCCGGCGACCGCCACGACGTGGCTGTCCTCCTTCGCCAAGTCCCGTGCGGCCGCCATGCCGAGGGCGGCGGAGAGGGCGGTACCGGCATGACCGGCACCATAGGAATCGTGCTCGGATTCGGAGCGGAGCAGGAATCCGTTGAGACCTTTGTACGTCCGCATCGTGTGAATGCGGTCGGCGCGGCCCGTCAGCATCTTGTGGACGTATCCCTGGTGGGCGACGTCGAACACGAAGCAATCTTTCGGGGTGGAGAAAACGCGGTGAAGGGCGATGCTGAGCTCCACCACTCCCAGATTCGGGCCGAGATGGCCGCCGGTGCGGGACAGGCAGGTGATGAGCGAGTGCCGGACTTCTTCGGCCAACTTGAGCAAATCGGCCTCCGGGAGAGCTTTGACGTCTTCGGGCGAGCGGATGGCTGCGAGCAGAGGGCCGAGGGCGGAGTGCTCAGAAGAGGCGGATGTCGTCATCGTCGTCGTATTCGTCCGGGGTGCCGGCGTCTCTGCCGGCCGGTTCGTCATCGTCTTCATCCGGAGATTCGTCAGGGGCGTCTGGAGTTTCTGCCGCCGTCTTCGCGGAGATCGTTTGAAGGCGTTTCCGGGCGGAGGCGAGGACGGTCTCGCAGCGCGCGAGCAATTTCGAGCCCTTTTCGTAGCGTGCCACCAATTCTTCGAGCGGGAGCTGCTCCTCCTCCATCGCGGCGACAATCTCCTCGAGTTCGAGGAGCGCCTCCTCGAAGCTTGGTTGCTTGCCCGGATTTTCCTCCGGGGATGACTTCCGGCGGGCCATTAGCGGGAGTTGGGGGTTCCACCGAGGGTTCCGGCTCCGTAGAAGACAAGGTCGCCCCTGGCGAGCCACTTGAGGTTGCCATAGCGCCGGGCGATCTCGGTTAGCTTGGGATCGCTGGGGTAGATCATGAGACCGCTCCGGTTCGGGTCGGGAGCAGTCATTTCGGAAACAGGACCATTGAACACCAGCGAGTTGAAGTCGCCGAACTGCCTGCGGGCGACGGACAGGGTCCCGACCTCGGCGGAGGTGGGGCTTATGAGGAAGCCCGCGAAGGGCGTTCCGAGCATCGAGGCCCGGTCTTCCAGCTTTTCGAAACCGGCTTTGGTTTTAGGCAGCCACAGACTGAGGGTGTCGGCGTACCACGCCACGGCCCACGGCTGGTCGGAAACCACGATTTTGTCGGTGGCGATACTGGACCCGCGATCCTTGATCTCCTGCGGCAGATCCTTATGGAGAACATGCGGCAGGTACGGCGGCCACTGGGGAACCCCGCCTTTGCTCAGATACATGCCGATCTGCACCTTGTTCGGAAGGGTGAGCACCATCGGCGCCGCGGAGAGGATTATCAGGACCACGAAGTGGGCGTTCCTGAGGAAAGGGGCGGCGGAAACGATTTCCAACCGGCTCCAGAGGATGGAAATGAAGGCGAGCCCGTACGCCGCCATCACCGGGGCGAAAAGCAGGTGGATCTGGTTCGAGTGAAGCGGGTTTTCACGGTCGATTCCGAAGATGGCCATGCCCAGGGCGGCAAAGCCCCACATCAGCAGGATGCCCCAGCGGAAACCGGCGATGGGCGCGCGCTTGAAGGGGTGAAGCAGGGCGATGAAGAAAAACGGCGCGGCAAGAATCCCGCCGAGGAAAGGAAGGAGGTCGGAGGCCTGGACCAGCGTGGTGCCGAGGATTTTCAGGACCATCCCGTCCAGCGAGAGCGGTTCGCTCTCCAGGTCATGGTTGCGCATGACCATGGACTCGGTGCTGCCGCCGATGCCGTTGTAGAGGACGTAAAATCCCGTCCCGAAAGGCTGGCCGACAATCCCATTTGCCCGGATCAACGGGAGGGCGATCAGCAAGCCGAGCAAAGCCATGCCGATCAGCGCGATGATCCCGCGCGGCTTGAAGGTGAACGCGGCGTATATGAGGTAACCGAGGAAAATCCAAGCGGCGATCCAGTGCGTCAGCACCATGAGCGCGAGGAACACCGCCCCGAGCAGGGCAGGCAGAAAGCTCGGTCTGCCCTCGTCCTGAGCCTCCACCGCCCGGTAGGTGAAGTAGAGCCCGCAGGAGAAGAGGAGCAGCAAGAGCATCTGCGGCAGGCCGCTCTGGGAGAAATTCCAGAAAAGGTCGCACAACATCATCAGCACCGCCGTGACTCCGGCGATCTTCGGATCGAAAATCCTGCCCACCAGCAGGTAGGAGACGCCGATGGACATCAGGAAGAACAAGGTCGATACCAGCGCGATCACCCGGTCCAGTGGGAAGACCAGCTCGTCCTTGGCCATCGGCCAGGCATCGGGTTTATCCCCGCCGACCAACTTCAACACGGCCCCCAGGATCAAGGGATTGAGCGGCGCGTGGTAGGTGTCCTTGAATCCGGTGAAAGGCACCGCGCCTCCTTGGTTCGCCTTCTCCGCCTCGTAATAGGCCAGGGGGCGGATCATCTTGGTGGTGAAGCCTTCGCCGCGGGCGATCTGGCGGGCGATCTGGGCCTGCTCCATCGCCTGGGGTGAGGAAAGGCCGCGGAAAAGCGGCATCAGGTTGAGCAGGGTGAAACTGATCAGGGCCAGGAAGAACAGGATCCTGCGGATCATTACCGCCGTTTCGAATTGCGAGGAAGTGGGGCTGCTCATGAGAAATCGGTCGGGGTGCCGGCGGGTTTCATCACTCGCCTTCCTCCTTGAGCTTCCTCTGGAGGGTGCGGCGGCTGATGCCGAGAAGCTCGGCGGCCCGCGTCCGGTTGCCTCCGGCTTCAGCCAAGGCGGCGCGGATGGCGCTTGTTTCGAGCGCATGCAAATTCAATTCCCGAGAGGCGGCAAGGGTGATTTTGGTCCCGACCTGAGCCGTCACCGGCGGAACCGGAATACTTCCCTCGCCAAGGAGGGAGGAGGGCAGGTGATGCAGGTCGATCATTGGATCGTTGCTCATCACCACGCCGTGCTCGATCGCGGTCCTCAGTTCCCGGACATTGCCGGGCCATGGATAGGAGCGCAGAAGCCGCAGGGCTTGGTCGCTGAGCGGTTTCACCGGCCTGCCGTTCTCCTCCGCGAATTCCTTTAGGAACTCCCCCGCCAGCAGCACGATATCCTCCGCCCTCTCCCGCAGGGGCGGCATTTCGATCCGGACGACGTTCAGACGGAAAAAGAGATCCTCCCGGAAGTCCCCCTTCCCGACCATCGCCGCGAGGTTCTTATTGGTGGCGGCGATCACACGCACGTCCACTTTCACGGGCGTATTGGAACCCACCCGCTCGATCGTGCGCTCGGAGAGCGCGCGCAGCAACTTCACTTGGATCGACGCGTCGATCTCACCGATCTCGTCGAGGAACAGCGTCCCCCCGTCCGCCTGTTCGAAGCGGCCGATGCGGCGTTGCGTGGCACCGGTGAAGGCACCCTTTTCGTGGCCGAAAAGCTCGCTTTCCAAGATCTGCGGCGCCAGCGCGGCGCAGTGCACGATCACCAGTTTCTCCGCGGGGCGCCCGCTCAAGCGGTGGATCGCGTGGGCGACCACCTCCTTGCCCGTGCCGGATTCTCCCTCGATCAAAACCGTGGCCCGGGTGGGGGCGACCTGCCGGACGACCTCGATCACCTTGCGGATCGCGGGGGACTTGCCGGCCAACCGCTCGAGCCCGGAGGCATCCGAAATCTGCTCGCGGAGCTGCCGGTTCTCCGTCTCGAGTTTGCGGCTCCGGAGCGCGCGCTTCAGCAGCATTTCCACCTCGTCGAGGTTCAGCGGCTTGGTGACGAAATGCCAGGCGCCCCGCCGCATCGCCTCCACCGCGGTATCGACCGACCCGTAGGCGGTCATCATGATGGACACCGGGGGATGAGGCAGCGCCATCGCCTGGGCCAGCAGGTCCATGCCCGAATCCCCTCCCATGCGGAGGTCGGTCAGCAATAGGTCCACCGGCTCCGCCTTGAGGACCGACATCGCCTCGGCGATGTTGGCCGCGGTGAAAACCTCGAATTCCTCTTCGAGGGCGGACCGCAGCCCGTCCCGGGTGGCCTTTTCGTCATCCGCGATGAGCAGGGTCGGGGTCATGAGAATTACAGGAAATTGAAATGCCGAGGGAGATGAAACGGTGAAGGGGGCGGGAAATTGACGGGAGTTTTCACGATCATTGGCTGCTGGCCTCCACATCGATCACCCGATTCTCCGATTCCAGCAGCCTCACGGGCCTCGGACCCCTGGGAAGATGGATGAGGACGCGGGTTCCGGAGCCCGGCTCGCTCTGGATCTCGATCTCGCCGCCGTGCTCGCGGACGACGCGGCGGACGATCAGGAGACCGAGCCCGCTGCCGGATTGCTTGGTGGTGCGATAGGGCTCGAAGAGCGAACCCATGTGTTCGGGCGAGATCCCGGTGCCGTTGTCCTCGATGGAGAGGGTGGCTTCGAACTCGTTCGCCCGCGCGGTGACCCGGATCAGCCCGTCTTTTCCGCCGATAGCCTGATAAGCATTCCGGAGGAGATTGTAGAAGACCTGCTGGAATTGCCCGGCATCGGCCTCCATCGCGGGGAAGTCGTCCGCGATTTCCATTTGGACGGAGATCGAGCGCGTTTCGAGTTCCGGTTCGAGCAACCGCAGGGCATCCTGCAGGATTTTCGGCAAGTTGCAGCGCTCCCGGTTCGGGGTGGAAGGCCGGATCGCCTGGAGGAATTGCTTCAGGATCGTATCCAGCCGCTTGATCTCATTCCGCGCGGTCGAGAGATGTTCTTCCAATGGAGTGCGGTCCCCGGGCGGCAGCTTGCGGAGCTTCCGCGCCATGAGCTGCAGGTGGATATCGAGTGAATTGAGGGGATTGCCGATTTCGTGGGCGACCCCTGCGGCTAGCAGCGTGAGGACATTCAAGCGCTCCGATTCAAGGGTTTGTTCCGCTTCCTGCCGCGTCGTGGTCAGATCCCGGACGAGCATCACCCAGCCGACCGCTTGGGCCGACGGCCGCTCCGGCTTGATCGGGGACAGGTAGAAGTTGAGGAAACGGTTCTCGGGATAGAAAATCTCAAGATCCCGCGACACGGCCATGCCCGGTTTGGCCAGCGAGCCCCAGTCCAAGCCCGGAATCCGCGCCGCGAGAGGCGTGCCCGGAGCCTCCTCGGCCTGCAGGCCGAAAAAACGGCAGGCGGCACCGTTGATGAAGGTGATTTCCCCATCGTCATCGAGCACGATGACCCCTTCGTGCAAGGCTTCGAAGACCTGTTCCAGGAAGCCTTTCTCCCGCACCAGCCGGTCGAGAAGCTGCCGTGCCTCGGCCGGATCGATCCGGTCGATACGGGCGAGGAGTTTGTCGAGGAAGCCGGATTTCAAGGGATTGCCAGTTTCGGTTCAGCGGTGAGGATAGGACATGGAAAACGCGGTCGTCGTCCTCTGCACCTTCCCCGATATCGATCAGGCGCGACAGATTGGCGCGGCCTTGGTGGAAAGGCAAGTGGCGGCCTGCGTGAACCTCTTTCCGGGAGTGGAATCGATCTACCGCTGGGAGGGAAAAACCGAAAGGGCGGACGAGGTGCTGGGGATCATCAAAACCACCCGCTACGCGGATTTGGAGGCGGCTATTTTGGAACTGCACCCTTACGAGGTACCGGAGATCCTGGCCCTGCCGGTGGCGGCAGGTTCCGCTGCTTACCTGAATTGGCTGGGAGAGGCCTGGCCGGGGCTCTAAGCAAGCGGCCACCGGTCGCGGCCCTGAGCCAACGCTTCACCGCTCGATCGTGAAGCCCTTTACGCCTTCGAGCGGAGGGATGTTCTTCACGTGCATGCCCTTGATGTGATGGCCCAGCGGGGATTCCTCGGCGATCTCCTTGAGAAAGGCTTCCACTTCCTCGCGCTCCCCCATGACCTCGAGTTCGACGGTGCCGTCGGGGAGGTTTTTCACGGTGCCGCAGACCTCGAAGCCCTTGGCGATGTCCTTGGTCGTGTACCGGAACCCCACTCCCTGGACGCGACCTTCGAAGATGACACGGCGGGCAATCACGGGGCGGAGGATGCGCTGTAGGTGGACACGCCATCAAGGAACATTTGGACCGCTACGAGGATGAGCAGCAGGCCCATCAGCCGCTCCAGAGCCCGGGTTCCCTTCGTCCCCATGAGCCGCAGCAGCGCGGGCGAGAGCAGCAGAATCACCGACGACAGGAGCCACGCTCCGGTGACGGCGAGGGTGATAGAGGCAAGCTCGCCGGGATATTTCGAAGCCGTTAGCAGGATGAGCGCGATGCTGGACGGTCCGGCGATCAGGGGGACGGCCAGCGGGACGATGAAAGGCTCGTCATCCCCCGTCTCCCCGAGCACGGAACGGGTGGGAAACACCATTCCCAAAGCGATGAGGAAGAGAAGGATGCCTCCCGAGATGCTCAGCGTGGCCGGTCTCAGACCCAAAAAGCCCAGCAGGTGCTTCCCCAGAAACAGGAAACCCAGGAGGATGCAGAGGGCGAACAGGAGCTCCCGCACCAGCACGGGCCGGCGCCGGCTCTCGGGAATCTTCGAGAGCACCGCATGGAAAATGGCTGCATTCCCGAAGGGATCCAGCACGAGGAACAGGGTGACGGCGAGGGCGAGAAGATTCATGGTCGGGACAGCCGGCGGGAGCCAAGCAATCATGGACGAAAAGAAGGAGGAACAACGGATTTTGAAACGCCTGCTTCGGAACGCCGGGACATGGAGCAGTTATTCTGCTACATGCGCTGACGGGCGCACCCGTATATGCATTCTGGCTCCATGAATCCCGAAACGATCGACGCACAAACGCTCTCTTCCCGCCTTTCATCCGGGCACCCGCCCGTGCTGATCGATGTGAGACCCGCTGCCGCCTTCGCCCGGGGACATGTTCCAGGGGCCGTGAACCGTTGCGTGTTTGAAGTCGGGTTCCTCGAAGGAACGCCAAGCATGGCTCCCGGTCTTGCCGCTGCGGTCTGTGTGTACGGCCAGTGCGACGACAGCCAGGAAAGCCGGATGGCCGCCGAGAAGCTTTGCAGGAACGGGTATTCCCAGGTGTCGGACTTTCGAGGAGGCGTCGAAGCATGGTCCGCCGGAGGGCTGCCGATCACGGGACTCTCTTCCCCACCGGCAGCGGAAACGGCGGTTCCCGATGGCAGGCTGCCGATCGATTTAGAGGAAAGCCGCATCCGGTGGACGGGTAGGAACCTCCTGAACATGCACGAGGGCTTCCTCTCGCTGAAATCCGGCCATTTGGATTTTCAGGAAGGAGCTTTGAAGGGCGGGGAGTTCGTCATCGACATGCATACCATCCGTTGTGCGGATCTGGCGGGCGATCCCCTGCACGAAGTGCTGGTCCGTCATTTGATGGATCATGATTTTTTCGACGTGGCCCTTTATCCGGAGGCCCGCTTCGTCATTACGGAGGCGGCGGCGCTACCGGGAGTGGAGCCGGGCGCTCCCGGCCTTTCCGTGCGCGGAATGCTGACGCTGAAGGATGTCACCGCTACGGTCGGCTTCCTCGCCACTCACGGCATCACCGCCGACGGCAAAGCAGCCGCGCAGGCTTCTTTCTCCATCGATCGCACCAGATGGAACGTGAAATACGGCTCCGGTCGCCTTTTCAGGAATCTGGGAGCTCATCTGGTCAACGATCTCGTCGAGCTCCAGCTCCGGATCGTGACCCTGTGAATCCGGCGTGCCGGCGGAGGAACTACTCTCCGGCCAAGGCACCCCGGTCCTTCGCCTCCTGGCACTCCAAGCACAGGGAGACGGAGGGCTTTGCCCGCAAACGCTCGAGAGGAATCCTTTCGCCGCAATTCGCACATTGCCCGTAAGTCCCCGCATCGAGCCGGGCGAGGGCGAAATCGATCTTCCGGAGGAGATTGCCGCGATCCTCGGTGAGCCGCGCCTCGACGAGATCGTCCGCCGCGCGAGTCGCCTGCTCCTCGATGTCCATCCCGTTGTCCCCTGCTTCCAGCGCCGGAAAGGTACCGTGTGTCTTCGCCTCCCCGGCGAGCCGCTCCCGTTCTTCCAAGAGCCGCTCGCGAAACCCGTCGATCTCCTGCTGGTTCATGACGGGTAACCTAACACGAAAACAGCGGAAATGCCGCTGGATTTTACTCCGGGCGCTGGCATTTCCGCACTCCGGCGATGGCACCGGATCTGCGAAGAGGCAGGCTCTATGAGCAAGACCACCACAGATCACGATGAAATCCGCAAATGGGCCGAGGAACGCGGCGGAAAACCAAGCAAGGTGAAGGGAACCGGGTCGGGAGACGACGCTGGCATCCTACGGATCGATTTCCCCGGCTACGAGGGCGAGGGTTCGCTGGAGGAGATCTCCTGGGAGCAGTTCTTTGAAACTTTCGAGGATAGCGGACTTGCGCTCCTTTATCAGGAGACGACCGCGGATGGAGAACCCAGCAACTTCAACAAACTGGTGAAACGGGAATGACGGGCGGGCAGGAGTTCCGTCCGCGCAGCGTGCACACGGACATTGCCGATTGCAGAGCCAAGGCGGCCGCTGCCGGCATTAGCCGGGCTTCCACCCGATCGTCACAGTGGCGATTCCCGATGCATCCAGGACCAAGTGGTTCTCCGCGGTTTGCTTCGGCTTTACTTTCGCCCTCCGCTTTCCCTGCTCTTCCCGGTGCACGGTCAGCCGCGGGCGCTTCTTCACATGGCGTGAGGGGATAATCCGGATCGAATAGCGGTGCAGCGGCGAACCCAGCACACGAAACTTGAGAGTGCCCCCGCGCGTTTTAGGATCGATCTCGAATTCGACCGACGAGAGCGGCGTTTCGCACCATACCATGAAAGGGACCTTCTTCCAGCGATGGTAGGAGCGGGTGGTCAAGATGAGCGCCAGAGCCGATCCATAGACCTCCTGGCCGACCTGACCGGCCTGGTCCAGACCCGGGTATAGATCCTCGACGGGGATCGGGAGCTTCGGGTCGATCTTGCCTTCCTTGGGCTCCCTGCAGACAGACTCGGGAGGAAGCTCCGCCGGCAGATAATAGCGGGCGCGCCCGAGGAGATGCTTGCCGAAGCCGGTCAGCAATTCGACCAGCGAGGGCGGAGCCTCCTCACCCAGCGTCTCCAGATAAGCGCGGAACGCGGCGAAGACCTCCGCCTCCTCGTATGCCGCGATGTAGGGAGCATCGTGCAGGGGAGGCAGACCCATGAATGTGCGCCAGCTATGGCCGGGTCTGGCGGGCTCCCACATCCAAAGGTGGCTGAGGATGCTCCCCATGCAGACCAGGCTCAGATCCTTGTAAAGGGCATTGCCCGTTTCCTTCCACAGCCAGGCGAGGGCGACCGCGGTGAAGGTGGTATTGTTCGTCTGGTAAAGGACGCCGAAGCCCAGGCCCTTCAACCGGGATGCCGCGGCCTCCGCCTCCTGCAGATAGAGGAGGTTCTTCGTGAGTCTCCACGCCTGAACCATGACGTGGGCGTACAAGCCCGCGCTGTCCTGCTCGCCTCCGGCCCCGTCTTCCGTCTCGCGGCGGAAGACCCGGAGGGTCCTCCTGTGGTAGAATACAGGCCAGTCGTAATCGAAATGCCGTGCCACGCGGATGACGTAGGGAAGGCTGTCGAAAAAGAGCTTTCTCTCCGCTTCCCCGCCCAGCTCGGCGAGACGCCCCAGATTCATCAGGGTGTGGAGGAGATACCAGGAGTCCATTTTCTCCTGATGCTCCTCGTCGCCCGGCTGGTCCTTCAGGAACTTTTCACCGGGGAGCCAGCGGGCCATGGTGCCGAGATCCGTCATGAAGAAAGGCTTCAGATTGCCTGCCAGCTTCCGTCCCAGCGGATGGGGCTTCTGCAGCCAGCATTCATATTCCGCCAAGGGGACCGCTACCGCGCCCTGAACCATGCTCTCCGGCGGCTTATCGTCCGACCCCACGTAGGCATTAAGGTAAGCATGTCCCTTGACGGTGCGCATGCATTCGCGGGAGCGTACCAACGACTTCAAGGTCTTTTCGGACATCGCCGCCCAATCGAACCAAGGGCCTGGGGGAGGCGCGACCTTCCTGTAGGCGAGGGCAAGCCCATCGATGAATTCAGCTGCCCGCGTTGCTTCGCCCTCGTCAGCGCCGGTTGTGATCCGCAGGAAAAAGTCGGAGACCAAAACCTCCTCATTTTTCGGCAGAGGGGTTTCCCCGGAGGGGAGCTTGAGGCCCACCATCGGCCAGTCGATCCCCACGCTCGAGATCAACGACGCGCCGGTCAGGGAGGAGTAGCGGGCCAGAGCCCCGAGATTCTGGAAGTAAAAGAATGCCACTCCTCCTGCCGCGACATAGGCTTGGCCCGCGGTAGGGCCGGTCTGCGTGGTGAACAGCAGGCCCTCCTTGAAGGGGTCGAGGTGCCGATCTACAATACAGATTTCCCGGAACTGCCCGTCCAGCTTCACCGGGGCGGCTGGCTTCAAGTGCCTGGTAATCCGGAGGGCCAGAGGCTCGCTCTCCTCGATCATCAGCCGGAGCCGGTATTTTCCCAAGGACCCGCGTGCCGATATCGAAATGCCCGGGGTCTTTTCCTGGACCTTCACTTCATCCAGACCGTGCGCCTCATGAATCAACTGCACCGCGGCGCAAGCGGGGGTCCCCGGCTTCACGATCAGCCACGCGGTCCGGGGGGTAGAGAGCACCTTGATGCTCTCGCCTCTCCAGAGGATCTTGGCGTTGCGCAGCTCTTCACCCAGACCGGCAAGCTGGGGCGTCAAAAACTCCAGTTTGACCGGATGGCGTGTGAACGGGGGACTTCCCTTCATAGGACAGGATACCGGCGGAAATCGGATTACACGCGAAAAGACAGCCCGCCGGCCTTCGGAAATGCTCCCCCGCGAGCCAACCGCGCGGAGGAGCGGCACCGTTACCTCCCTTTCGCCACGAAAAATAAACTCAGGTTTCCCCGGTTGCTAGTGATGAAGCCTCCATTTGTTCGGACTGCGCGCCGGAGTCGGGCGATGCGTAGCCGAGATCCGGAATCCCGCCGAGAGGCACCATGCGCTTCGTCTCGAACTCGCCCCTACCATCGAAACTCTTGCCGTGGCTCCAGGCCCCTGCCGGCGGCACCACGCTCTCATCGGCTCCGAAGGACAGGAAGCTGTAGCTGAAATCCCGGGCTTCCTCATCCTGCGGGAAGCTATTGGGAATCGGGTGGCTCGCCCTGCCTCCCGCCTCCTCCCACGCCGCAAGAAATTGGTTCTGGTGCATGGTGTCCCGCGCGATCAGAAAGCGCAGCATATCCTTCATTCCGGGATCATCCGTCATCTTGAAAAGCTGGACCGCGAGCATCCGCCCCGTGGACTCTGCCATCACGTTCGACAACATATCGGCCGCGATGTTCCCGCTGGCGTAAACGTGGCTGCAGTTGAAGGGCACTCCCGAGGCATCGGCGGGCATGGCGGCCATGCAGGTGGTGATGACGTGCTGGACATTCATGCCTCCGAGAACCGCGGCGACCACGGGATCCGCGGCAGCTTGTTCCATGGCCACGGGAGCCCCTTCGAGATTCATGGCCACGGCGGTCGCCAGCATTTCGATGTGACCGATTTCCTCGGTACCGGTTTCCAAAAGCAGGTCGCGATATTTCGCGGGGCCGCGCGCGCCCCAGGCTTGGAAGAGGTACTGCAAGCACACGCGAATTTCTCCTTGGATCCCGCCGATCGCCTGCTGAAGAGCTTTGGCAAAAAGCGGATTCGGGCGATCAACCCGAACTTGATATTGAAGCTTTCCTCCGTCGTGGTAGAACATGGCTTTTCAGGGGATTCACTTTTTACTGCCGTCCTAGCAGGCGGCATATCACTCCCTGCATCGGTCGTGCCACGGGCGTTGTCATTCAGACGAACGTGGGCGGCAACCGCCTCGCTCCATGCCTCACGGAACTGCCGCTACTCCCCCTCTGTCCAGGCCGCTTGATCAACCGGATATGAAGCCTTCTCATTCTGCATCTACGGGAGTCATTTTGCACACGGACCGCCTCTATCTCCCGCAGGCCTCACCACGCACTATCCATTTTCAGGCACCTGCGGAGCGGTAAAGGAGCCCGCCCCTGGGAAGGAGGAGCTCTGCCAGCGAGGAGCACCGCAAGCGGAAGCAGGTGTGCCGGCTCCCTCTACCGGTCTTTGAAGACGATCTGCACGAACAATGCAGCGGCGCCTATCGTGGCAATCAGGAAGAAGACCATCGCAAGGCCGGGGTAGCCGAAGATCCGGAAGCTGGTCTCCACCCGGGCCAGCATGGACGAGCCGACGATGAACGCGGCGAGGATCAACCCGAGCGTAATCCGGTTGGCGACTTTTTGAAGACCGACGATCAGCGCCTTCTCGTCGATGGAATCCACCCGTACCTTCAACTTGTTATCGGCGAGCAGGTCGAGGATCCGGTTCGCCCGCAGCGGGAGTTGCCCGAGGAACTGCTTGGTCTCCGTCAGCATTCCGAGAATGTTAGCCGAAGTCAGGGTTTCCTTTACCCGTGCCCGGCTGATTTGACCCAGGTGCCGCTGAATCGCGTCCTGGGGATCGAAGCCCGGGCTCAAAGCGGCCCCTACCCGGTCCAGATTCATCAGGGCCTTGCCGATCATGCTCATCTCCGGCGGGATCCGGAGGCCCGCCTCCGCGCAGGCGCGTGTGACCTGCAGCACGATGGTCCCCATGTCGATTTCCGCCAGCTTGCTGGATTTCGCGGATCCGACGATCTCCTCGACGGCGCGGATGAAGCTTCCCCGGTTGATCTCCTCGCTTTTCGCCTCGGCAATCCCCATCGCGGCCTCCGCAGTCTGGATGCCGTTGCCCTCCCCGATACCCGCCAGCAAGTGCACCAGTTGATCGCGCATCCGCTGTTGCACGCGGCCGGTCATCCCCAGGTCGAGGATTGCGATATTACGGTCGTGGGTAAGCAGGAGATTCCCGGGATGGGGATCGGCGTGAAAAAAGCCATCCACGAGGATCTGCTTCAGGTATGCTTGGAAGAGCTGGTCCGCAAGCTCGTCGCCATCCAGATCCGTCCGCACGGCACCGGAGAGTGAGGTAATCTTCGTGCCGGGGATGTAGTCCATCGTGAGAACCCGGCCGCTCGAGTAGTCCGGCACGACACGGGGCAGCTCCAGCCGGTCGAACTCTTTCAGGTTCTCGCGCAACTCGGCGAGGTTTGCAGCTTCCCGAGTGTAATCCAGCTCCCGGAGGATGCTCGCGCGGAACTGCCGGATCATCCGCAGGGTTTCATACTTCCGGCCGAAGTCGGTGTGGTTGTCGAGGAATTCGGCGATCGCCTCCAGACTATCCAGATCGCCGGCGATTTCCCGGCGGATATCGGGCCGTTGCACCTTGATCGCCACGGGTCGCCCGCCGCGCAGGGTAGCCAGATGGACCTGGCCCAAGGAGGCAGCCGCCAGCGGCTTGCGCTCGAAGGACTCGAAAGCCTTCGAGATCCTTACTCCCAGCTCTTCCTGAATCACCTTTTCGATTTCCTCTACAGGAACCGGTTCCACATCGTCCTGAAGCCTTCCCAACGCGTTCAGGAAGGCAGGCGGCAGGAGGTCGCCC
>CBIHMP010000053.1:0-16799 GCA_966211015.1 uncultured Luteolibacter sp. | reverse complement strand
CCCGGAACACGAGAAGCCTTTCCTGGATCACCTGGACGACCTGCGGGTGATGATCACCCGCTGCCTGGTGACGCTGATGATCTCGATGGTCGTCTGCTTCGCTTTCCAGGATAAGCTGATGGCGATCCTCCGCAAGCCCGTGGAGGAGGTCCGGCTGATCCACGCCACCAGCCTGCTGCCCGAGGACTCCGATCCGGCGATCGATCCGGAAAACTGGGAGGAGGCGAAGAAAATCGAGCGCGCCGCCCTCTCGCTGGGCCCCGAGCAAGGGGGCCTGCTTCTCGGCTACTTCGACACCGCCACGCTCCGGCGCGTGGAACTCATCCGGCTCTTGCGCGGCCTGGCCGTCCTTCCGGAGCAAAGCCGCGCCGCCTTCCTGCAAAGCACCGGTACCGATCCGGGCCTGGTGAACGTGGTGAACACGCTGCTGGCAAAGGGTGCCAATCCCGAAATCGACACCCGGGGAAACCTCCAGCTCATGTCCGCGCTGAAGCCCACGGAGACCTTCATGCTCTCCATGAAGCTGTCGTTTTTCGCGGGGATCGTGGTTTCTTTCCCGCTGCTGCTGCTTTTCATCCTGCAGTTCGTTTTGCCCGGCCTCCACCAGCACGAGCAAAAGGTCATGTGGCCGGCTCTGGCCATCGGCTTCGGGCTCTTCCTTTTCGGGGTCTTTTTCGCCTACTCCTTCGTCCTGCCGCGTGCGCTGACCTTTTTCTTCGAGTGGGGCTCGAAGCTGGGCGTCTCGAACGATTGGCGGATCGGCGAATATATTACTTTCGCCACCCAGTTCACCCTGCTTTTCGGCCTTTCCTTCGAGCTGCCCGTGGTGGTCATGGTTTTCGTGAAGGTCGGCCTGCTGACGCACGAGGCGATGCGCCGCACCCGCTCCTACGCGATCCTCGCGATCTTCGTGGTGGCCGCGATCATCACCCCGACGCCGGATGCCTTCACGCTCTGCCTGATGGCAGGGCCCATGGTCCTGCTTTACGAAATGTGCATCTGGCTGGCCTATTTCGACGCCAAGAAGAAGGATAAAGCGGAGGCCGAGGAAGAACGGCAGCGCTTGGAGCGTCTGCTCGCCGGCGGCGGCAACCCTGCGGACGAAAGCGAGGGGGACGAAGCGGAGGACCGCAGCGATCCTTGGGATCCCTCCTCCTCCGAGGAAGGCTGGAAGGCCGGAGAAGAAGCCGGTGACGAGGCCGCAGCGGATGCGGGCGACCAACCCGACGACGAGGAACCCCCGCAGAGCATCCCGGACGAGGAGAAGCGGCGGATGTCCGATCTCTAGGAGCGGGACGAGGGGGTCCGCTCCGCGAGCTGCTTGGCCGGGTGGACCGTCATTTTTCACTTTTCATTTCTCACATCCGCCAGTCCCCGCCAGCCTCCCGTGCATGCATTCCATGACGGGATTCGGCCGGGGCTCGGCCACGGCGGACGAGGGAACGGCGACGGTTGAAATCGCCTGCGTGAACCGCAAGCAAGCGGAGGTGGTGGTCCAGTCCGCGCGGGAATTCACCGAATTGGAGCCGAAGATCCGGCGGGCCGTCCTGAACACGATCTCACGGGGCCGCATCCAGGTCACCATCCAGTTCGAGCGATCCAGCGGAGCGCCCACCCCCGTCAGCGTGGACCTGCGGCTGGTGGAGGCGCTGGAAGCGGCTTTCGAGGCCATCTCCGGACACACCGGCAGGAATGTCCTGCCGGAAGCCGCGGATTTCCTGCGGACCTCGGGAATCATCCGGATCGAGGAAGGCGGGGTCTCCGCGGATGCGGCGTGGGCGGCCATCGAACCGGCGCTCGAAGTGGCGATCGAGCAAGTGCTCGCCATGCGGGCCGCCGAGGGGACGGATCTCGCCAAGGACCTTTCCAGCCGCCTGGATACCCTGGAGAGAACCGCGGCCGCCATCGCGGAACTCGCGCCGGTCCGGCCTGAGCGCTACCGCGAATTGCTGATGAAGCGGCTCCGCGAGGCCGGGCTGGAACTGGAACTGCAGGATGACCGGGTCCTGCGCGAGCTGACCATCTTCGCCGATCGCTCGGACGTCTCGGAGGAAATCACCCGGCTGGACTCGCATTTCCGTAAATTCCGCGAGTACATGGCGGGCAAGGAACCCGCCGGCCGGCCGCTCGATTTCCTCTGCCAGGAGATCCACCGGGAGTTCAACACCATCGGAGCCAAAGCTTCGGACGCGGGCATCGCCCAGCACGTCGTGGAGGCGAAGACGGAGCTCGAAAAGATCCGCGAGCAGGTGCAGAACGTGGAATAGCGGGGCCGGAACCACCAATCCGGTGCCTCCGGGAGGACAATGGGCACACGCGCGGCATTTTCCGCGGTCATTCCCGCTTTCCCGCGCCCCCGGATACTGGGCTCCGCCTTCCGTTGACTTTTCCGCAAGCTGCCTCCATACCCCGGCCATGTCCTCGGCGCTGCCGCCCAAACCAAGAATCATCGGACCGCGGATGCGCGTTTGCATCGTCGCGGCCAAATACAACGAGCAATTCGCCGACGCGCTGGTGGACAATACCGTCGCCGAACTGAGCGAGCTGATGCCGCAGACCCGCGTGGACATCATCCGCGTGCCGGGTGCTTTCGAAATCCCGGTGACGATCGCCAACGTGCTCGACCGTGGCGAGCAGCCGCCCGCCTGCGTGATCGCGCTCGGCGTGATCGTGAAAGGAGCAACCGCCCACGCCGACCTGATCGCGAATTCCATCACCCGCTCGCTGCAGGAACTGGCGGTGAAGCACCGGGTGCCGGTCATCCATGAAGTCCTGCTGGTGGAGGACGAAAAGCAGGCCTACGCCCGCTGCATCGGCTCGAATCTCAATCGTGGCCGCGAAGCCGCACGCGTCGCCGCCTCGATGGTGGATATCTTCAGCGAGATCGAGCGTTCCATGCCCCGTGTGATTTCCCGCAATGCCTAGCCGCCGTCAAATCCGCGAGGCGGTGGTGCAGTTCCTGTATTGCGCCGACCTCGAAGGCGGAGCCGACCCTGCGTCGATCCGGGAACCCTTCTGGCAATTCGTCACGGAGTCGGACCGCCGGGCCCTGCTCCAGGCGACATGGAAGACGCTTCACCACCTGAGCCTCGGCCGCGAGGCCAGGCTGAAGGAGTTCCAGGACCGGCTGCCGGTGGCGATGGCGACCCTGCGCGCCCGGCCCGATCTGGAGCGCACCGCCATGTCCCTCCAGCAGGTGGCGGATCTGGAAAACCGCTGGACCGCCGGAATGATCGAGCTTTCCCGCATCCCGCGCGATAGCGACGACGATTCCTTCAGCGAGCGCTTCGAGACAGTGCTCGCCACCCTCTTCCGGACCGACCGAGATCTCACGTTCGCCCGCCGCCGCTTCCTGGAGGCGCTCGAAGACATCCCCGGACTCCGGGGCCAGATGGAGCCGGTGGCCGGGAGCATCCGCCGCCTCGAACGCATTTCCGAACGCGTGCGCATGGTGGAAGAACCGGAGCGCTTTCCGGATCAGGTGGACCTGGCTAAAATCCGGGAGAGCAAGGAGGCCCTTGCCGCCTTGCGCCGGGAGACCGACTCGCTGGCAAGTGCGGTGCAGCGGGAAAAGGAGACCATCGACGAACGCTTGGCCTCCGTGGTGGAGAACTTTTCGCCCGAACGCATCGATCCCGTGGATCGCGCGATCCTGCGGCTGGCGATCTGGGAAATCATTCACGCGCCGGACATTCCGGCACCGGTGGCCATCAATGAGGCGATCGAGCTGGCCAAACGCTTCGGCACGACCGACTCCGGGCGCTTCGTGAACGGCATCCTCGACAAGATCGCGAAGACGAAGACGGACACCGGCGTCTGAGCCGCCCAAGCGCTCCTTGCCCTACCCGCGGAATCCATCTAGGATCGGAGGACGATGAGCGGAAATGCGGCAATCCAGTTCTCTGACTTGGTCCCCGTGGACGACTACCTCGAAGGAGAGCGTCACTCGGAGATCAAACACGAGTACTCCGGCGGCGTCGTCACCGCGATGGCCGGGGCCAGCCGGAAGCACGAGCTGGTGTCCCTGAATCTCGCCGCGAGCATCCACGGCCACTTGCGGGGGAAAGGCTGCCGCACCTTCAAATCGGACATGAAGGTCCATGCGGAGGTTATCGGCTCGGACATTTTCTACTACCCGGACGTGATGGTCGCGTGCGATCCGGCCGACAACGATCCTTACTTCGTCCGTAATCCGAAGCTTATCATCGAGGTCCTTTCCGACAACGCTCTGCGTGATCGGGTCGAAAAGTTCCTCGTTTACCAGCGGATTCCCTCCCTGGAGGAATACGTCATCGTCAGCCAGCACCCGGAACGGGCCGAGGTGAGCATCTTCCGCCGCGAGGGCGGCTGGGAGCCCGGCGAACTGCACCGGACGGGGGAATTTACCCTGCGCTCGATCGGCCTCTCTCTCAAGGTGGAGGATCTTTATCTGGAGTAGTCTTTCACTTCCGCTCCGCCTCGCCCGTCATGGGCACGAAGACGACGGGCAGGATCTGCTTTTGCTCGATCTTCCCGTCCGCCTTGCGCAGAAGAACGAGTTGTTGCGGATGACCCTCGGGGCCGACCGGGATGATCATGCGCCCGCCCTCCGCCAGTTGCTCGACGAGCGGCGGGGGAATGGCATCGGGAGAGCAGGTCACGATAATCGCATCGAAGGGCGCGGCCTCCGGCCATCCGCGGTAACCGTCCCCGATGCGCGCGTTGATGTTCTTGTAACCTTCCGCGGCAAAGGCTTCCGCCGCGCGTTTTCCAAGTGCTTCGACAATCTCGATGGTGTGAACCTCCTTCACGAGTTCCGCGAGAATGGCAGCTTGGTATCCCGAGCCCGTGCCGATCTCCAGCACCCGGTCGGTCGGCTTCAAGGCCAGCGACTCCGTCATGAAAGCCACCACGTAGGGCTGGGAGATCGTTTGGCCGTGGCCGATGGAGATGGCACGGTCGTCATAGGCATACTCGCGCGCATCCGGCGGCATGAAGAGGTGTCTGGGCACCTTCCGCATGGCTTCAAGCACCGCCGGACTTTTCACACCACGCCGCTCGATCTGCTCCGCCACCATCCGCTGCCTCGCGGCGACCGGATCCGGCTCCTGTGATACGGCACCCGCGGCCATCGCCAGCGACGCCGCCAATCCGGAAAGCATCGTTTTCATCCGATATCATAGCCCCGGCATCGTGTCGCGCCAACGCTTCCTCGCTTGCCCGCCGGGACAAGCTGCATTTCCTTTCCCCCATGCCGCGCCTCGCCCTGCTCCAGTCCCGCGGCTTCGCCACCAAGGCCGAAGCCTTCAAACGCCATGAAGCCCTCATCCGCGAGGCTGCCGCCGCGGGCGCGAACATCGTGGTAACGCAGGAACTTTTCCTGACCCCCTATTTTTGCACCGTCGAAGATCCGGCGATGTTTGATCTGGCGGATCCACTGCCGGGCCCGGTGACCGACCGGCTGGGGCAAATTGCACGGGAACTGGGTGTCGTCCTCGTTTCCTCGCTCTTCGAGCACCGCGGGGCCGGGCTCTATCACAATACCGCCTCCATCCATGACGCCGACGGCGCCCTGCTCGGCCTCTACCGCAAAAGCCACATCCCGCAGGATCCGGCTTTCGAGGAGAAATTCTACTTCACCCCCGGCGATACCGGATGGCCGGTGTGGAACACCAGATTCGGCAAGATCGGCGTCCTGATCTGCTGGGACCCGTGGTATCCGGAGGCGGCGCGCCTGATGGCTCTCGGGGGTGCGCAGGTACTCGTTTATCCCACGGCCATCGGCTGGCTGCCCGAGGAGAAACCGGCGCTGGGCGATGCCCAGCATTGTGCATGGGAGACGGTACAGCGTGGTCATGCCGTGGCAAACGGTTGCTACCTGGCGGCCGTGAACCGCGTCGGCACGGAGGGCAATACGGAGTTCTGGGGACGATCTTTTGTCGCCAATCCTTACGGGGAACTCGTTGCCAAGGCCTCCACGGATCAGGAAGAGATCCTTTACCACGATCTGGACTTCGCGGCGGTGGAGGAGTTCCGCCGCATCTGGCCCTTCTTCCGCGACCGTAGGATCGACGCGTACGGGGATCTGAGCAAAAGGTGGCGATCCTGAACCTTCGCGAAGGCTCTGAAACGATGATCATCCGCCCGGCCACGCCCCCGGATCATCCGTCGCTCGCGGAGCTTTTCCTCGCGGCACGGAAGCAGGCGTTCCCCTGGCTGCCCGCCGGGTCACTCTCCTTGGAAGATTTCGCGGACCAGACGAAAGGTGAAGCGGTCCATCTGGCGGAGGATGTCGACCGTTCCGTCCTCGGTTTCATTTCAGTGTGGGAGGAAGAGGATTTCGTCCATCATCTCTTCGTCGCGCCCGGGCACCAGCGGATGGGAACCGGGCGCGCGCTGCTCCTGAACCTCGCGTCCCGGCGCGCGGGACCCTTCACGCTGAAGTGCCACGCCGCGAATCTCGCGGCCGTGTCCTTCTACCGCGCCACCGGTTGGCGGGAAATCGGAAGCGGCAGCACGGCCGAGGGTGGCTATCTGCTGATGGAATGGCGGCCCTCCGGGAATCTCGCTCCTCTCCTCCGCCGACGCCCGGCAGAGGCGGCGGATTTCGGTTTCCTCTGGGAATTGCACCTTCTCACGATGCAGGATTATGCGGCTCGGACCTGGGGCCCGGAGAAGATATGGGACGAACCACGCTTCCGGGAGAAGTCCGACCTGTCGGGGCTGGAAATCCTGGAGATCGACGGCGTGCTCATCGGAATGATCTCCGTGAGCGAGGAGCCGGAATCCGTTTTCCTCCGGCGGATCGCGATCCATCCGGAATGGCAAAACCGCGGCATCGGGAGCATGCTTGTGGAGCAGGTCATCTGCGACACCCGCGAAAAAGGCCTGCCGACAACGTTGCAGGTGCTGAAGGTCAATCCCGCCCTTCACTTCTACGGACGGCGGGGCTTCCGGGTCACCGGAGAAACGGAGACGCATTTCTTAATGGAACATTCTGCGGGAGCCTGAACCCGGATTAGCCCAGCATCCACATGATCGCCTTCACCACCGCGGCGATCACGCCGATCGCACCGGCGCCCACCCCGAGGGTGCTGACGACGCCTCCGCGCTTCGCGGGAGATAGGGACATGAGAATTCCTATCGCTCCGAAGACGATGGCGACGATCGCGAGAATCAATCCGAAGATCGCTCCGCTGGTGAAGCTCCAGATGGCGGCGATCAGGGAGATGATCGACGGGATGCTGAAGGACGCTCGAGTGGAAGGAGTAGTTTCGGCCATGTAGCACGCTAGACGGCTTTCCGGGATCGTCAAAGGGATGAGAAGCAGGATTGCTCCGCGCTTTCCCGCGGTGAAGCGGTGGGACACGCTGGCGGCCGGTCGCCATGCCTGTCTTTCTTCTCATCGTCGCCTGCGCCCTCTGGGGTGTGAGCTTCCCCGTCATCAAGGCGCTGGATCTGGAGCAATCGGCCCGCTTGGGCGAAGTGTCGAAGACCTTCCTCGCGGCCTGGCTCCAGATGGCCCGCTTCGGCCTCGCGGCCGCGGTCATGATGCCGTTCATGATGCGGGCCCGGCCGACCCGCGGCGAGCTGGCGCAGGGTGCCTGGCTGGCGCTGTGGGGTGGAGCGGGAATGGCACTCCAGGCTTGGGGCCTTGGGAAAACCGAGGCTTCCACCTCCGCTTTCCTGACCCAGGCCTATTGCGTCATCCTGCCGCTGATCGAGTGCCTGCGCCGGCGCAGCGCTCCCACTGCCAGGACCCTCATGGCGACCTTTCTGGTCATCGCGGGCGGAGCCATCCTGTCCGGCGTGACACCCGCCTCCATCAAAATCGGCCCCGGTGAAGCGGCGACGCTGGCGGCGGCCTTCGTCTTCACCTTCCAGATCCTCACCTTGGAAAATCCGAAGTATGCAGGAAACCGCGGCCTGATGGTGACCTTCGCGATGTGCGTTTCTATCGCGCTGATGTTCCTGCCGGTGAGCTGGGCGATGGCACCGGAGCCGCGGATGCTGCTGACCGCGGGCGCTTCGTGGCCCGCCTTCCTGCTCATCCTGACGCTCTCCGTGGTCTGTTCGGTGGGTGCCTACGGGCTGATGAATACGTGGCAGCCCCGGGTTTCAGCAACGGAGGCGGGCCTCATTTACACGACCGAACCCGTCTTCACCGCCTGCTTCGTCATGTTCCTCCCGGCCTTGCTAGGCCGCCTGGTCGGCGGAAGCTATCCCAACGAAACTCTGACGCTTTCGCTCGCGGCCGGCGGCTCGCTGATTCTCGCGGCAAATCTCCTGATGCAATGGAAGCGCCCTCCTCATCCACCCGCGATCGCGCCTGTGCCCTGATCCCGGTTGCATTGACGCGCCGCCGGATCTGCATTTTTCCAGATCCCTGCAATATTTGCTAATCTGTAGTTTCTAGTTCACCGGATGGTGAAAGTGTGAGTGAATGAGGGGCCTTTCACCTTTTACTTCCCATGAAACTTCCCGTTCTGGTGATCAGCGGCTTGCTCGTCGCGACCTCATCCAACCTCAGGGCCGGATGCTGCCTGCATCACTCCCCTGCCGAGATCTTCCAAGGGGCCGATGCAGTGGCGGAGTATCGCATTCTTTCGAAAGCAATCGTGGCCCACGCCACGGGCGTCTCCACCCGCTACACTGCGGAGCTCAACCAGATTTCCAAGGGCACACCGCCGGAGGACCTGACATTCGTCAGCCCCGGAGGCAGCACCGCGGGAACGATGGAAATTTCCTCCGATCACGTCGATCTGGAGGCAGGCGGAGACTATATCCTGCACCTCCATCGCCTCGCCGACGGAAGCTGGAGGCCCTCGCCCTTCCACACCACCCGGGTGGAGGGAACCCCGGCGGAGAAGGGCGCGATCCGCACGTATTTCCAAAACGGAGCGGAGGGGGATTTTCCGGAGCTGGTAGCGCCTCTTTCGACCAGGGAGGTCACCCCGACGGGATACCTGCATTTCAACGGCGCACCCGCGCGCACCCCCACTTGCGACGGCGGCGTTCCCATTCCTTATCTGGTCGATGTGGATCCCGCGAAACTTCCTCCGGGGATGGACACGGCAGACGCACTCGCCGCGGTGGAGGAGGTCCTGGATGCATGGTCCTCCGTTTCCTCGCTCAGGTTCCGCTTCGACGGGCTGCAATCCTTCGGTATGGCGGCTGCGGACGTGGCGGCAAATGACGGCCGCCTCAGAATCCAATTGCACGACACTTACGGCTACGTCAACGCGCCGGCCATCGGGAGGGGTGGTGCACTCGCGAGCACCCACCCTTCCATCTTCCTCGGAGGACGGGTCGGAAGCCAAGGCTTCGGGGAGATCCTCCGCATGTCCATGGTGCTGGAGGATTCGGAGATGGAGAACGAGACGATGTTCAAGTCGGTGCTCACCCACGAGATCGGGCACGCTCTGGGTCTCGCGCATTCCAGCGAGGACGAGGACGAAGCAAACGCCGTCCTCAGAAACGCCACGATGTATTTCCAGCTCACCGGGAACGGGAACGGGGCAAGCCTGGGCAGCTATGACGTGGATCGAATCCGCTACGGATACCCATCGACCGACACCCCGCCCTACACCATCGAGCGTTTTATCCATGCGGTGACCCGGTCCAGCACCAGCAACGGTGCCCTGCCCGTGGCGACCGGCGTAAACCGGATCGACCTCCAGGCAATCGACCTGCAGGGAGGAACGCTCACCCCCGTACTGTCGTCGGCATCGCCTTCGCTTTCCCTTTCCGGGATGCAGCTCGTATTCACGCCTCAGGATTTCCTCACCGGAGCGAGAATCCCCGAGGAGGATATTGCCGCCGGCTCCAGCTACAGCTCCGCCTACCTGCAAATCGGTGACGGGGTCAATCTGAGCCGCGCCGCGAGATGCAGCGTGATACAGATTCTCGGCGATTCCCGGCCGGTGGACGGGCTCCCCAACTCTTGGATGACCACCCATTTCGGCACCATCGAACCGGGGGCTGCAGGCACTCCCAGGCATCCCGATTCCGACCCCGACAATGACGGCCTCTCGAATCGCACGGAGTATAACTTGAATACCAGCCCCATCTCGGCTGCGAGCCCCGGACCGGGCGCCTTGACCTACAATCACGCTAGCCGGGATCTCGTTCTCAACCCTCTGAGATTCGCTCCTTACCGCATCCAAGCATCCACCGATCTGGTGAACTGGACCACCCGCGCTCTATTCACCACCTCCGAGGTCCCTTCTCCGGTGACCTACGACACCGAACAGGATCTTTCCGCCAAGACCTTCTACCGGGCACTGCCGACGCCTTGATTGTTGCATTGCGCGGCCTCAGGCGGCTCATGCGAGCGGCTTGAACTCCGCCTGCTGCACCACCTCGCCTTTGAGGTTTTTCATCAGGAAGCTCAGCACGGAGGCATCGGCCTTGGCCTCGATCCAGGTGGCGCGTTCCGGTTGCGGGCCGCCGCCGACGAGCTGGGCGTAGGGAAAGTCCGCGGTGCCCGGAATCCACGCGGGGCTGTGCGTGTGGCCGGACACGATGACCTGCGCTTTCCACGCCACCAGCGCCTCGTGCCATGCCTCGCGGCTGAAGCGGCTGAAGGCGTCGTAGCCTCCCTTCTCATAACCCGCATCGGGCACTTCTGTCGTCCAGCGCAGGGGTATGTGACAGAAGACAACCCGATAGGGGGCATCGCGGAATTCAGGGCGGGCGGTGATTTCCTTCAGCCACTCTCCCTGTTCCTTGCGCAGCTTTTCAAAGGCGACACGGCCGCCGAAGCTGGGATGAGCGTCGGGCTTGTCCTCGCCCGTGTGGAGACATACGACGGCCACCGGTCCGCTGCGGAAAGCATAGAAAGGCCGCCCCTCCGGAGTGGCGACCACTTCCGGCACCCGGAAGGCCCACTGGCCGCGCACGTCGTGATTTCCCCACACCAGGAGCAGCGGCCGGTCCTCGCTCACATCCTGCCCACCCGGATGCAGCAGCGTGGGCACGAGCCACTCCTCCTGGTGCCAGTCGTTGCAGGTATCGCCGTTCCAGAGGAGGAAATCCCCGGGAGGCGTGGCCGCGTGCAGTTGCCGGATCGTCTCGTTGTTCTGATGGGTGTCGTTCCAGATCACGAAGCGGGTTTCCTTCGCGACCGGATCGAGTGTGCGGAATTTCTTCCAGGGTCCTTCGATGTGCTCCTTGCCATCGGTGGAATCGGTGACCGCACGCAAGGTGTAGCGCACCCCCGGTTTCAGGCCGCTCAACTTCACGCGCAGGATCTCATCGCCCTGCGGCACGAAGCCGAAGCGGTCCGCCCCGGCAGTACCGCTGCTGCCGTCCTCGCCCTTCCACTCGACACGGCCGCGGGCCAATCTCGATACGGCCCAGACGACTTCCGCGCCGTCCGGACGGGGTGCCATGATGACCGCGGGAGTCATCACCAGCGGCAGGCTCTCCGTCGCCCCGGCGGCCTCCGGCGCCGCCGAAATACCCGCCGTGCCGGCCACCGCTCCACCCGCCACTTTCCCGAGAAACCCGCGTCGCTTCATGGAGTCGGATTACGTCAGGAAAACGCCGCTTTCACGAGAATTCCGTCAATGCGACGAAATCGCCAGGAAGCGCGCGGGCGGAAGGAGGAAGAAGATTCCCGCTTTCTCGCCGGGCCCGATGCTGCTTTTCTCCCGGCGCATGACTCCCGCCGCCCTCGGATACGCGATGCCCGCCGAATGGTCGCCCCAGGAAGCCGTGTGGCTTTCCTGGCCGGTTGAGGACGAGCGACATTGGGGCGGGGTGAAGCAGACCCTGATCCGGGAGAAATTCGCGGAGATCGCTGCGGCGGTCAGCCGCTTCGAAACCGTCCGAATCAACGCCGCCGGCGCGGACCACGGTGCAATCCTGGCCGCCTGCAACCGGGCGAAGGCGGTGCCGGAACGGGTCGAGCTCTTCGATCACCCGCACAACGATGTGTGGTGCCGCGATCATGGCCCCATCTTCGTGAAGCATCGCAAAAGCGGCGAGGTGGCGGTGACCGATTGGGGCTTCAATGCCTGGGGCGGGAAATTCCCTCCCTACGATCTCGACGATTCCATCCCGCGCCAAGTGGCGGAGGGGCTCGGCATGAAGCGCTTCGAAGGAGGAATGATCTTGGAAGGCGGGGCCATCGAGATCAACGGCGCGGGCCAACTCCTGACGACCGAGGCGGTGCTGCTGAATGCAAACCGCAACCCGCACCTGTCCCGCGAGGAGATCGAGCGGAATCTGCGCGAGGGCCTGGGCGTGCAAGACATCCTCTGGCTGAAGCAGGGCATCGAAGGCGACGACACGGACGGCCACATCGACGACCTCGCGCGCTTCACCGATCCCGCCACGATCCTCGCCTGCGTCGAGACCGACCGCGGCTCCCCGAACCATGCCGTCCTGGAGGAAAACCTCCGCAGCCTGAGATCCTTCATCGACGGAAACGGCCGGGGTTTCGAGGTCGTGGAGATGCCCCTGCCGGAGGCCTGCGAGGTGCCGGGGTGGCGGCTTCCGGTACTGCCCGCGTCCTATGTGAATTTCCTGATCGTGAACGGCGGCGTGCTGGTGCCCGTTTTCCGGCAACGGAAGAACGACGACCGGGCTCTGGGGATGCTGCGCGAGCTCTTTCCGGGGCGCGAGGTGGTGGGAATCGACTGCCTGGACCTGGTGGAGGAGGGCGGGACACTGCACTGCATTTCGCAGCAACAGCCCGCCGCAATCTGATCCGGAGGGGGACCCCACAAGCAAGTTGCCAGCCGGTCGGACCGCATCCACTCTAACGACGTGAGTACCGCCCTCAACCGACTTCGTGCCTTGGCCCGCGAGAGAGCGGTGGTTGCCAGCGCAGCCTCTGCGATCAGCTGGGATCAGGAAACCTATCTGCCGGATGACGGGCACGCCTGGCGCGCGGATCAGCTCGCCTGGCTTTCCGAAAAGGCCCACGAGCTGGCTACATCCTCCGCTTGGGGCGATGCGCTGGCAGAGGCCGAGGCCGCGGGTGAATCGTCCGCCCTGCTTGCGGCGATGCGACGCGACTTCGACCGCGCGACGAAGCTGCCGGGAGAACTGGTGGCGCGGGAAGCACAGGTGTCTTCTCTGGCGAAAGTGGCTTGGGCGGAAGCGCGCCGCCTTTCGGATTTCGCCTCCTTTGCACCGCATCTGGAGACGCTGCTCGGGATCGCCCGCGAAAAGGCAGACCGCTGGGGCTATGAGGGCGAGGCCTATGACGCCCTGCTCGACACCTATGAGCGCGGGGCCACCGCAGGGAAGATCGCCTCGCTCTTTGAAACCCTGAAGCCGCGCCTGCGCGATCTTGCCGCAGCGGCGGTGGAGCGATCCGAGGAACGGGATGCCACGCTGCCGGGCGGACCCTACCCGATTTCGGCGCAGCAGGCTTTCAACAGGAAGGTGGCGGAATCCCTCGGCTTCGATTTCAAGGCGGGCCGGATCGATACCACCTCGCATCCCTTCTGCACGACCCTCGGCCCGCGCGACGTCCGGCTGACCACGCGCTACGACGAGAGCGATTTCACCTCATCGCTCTTCGGCGTGATGCACGAAGCCGGGCACGGCCTCTACGAGCAGGGGCTGCCGGGCAGCGAGTTCGGCCTGCCATCCGGGCACGCGGCCTCGCTGGGCATCCATGAATCGCAATCGCGCCTGTGGGAGAACCATGTGGGACGCTCCTACCCCTTCTGGGAAAAGTGGCTGCCCGTGGCAGCGGAGCATTTCCCGCAACTCGCGAAGGTCGCCTTGGACGACTTCATCGCGGCGGTGCATCGCGCGGAGTTTTCATTCATCCGCGTGGAAGCGGACGAAGCAACCTACGACCTGCACATCCTCTTGCGCTTCGGCCTGGAGCGGCGGCTGGTGGCCGGGGATCTGGCGATCGCGGACGTGCCCGAGGCCTGGAACGAGAGCTTCAGCGACCTTTTCGGGATGACACCGCCTGACAATGCCCGCGGTTGCCTGCAGGATATCCATTGGTCGATGGGCGGTCTGGGCTATTTCCCCACCTACACCCTCGGCAATATGAATGCGGCCCAGCTCTTTGCCGCGGCCATCGCCGATGAGGAGATCGCTTCCAGCGTGGCGAAGGCCGAATACGGACCGCTGCTTTCCTGGCTGCGGGAAAACGTGCACGCGAAAGGCGCGGTGCTCATGCCCGCCGAAATCATGAAAGAGGCCACGGGAAAAGGACCTTCACCGGAAGCGCACCTGACGCATCTGACGCGAAGGTATCTGGCGCAGTAGGGACTTCGATCTTTTTCATCCGTCGGATCGCGGTCCTCGGAACGTCGATACGTTCTCCGTCTGCAAGTCTCGGCTCCGGAGCGGGAGCACCGGCGTTGATCGGGCCGGCAAGGCAAGCGGCTTACATTCCCTGTGCAAGATGGAATCTTGCGCTACTTCACTTGATCTCCATGCCGCTGTTCGGCCAGATCCATTTCATGACCTTGCCATCCTTGATGAGCGCCTTGGCTTGGATGGTCTTCACGCCGAAAATCGTCTCCGCCTTGTAGGCGGCGACGCCCGTCTGATAGTTGGCGCCATCCACCGTTTCTTCCTCGCCGGCCTTCCACGCGAGGACCTGGTCGAAGGTGAACTCCTTCACCTGGGCGGCTTTGATGCTCTCCTGCATCACTTTCACGATCTCATCCCCGCCCAGAGTGGCACCGGCGGGAGCGGGCTCGGGTACCGGCTCGGGAGCGGGCTTCTCCATTTCGTCGCCCTTGTCGGCCACCACAGGCGGTTCCGGCTCGGGTTCGGGGGCCGGTTCGGGCATCGGAGCGGGTTCCGGTTCCTTTTTCACCACCGGCGCAGGTTCCGGGGCCGGCTTGGGCGGCTCGACCGGGGCCGGGGCCGGTTTCACCGCTCCCAGGGCGGACTCGTCTTTCTCTTCTCCCGTCGCGCCATCGATGTAACGCACCTTCGTCTGATTGTAGGAAATCAGGTTCGGGGTGATCTGCGGCTCGAAGACGTAGCCCGCGGCTCCGGCTCCGACGACGCATAACATGGGGAAAAGGTACTTCATCTCGCTGGCCCATACGTAGGTTTTCCACCGGTCCTTTGACCAGATTTTTCCAAGTGGAACAATTCCGGGAATCGGAAGTGCCAGAACTCCCTTGGCCGCCCCGCTCCCGCTGCCTAGCTTCACCCCATGCCACGGCTTTTCCTCCTGGACGGGATGGCGCTCGTTTACCGGGCCCACTTCGCCTTCATCCAGAATCCCATCCGCAACTCCAAGGGGATCAATACCTCCGCTCTCTACGGATTCACGAACACGCTGCTGACGATCCTGGAAAAGGAGAAGCCGACGCACCTGGGGGTGGCCTTCGACACCTCCGCTCCGACCCCCCGGCACGTGAAATTTCCCGCCTACAAGGCGCAGCGCGACGAAATGCCGGAGGAGCTGGCGGCGGCGATCCCGAATGTGAAGCGCCTCTGCCGCGCCTTCCATATCCCGCTGCTGGAGATCGACGGCTACGAGGCGGACGACCTGATCGGCACGCTGGCAAAGCGGGCCGAGCCGGCGGGATTCGAGACCTACATGGTCACCCCGGACAAGGATTTCGCGCAATTGCTGAGTCCCTCCACCTTCATGTGGAAGCCGGGCAAAAAGGGCTCGGAGCACGAGGTCATCGGGCTGCCCCAACTCCCGGAGGTCTGGGGGGTGAAGGATGCGCACCAGATCATCGACCTGCTCGGCCTGATGGGAGACTCCGTGGACAATATCCCCGGCATTCCCGGCATCGGCCCGAAGACCGCCCAGAAGCTGATCGCCGACTTCGGGTCGGTGGAGGGGCTGCTGGCGAATACTTCGAAGCTGAAAGGCAAGCAGAAGGAAAACATCGAGGCGCACGCGGACGCCGCGCTGCTATCCAAGGATCTGGCTACCATCATCATCGACGCCCCGATCGAGGTGTCGTGGGAGGATCTCATGCTTTCCCCGCGCAATGACGAGGCGGTGAAGGAGCTTTTCACGGAGTTCGAATTCCGCACGCTGACGAAGCGCCTCTTCGGCGAAACGCCCGCTGCCGCCGCGGCCGCCAAGCTCCCTCTCCAGGAGACCAACGGGACCGCCACGCAGACCCTCTTCGAGACCTTCAAGAAGATCGGCGATGTCCCGCACACCTATCATCTGGCGGATACCGCGGAGAAGCAGACGGAGCTCTTCGGCCAACTTTCCCGGCAAAAGAGCTTCTGCTTCGACATCGAGACCACCTCCCTCGACCGCTTCGAGGCGAAGCTGCTGGGCGTCGCCTTTTCCTGGGCCGCACACGAGGGCTGGTATCTCCCCTACACGGCCGATCTCCTGCCCGCCCTGTGCGAGGCGTTGACCGGCCCTGCGGAAAAGATCGGCCACAATCTCAAATACGATCTCTCGGTGCTGTATCACCACGGGATCGTGGTCAGCGGGCCTTTCTTCGATACCATGCTGGCGCACTCGCTGATCTTTCCCGACCAGCGGCACACGATGGACTACGTGAGCGAGACCCTGCTGGGCTACACGCCGATCAAGCTGGCGGACATCGCGAACTCGAATCTCCAGCCGCCTTTTCCCGCCGCGCCGATGGACGATCTCTTCACGCTCGCGGCGGTGAAGAAAACGAGCAAGGATCTCGATCTCTCCGCCATTCCCCTGGAGACGCTCGCGGAATATGCCGCGGAAGACGCCGACGTGACCTGGCAAATCGCCGCAAAGCTCCGGCCTCTGATCGACGGGCAGGAAACGGTGCTCCACGACATCGAGTGTCCACTGCTTCCGGTGCTCGTCCGCATGGAAATGGAGGGCATTTCGGTCGATCCCGCCGCGCTGGTGGAGATCG
>CBIHMP010000052.1:0-17015 GCA_966211015.1 uncultured Luteolibacter sp. | reverse complement strand
CCACGTGACCGGCGGGGTGGGGAAGGAATTCACGGTGATTTTTGAAGACGGCCGGAAGGCGAAGGCGGAATCGCTGGGCCTTGTTTCCGACTCCGATTGCGCGATGGCGAAGATCACGGAACCGGGTACCTGGCCGCACGTCGAGCTGGACCGGGAGGATACGGCGCGGCTCGGCGATTGGGTCTATTCGCTGGGTCATTCGGGAGGTTTCGACAAGGAGCGGGGCGTCGTGGTGCGTTTGGGCCGGATCGTGCAAACGAAGGATACCACCTTGCAGTCGGATTGCTCGTTGATCGGCGGCGATTCGGGCGGTCCCTTGTTCGGTTTGAACGGGCAATTGGTGGGCATCCACTCCCGCGTGGGCCAAAGAACGCCGGAAAACATGCACGTGCCGCTGCGCGAATTCATCAAGAATTGGGACGCGATGATACGGGGCGAGTTCGTCGGCGACGGGCCTTTCGCAAAGAGGCCCGAAAAAGGAAAGGGCTTCCTCGGCATCGGTACGAAACCGCGGGCCGAAGGCGGGCTGAGCGTGGACAAGGTGGGGCGGGAATCGCCCGCCGAGAGAGCCGGGATGAAGGCCGGCGACGTGCTTTTGAAGATGGACGGCGTGGACTTGAAGACAAAGGAGCAGTTTCAGGATATGCTGAAGGAAAAGGCTCCGGACGACCGGGTGGCCCTCGAACTGCTGCGGGATGGGAAGCCCGAAACACTTACCCTGCGACTTGGTGAACGATAGAAGATCCATTGCCGTCGCGCTGCTGCTGGCTTGCCCCGCGGCTTCCCCGGCCCAGACCCTTGAAACGACCTACCGGACGAACGGTGCGACGGTGCAGGCTGCCTTCGAGCCCGTGCGGAAAGTCCTCCAGACGGGATCGGCGGTGATCCAGAAAGGGCGCAAGGACCTCGCGTACGGGACGGTGATTTCCGAAGACGGTTTCATCCTGACGAAGGCCAGCGAGATCGGCGACGGCAGCGACCTTTCGGTCACGGTCGGCGAGAAGACTTTCAAGGAAGTGGCGATGCTGGCTACCGATGTCGCTTGGGATGTGGCGCTTTTAAAGATCCAGGCAACCGGGCTGGTGCCGGTGAAGCTGGCATTGGACGGTCCGGAGCCGGAACGCGGTACCTGGGTGGTGGCAAACGGTGCCAGCAGCCGGACGAAGCGGCGCCCGCAGGTGGGGATCATTGCCGCCAGCGCACGGGAGGTGCTGCCCGCGGGCGGGGCCGTGCTGGGGATCGGCCTGGAGGAGAAGTCGAAAACGCTGGCCGTCACGGAAGTGAAGGAAAACAGCGGGGCCGAGGAGGCCGGCGTGATGGCGGGCGATGTGATCGTCTCCGCGGCGGGAAAGAAAGTCGCCAACCGCGAGGATCTGAGCAAAGCGATGGAGAAGCATCGGGTGGGCGATGAGCTGGACCTGACCGTGGAGCGGAAGGGAAAGATGCTCGAACTCAAGGTGAAGCTTGCCGGGCGGGCGGATGTTTTCGGTGAGGAGATGTCCCGGAACGACGCGATGAGCGGCAGGGTCTCGGCCCGGCGCAGCGGGTTCCCGCGGATCATCCAGCACGACATTATCGCCAACAAATCCGGCATGGGCGGCCCGCTGCTGGAGCTGGATGGACGCTGCCTGGGGATGAACATTGCCCGGGCAAACCGCTCCGAGACCTTTGCGATCCCGACGGCGGATTTGCGGAGCCTGGCGGATCGCCTGATCACGCAGGCGTCGGCCGCGCGGTAGGAGGGACTCTGCCTAAGAGCGGCTCTCCTTGTGCTTCTTGAAGATGGCCAGGGTCCGGTTCCGCTCGGCGTGATGATCCACGCAGGGCAGGGGATAGCCCCCGGCAAGGGGTTTCCCGTCCATCGGCGGGGCCGGCAGCTTCCCCGCCGGGACATCCCTGAGTTCCGGTACCCAGCGCTTGGTGTAAACGGCGTCGGGATCGTGCCGTTTCGCCTGCGACCAGGGATTCTGGATCCGGAAGTAGGGGGCGGCATCGGCACCCGTCCCGGCACTCCATTGCCAGCCGCCGTTGTTCGACGCGATCTCACCGTCCACGAGATGCTGGAGGAAGAATTGCTCTCCGAGCCTCCAATCGACGTGCAGGTCCTTGGTCAGGAACATGGCGGTAATCATCCGCAGGCGATTGTGCATATGGCCGGTCGCCAGCAACTCGCGGATGCCCGCATCCACGATCGGGAAGCCGGTGCGGCCCTCCTTCCACGCTTCGAATTTCTCATCGGGCTCCGCCCACCGGAGCCCGCGCCATGTGGGATTGAATTCCTCGTGGAGCACGTTCGGGAAGTGCCAGAGGATCGCCATGTAGAATTCGCGCCACACGAGTTCCTTGATAAAGGTGTCGATACCCTCCCGTGCCGTTCCCGAAGGTGCGGCAGCGCGGGCCTTCGTGGCCCGGGCATGGACGGTGCGCGGGGAGAGAAGGCCGAAACGCAGATCCTGGGAAAGCCGCGAGCCTCCCGGCTGCGAGGGCATATCCCGCCTCAGCTTGTAGTCGTGCAGGACGCCATCGGCGGCCGATTTCAACCGTTCGAGCGCGGCCCTTTCTCCGGCTTCCGCGATCTCGCCTGTCGGCTCGGAGAGCCTCCAGTGAGCATTAGCCGGGAGATCGAGCGACGGGATCGCAGCGGGAGAGTTCAGCCGGGCGGGTTTTGGCAGCGGCTCCGGCTTTCCGAGGGAAAGCCAGCGGTTGCTGAAGGGGGTGAACACGCGGAAGGGCTTCCCCTCTTGCGTGAGGATGTGGTCCGGATGATGGAGGGTGACGTCGTGAAAGCCTTCGCAGGCGATCCCCAGGCTGCGGGCCATGGCCTCCACCTTTGCCTCCATGGCGCGGCCGAAGGGGTCCGGGTCGCGGTTGAAGAAGAGGGCGTCTGCGCCGGTTTCGCGGACGAGCTTTTCCAATTCCCGGTCGGCGGGACCGCAGCGGAGGACCAGCGTTCCCTCCACGGTCTCCAGGTTTTTTGCCAAGGAGGCGAGGCAGCCGCAGAGAAAAGCCTGACGCTTGGGGCCCGTCCAGGGGTGAGCCCCTTGCCAGTCGCTAAGGATGTAAACCGGCAGGACCGCCTCCGAGCGCGCCTCCGCCATGGCGAGGGCTGTGTTGTCGAGAATCCGCAGGTCCCGACGGAACCAATGGATGGCCAAGCGGTGGCAGGAGGGCATCGGCAGTCAAAAAAGGCCTCGTCCGTGCATCATGCAAGCCGCAGCGACGGAAAAACCCCTCCTTTGCCGGTCGGAGGACCGGCTTCCACGGTTGATCGAAGCGCAAATGGATCGGCGTCAGGTGCCGCCCAGCAGTTTCTCGGCTTTTTTAACGGTGACATTGCTCAGGCGACCGTTGACCCGCTTGGAGCTGTCCAACAGGTTTTTCAGATCGCCGAGGGTCTTCTCCGCCACGTCCAGCGCCTTGCGGCCGCCGCCGTATTGTTTGTCCGAGAAATACTTGGTGAACGTCACCCCTCCGCGGCTGAGACAGAGCCTCCAGCCTTGGAAAGCCGTGTTCTCGTAGGTGAACCGTGTCAGGTTACGCTTCGATTTCATCGCGGGACCACTTTCGAGAGCATTCATGTATCAGCATGCCACGGAAATGGGGTCATGGCCACTTGATTTTTGTTTGGGATATGTTAGAGACTGCGGGAAATGCCGTATTTGGAGGCTTTTCCTCCCCTTCCCGTGCGCGAAAAAATTCGTTGCCAAGGCCCGGGCGTTCTCCTTAAGTCCCCGCCCGCGCGAGCCCCGCAAAGCCGCCGTAGGTCCTCCTGGCACCCGTGAAGACGTCCGTGCCACGCTCGCAGGAGGGTAACCCGGCTACCCCGAGATACAATGTCCGCCACGAAACTTGCTCGATTCGAGCTCCCGAACCGCCTCGTCAAGCACGAGGACACCGCCACCGAGGTCTACGCCCAGTTCACCGCCGAGCCTTTCGAGCGCGGCTACGGGCACACCCTCGGCAACTCGCTCCGCCGCGTGCTGCTCGGCTCCCTGGAAGGTGCCGCCATCACTTCCGTCCGCATCGCGGGCGTGCAGCATGAATTCTCCAGCCTCCCGGGCGTGGTGGAAGATGTCACCGACATCATCCTGAACCTGAAGAAGGTGAAGTTCAAACACCACGACAAGGAAGCCCGCATCCTGACGATCAAGATCGAGAAGGAAGGCGTCGTGACGGCCGGTGACATCCAGGACGACAACATTTACGAAGTGGTCAACAAGGACCAGGTGATCTGCACCCTCGACAAGAAGGTGAAGTTCGACTGCGAATTCGAAGTCCGCGTGGGCCGCGGTTTCTCCACCGGCGACGAGAACAAGCGGAAGGACCAGCCGATCGGCGTCATCGCCATCGACTCGATCTTCTCGCCTGTCACCCGCGTGAAGTACTCCGTGGACACCACCCGCGTCGGCCAGATGACGGATTACGACAAGCTGGTGCTGGACATCTGGACGGACGGCCGCATTTCCCCGCAGGACGCGCTGCTCCAATCCTCCGCCATCATGCGCCACCACCTGGACGTCTTCGTCAACTACGACGAGAACGCCGTGGACTTCGAAGCGGCTCCGACCGAGTCGAACGAGGAGAACGCCGCGCTGAAGAAGCTTCTCAACATGAGCGTGAACGAGATCGAACTCTCCGTCCGCGCCGCCAACTGCCTCAACAACGCGAACATCACTTCCGTGGGCCAGCTGGCCATGAAATCGGAAGCGGAGATGCTCAAGTACCGCAACTTCGGCAAGAAGTCGCTCAACGAGATCAAGGACAAGCTTTCCGAACTCGGCCTCGGCCTCGGAATGTCCCTCGATCCTTCGCTCCTCTCCGGCCCGGTGCCGGCCGTTCGCGGACCGCGCCTCGGCGTGGAAGAGGATGCACCGGTGGGCCTTGCCGACCTGATCGCCCAGAACCTCGACGACTAATTAAGAAAGGGACCGCACCCGATGAGACATCGCCGCAATACCACCAAGCTCAAGCGCACCGCCGCCCACCGGCGCTCGCTGCTTGCCAACCTCGCCTGCAGCTTGATCGAGCACGGCAGCATCCGCACCACGCTCGCGAAAGCCAAGGCCCTGCGCCCCGTCGCCGAGAAGATGGTCGGCCTCGGCAAGCGTGGAGACATCCACGCCCGCCGCCAAGCCGTCGCGTTCCTCCGCCAGAAGGACATCGCCAAGAAGCTTTTCGACGAAGTCGCCCCGCTGTCGAAGGACCGCCAGGGCGGCTACTGCCGGATCACCAAGCTCGGGCCCCGCATGACCGATGCCGCTCCCATGGCGGTGATCGAGTGGGTGGACCAGCCCGTGCTTGATGAAGAAGCCGCGGCTCCCGTGGCTGCCGCCGAGCCCGAGCCGGTGGCCGTGGCCGCCGAGGAAGCTCCTGCCGCCGAAGCCAAGCCCGCCAAGAAAAAGGCGAGCAAGAAGGCCAAGGCTGCCGAAGAGGCCGCGGAGTAAGCTCCGGCTTCACGTCGAGAGACTGATTTGAAAACACCCGCCGGGAAACCGGCGGGTGTTTTTTGCTAGGCGCTCCGGGTTTCGCAGCTTGATGGTCGTCTCTCAGGCGTGGAATCTGCAGGATCAAACCATCATGAACCGAGTAATTGTCGCATTTTTCGTTTTGGCTTTCTCTCACGCCGCTCTTGCGAAGCCAACTCTCGAGACGGTCTTGAAAATGCTGAGGGCTCACTCGGTGGCGGCTAATTCCGGCGATGTCGCGGAGATCGTCCTCTCGGTGCCGGAGAAGGGCATGTCGCTTGTGCAACCAAACGGTGAAACAACCGTGATCGACCGTCCGATGATGGAGAAACATCTCCGGACGTTCTTCGAGAGAACGCAGCCTGATACTTATGTCTATGGTATCCGGATCCGTTCCGTGAACGGAGAAGACGAAGATTCCATAACCCTGACGCTGGAGATATCCGAGTCCTACATGCCTGCGGAAGGCGGGCGGCCGGTGACTTCCTGGTTCCGGGAGAGAATAACAGTTGGCTCCGAGAACGGAAAAACGGTCGTCCTAAAGGCCGTGATGGAGACTCCTCAGAAGGGTCCTCCTGTCCCGGAAGGCGGGCCGGTACGCGAGAGGCAAAACGAGTAAACCTTCGTCCTGCCTGGAGAAGTGCCCGGAGAACTCAGCGCGAAGTAATTCTCAGCGGAACTCCTTCGGAGGGTCTGTGGATCACTTTCCTAAAGATACTGCACTGAATGGAGGCCGAGGAGTGAAGGTCGCGGATTCGCGGCGGGGACACCATCCTGCTTGCGACGGCGCTCTGGAAGAGATTAGGGTGATAAAACAATGAACGAAATGCCTCAAGGCTGGCCAACAGATTGGTTGGGAGAGAGTTTGGCTGAGCTCGGGGACGGCAGCCGAATTCGATGTCAGATACTACTGACGGATGGATACACATCCGTTCATGTAGGGAATTACGCGTCGATAATGCAGCAGTGGGATCGTTTGTGGCCTGCTGCCAAGGAGACGATCCAGAAGATCCTCTCCGATTACGGACGAGATTCAAAAATCCAGGCGACCGGTAACTTCCTTCAGATTTCCATTCCTCCTGAGCCAATTGGGCCGGGCGTGAATTGGAGCATCGCACTTCAGAAATCAGGAGGCGATGGCGTATGGGACGCTACATTCGATGGATGGGAGATCGACCCCGGTGAATCGCAGCCATACTTCTAAGCGACACGAGCTCTCTCCGGATCCCTGATCCCGGAAGTTAGAAGCATGATCTCGAAGCGAATGCAGGAAGAGCCGACCATTGGATGATGCGCTGTTCCGCAGATTTCCCACTCGATCCGGCGGATGCGGGCGACGAGGCGCAAAGTCCGCCGGGGATGCCTGTCCGGCGTGACGTGGCGGTAGCTCCCGATGCGCGTCCGGAGGCTGGCTGACTGGCCGATGTAAAGGAGGCGCCCGGTGTCGTCGAAGAACCGGTACACGCCGGGCTCCTTTGGCAGGCTGGCGAAATACCGCGTCCCGAAGCGCTGCACGAGCGGGTTCTCCAAGCGGAAGAGGCCGGGCTGCCGGCCGCGGGTTGGATCCGGGATGTTCTTCATCGGAGCTTCTGAAGGCGGGTGATGGCGGGCGTTCTTCAAGTGCTTCCCCTACACCCGGCCGGATTCCGGAAACGGGGGCCGCGCAGTTTTACGGAAGACTCCTGCCACACCCTTGGCCGGTTGGTTCCACGGATCATGGCATCCGGATTGCGAGAAGCATGGCGGCCGGAGCCGCATCGGGCTCGCGGTCCGGCCGACACCAATACCCGAATTTTATGAACGACGAGAAAACCGAAATCGCCGACTGGCTGAGGGATGCTCACGCCATGGAGTCGAATCTGGTCCACATGCTGGAGGGGCAGGTGGAGCGCCTTTCCGACTTTCCGGAACTTCAACGGGCTGTATCGGAACACGCCGAGGAATCGCGGCGTCATGCCCAGTGGCTTGAAGACGCTTTGAAGTCCCTGGGACAGGACACGAGCATGCTGAAGGAAGGGATCGCCCGGCTTTCGGGGATGCTGGGCCCGCTGGGAATCGGCATGGCGTCGGATGCTCCGGTGAAGATCGTGCTAGCGAACTACGCCGCCGAGCACTTCGAGATCGCCTGCTACCGCTCCCTGAAATCCGCGGCGGAATTGCTCGGCTTTCCCGGCATCGCCCAGATCTGTGGGCGCATCCTGGAGGATGAAGAGCGCATGGCCGCCCTGCTTGAACCCGCGATCCAGACGGTCACGAAGTCTCATCTCTCGCGGGTGTCCGCCGCCCACTGACCTGTCTCCTGCCGAAGGGGAAGTGACGATGACGATCAGCCGAGTCCGGTGGAGCTCTCGCAGTGCGATTTGCGGGCCTGCTCTGCAAGATGCCCGCTCCCGGTGCATCGGTCGATGTTAGCCAAAGATTACGTCAGAATTTCACATGGCAATTATTCGAGAAATGGATCCCGACCGAACGGAAGACAACGATCAGGAAGACGCCGACCGCAAGCCGGGCGCGTCCCGGCGCTTCAAGGTTCTGTCGGTCCTGGCGGTTCTCGGGATAGTTCTTCTCTGGATCGCCCAGCGCCACATCGCCTCCTCGATCGACGGACGGATCAGGGAGCACCTGGAAACGAGAGGCTGGAGCTATCAGCGGAAGGGATCTTCGTGGGGGCCGCTCCGGGGTTTGATCCTCACCCGGGTCGCCATCGGACCGGTTGGAAAAGCCGCGGCTATCGAGCTCGATTCATTGCAGATCCGGTTTCCGTTGCGAAGAGCCTGGGGAGGCAGAGGCGGAGCGATCCGTGTAGGCTCACCCCGCGGGAAACTGGTGCTCAGGGACAGCCGCGGGGAAATCCATTTGCAGAGAACTTCCTTTGAAATCGAGTCACGGGGTCAGGAGCTGGTGGTGAAGAAGCTCTCCACACGCCATGGAAACCTGACGGCCGAATTGGAAGGGATCCTTCGGTTGGCCGGTAACTCTCCCGGGAGCTTATCGAAATGGCAGCCGGATTTCGATGTGGTGCGCGGAACCCTGGCCGCACTGGACATCAAGGGGGAGCGCAACCTGTTCAAGGTGACCGGCCGGTTCGAAGTGGACGCCCGCTCGGAGCCCGTGGCGTGGAATGCCAAGCTTTCGGGCAGCGGGGAGGAGATCCGATGGCAGGACATCTCCTTCTCGCGGGCGACCTCGGAGGCGTTTCTGTCCGAAGGTGCTTCGGAGATCACCACCCGCTTGGCGGTTGCCAGCGGTGAGATGGAATTCAGGGTGGAAAAGGACGATTGGGAGGCTTCTCCCTTTGCCTTCACCGGCAAGATTTCCGATCCCGCGAACCGCAGCAACGAGTTCCACGGGAGCTACCGGCCCGGGGAGGGAATCTGGACCTTGAAACGGATGAAGGGCGCGGCCGATCTTTGGGCGATCGCGCGGGGAATCCCCGAGTTCTCTTCACGGCTTCCCCGGAACCTTTCGATCGAGGTCTTCCCCGGAATCGATCTCCGGGATGTCACCCGGGTGCCGGGCGAGGAATGGCAGGTGGGGACGCTACTGCTCACAAGCGCCGCCGAGATGACGGTGACCACCGACAAGGGGCGGGAAGTAAAGGTCGGCGGACTCCGCGGGAACGCCTACCGCAGCAAAGATGCATGGGTGATCCGCAGTGCCACGGCCTCGCTGCTGGGCGGGGAATTGTCCGGCAGGGGGATCTACACGGACTTAAAGCTGCGCGACGCGAATCTGGTGGCGAAGGGAATGGAGCTCGCAGCCATCAAGGCAGCGGCAGGGCGCAAAAGCGCCGGCAAGGGTGTCCTGTCCCTTCACTATAAAGGGGAGGTGGACCTGAAATCCAAATCGCTCGAAGGCCGGGGCTCCTTGGAGCTCCAGAATGCGCCGGTGATCGAGATTCCTCTCCTCGATCAGACTTACGACCTCTTCACCTCGATGATCCCGGAGCTGAAGCGGGCCGACACGGGACAGTTCAATGCCACTTTCGTCTGCAAGGAGGAAGCGGTCGAGGTGCCGCGCTTCCTGGCGAGCGGGGGAACCCTGACGGTGAGTGCGAAGGGCCGCGTGGACCTTGAGAAGCGACGCGTCGATGGAGTAGCCCGCGGAAAACTATCCGGGCTCCCGGGCTTGTTGACGAAGCCGCTCAGCCGCCTCTTGGAGATGGAGGTGGGAGGCCCTTTCGATGATATCCGGGTGAAACCGCTGGGGCCGGCCAAGCTGGTCTCGAATGCCGTGTCCGGCACCGTGGGGGTTCCCGTGGAAACCCTGGAAGAAGCCGGGAAGGTCACCGCCACCGTCATCGCGGAGGGGATCAAGCTCCCCTTCCAGTGGCTGGGCAAAGAGGAAAGCCCGCCGCAAGAAAAGGGAGAGGTAAAACGGTCGGAAAGGCACTAGCGGGCGGGCTCCAGCCGGTCCCCCACGGCTCCGGATGCGAAAGAGCGCATTGACATGGAAAGGCCGGAAGGTCTTCTGACGGTGTCATGAAGCGCGCATCCGGAACGGATCCGTCGCTCGCCATCGAGCGCGCGGCCCTGCTTGGGCGCGAATTCTCCCTGGCTCTGCTGAAGGCGTCGGGAATCGACGAGACCGCGGTGACCGCTTTGTTTGATGGCGGCACGCTGGTGCCGGCGGGGCGGGCGGCGCATGCGAGATTCGCGGACGGGGATCTGCCGAAGAAGGTGGCGCGCGGGATTCCGTGGTCGCGGGCTAGGGATCATCATCTGGCGCTGGGTGAAGCGTCGAAGCAACAGCGCCTGCCGGGGGATGAAGTCGCAGGGCACTTCGAGGCGGCGCACCGTTTCGATCTGGCGCGGGCGGAGTGGATGCGCGCCGGGGAATCGGCCTGCCACGCGGGCGATTTCAAGAAGGCGCTGCTCTGCCTGGACCGGGCGCTGGCGATCTGGCCTTGGGACGAGGCGGCGGACGACCGGGTGCGGGTGTTGCGCGAGATGGCACGCTGCGCGGCGAATGCGCGGATGTCCGGCGCGGCCCGGAAAGCCTGGGAAGAGTTGGCCGACCATGCGCGGGTAGTGGGAAGACACGGGCTGCGGGCGGAAGCGCTGCATCAGCTCGCTGGCCTCTCTTCCGACCCCGTGCAGACCGGGATGCTTCTGAGCGAGGCGGCGACCCTGGCTGCGGAGGAACTCGGTGCTGAGGAATGCTTTCGCCACGGGCTGGCCCACGTGGACCACCTGCTGAACCGGGTGCGGATTTCCGCGGCCAGGGAGGTCCTGGCACGGGTGGAAGAAGCGGTGGACCGCGCCGGCGACCCGGGGATGCGCTGCGAGTTGCTCGGGTGGAAAGGACTGGCGGCGGCAATGGCGGGCGAAGCCGGGGATGCGGCGCTCTGGATCGAGGAGGGGCTGCGCCTGGCAATCGAGCACAACCTGCCGGAACTGGTGGCTGCGAGCTACAAGCGGCGGGCGAACATCGCCGACTATGCCGGCCACTATGCGCTGGAGAAGCAATCGCATGGTGTGGCGATCCGCTATTGCCGGGAGACGGGCACGGGGGAGGAGGTGGTCTGCATGGGCTGCCTGTCCTATGCGTGCTTCCGCACGGGCGATTGGCAGGAAGCGCTGGAGACCGCGGACGAGGTACTAGAGACACCGGATTTGCACCGGGGCTTGCGGGCGATCGCGCTCGCGATCAAGGGAATGGTCGGCACCTTCCGGGGCCATCGGGGCCCGGCGCTGCGGATCTTGGAAGAAGCCCTGGCCTGCCAGCGGGCGGAAGGGATGGTGGGGATGGAATTCCTGAACCTCTGGGCGATGGCCTATTGGCATGATTGCAATGGCGGCAAGGACGATGCCTCCGCCTTCTACGATGAGATCCGCGCGCTGTGGCGGGAGACCGACGACCTCCACGACGCGATCCCGGGGCTGCTCTTCGCGGGTGCCCATTATGCCGACCGCGGGCACCACGCGCAGCTCGCGGACTGCATCGACATCCTCGGACGGATCGTTTCCCGGAACGACATCCCGGAAGCCCGTGCCGCCCTGAGGGCGCTGGGCGCGGAGCAGGCGCGGCTGGAGGGTGATGCGGATGCCGCGGACGGCGCGCTGCGGGAAGCAGCGGTGCTGGCGGGGAAGGCGGGGCTGCCTCTGGAGCGGCTGTGGATCGAGTGCCGGCTGGAGAAACCGGAAAAGGAAACCATCGCCCTCGCCACGAAGCTCGGTGCCAAGCCGCTGCTCGCGCTGCTCAAGCACCGCGGTGGCCAGGCGGCGACCGGTGGCCTGACGCCGCGGCAGGGCGAGGTGCTGTCCTTTCTCGCCGCCGGCCTCACCAGCAAGGAAATCGGCGACCGCATGGGCCTGAGCACGCGCACGGTGGAAATGCATGTGGGGCGCTTGCTGGAACGGCTGAACTGCCGCACCCGCCCGGAAGCGGTGGGCCTGGCGCAGGCCCGGGGCTGGCTGCGGCTACCGTAGTCCGCGCGGGCGGATACCGTAATTCCGACATCTAGCCGCGGCCGCCTCCTTTCGGCACGGTGCAGGCACAACCTTATAAAAGACATGTGCATTGCCTGTGAGACCAAATTGAGCCCGGAATCGCTCGACGAATTCGGGGGCCGCTTCCTCAACATCCTCAACCATGGCGCGCTGGCCGTGATGATCTCCATCGGCCACCGGACCGGGCTCTTCGCCGCGATGCGGCAGACCGGCCCGGCCACCAGCCACCAGCTCGCCGCGGAGGCCGGGCTCGACGAACGCTACGTGCGCGAGTGGCTGGGCGCGATGACTTGCGGGGGAATCGCGAGCTGCGACGAAACCGGCAGCGTCTTCACCCTAGTCCCCGCAGCAGCAGAGATGCTCGGCGGCGGGAATGGTCAGGAGAGTCTCGCGTACCTGGCGCAGTATGTCGGCATGATGGGATTCGTGGAGGACAAGGTGATCGATTGCTTCCACCGCGGCGGCGGCGTGCCCTACTCGGCTTTCCCCCGCTTCCACGAGGTGATGGCCTGTGACAGCAAGCAGACCGTGGTCGATCCTTTGCTCGACCATATTTTGCCGCTGGTGCCGGGCATCTCGCTGGCCATGCACAACGGGATCGACGTGCTGGATATCGGCTGCGGCCGGGGCAAGGCGCTGCTCAAGATGGCCGCGCAATTCCCGCGGAGCCGCTTCACCGGCTGGGATCTCAGCGAGGAGGCCACCCGCGACGCGGGCAACGAGGCGAACGCGCTGGGCCTCCGGAACGTGAAGTTTGAAGTACGGGATCTCTCGGACTTCCACGAGACCGCGCCCGCCGCCGCCTTCGGGTTCATCACCGCCTTCGACGCCATCCACGATCAAGCGCGGCCCGACCACGTGCTCGCGGGCATCCGCAAGGCGCTGAAGGAGGACGGCGTTTTCCTGATGCAGGACATCGGGGCCTCCAGCAACGTGGCGGAGAACACCGGCCACGCGATTGGCACGCTCCTCTACAGCCTCTCCTGCACCCACTGCATGACCGTTTCGCTCGCCCAGGGCGGCCTCGGCGTGGGCGCGATGTGGGGCGAACAGCTCACCCGCGAATTCCTGGCGAACGCGGGCTTCCGGCAAGTGGAGCGCCGGACGCTCCCGCACGACATTCAAAACTATTACTACATCGTGAAGCCGTGAGGCGTAACCCCGGGAATTCCCTGCCTTTCTAAAGGCGGCCTCTCATCCAACTACTCAATAATCCGCCACCGGCGAGTTCGGCAGCACGGCGCCTTCCTCCGGCACCTGGGCGGCGAGTTCCGCAATCTCCTTGCAGACGGCTTCCCACTTCGTCTCCGACCATTTGAGCGGCCCGTGGAGCTTCTTGCGGAAGCGCGCGAGGCGCTTCTCCGCGCCCTCGGTCGCGTAGGAGGAAAGCTTGCCCAGTTCCTTCGCCGCGGCTTCCGCGCGTTCGGTGCGGTGGCAGATCATCGCCAGGTCGTTGCCCGCTTCGATGGCGGCCACCACGTCGCTGTTGTCCAGGTAGCGGTCGGCGATGGCGCCCATGTCGAGGTCGTCGGTGAGGACAAGGTGCCTGTCGAAGCCGAGCTGGTCGCGGAGGAAGCCGGTGACCATCCGCTTCGAGAGCGAGGCGGGGCGGTCGGGGTCGATGGCGGGAAAGAGCACGTGCGCCAGCATCACCGCGTCCAGCTCCGGCATCAGCGCCGTGTAGGGGATGATGTCCTCCTTCAGCAGATCGCCGAGGGTGGCGTCGGAAACCGGCAGATCGAAATGGGGATCGGAGAGCGCGCGGCCGCAGGCGGGGAAGTGCTTCGCGCAGGAGCGGACCGAGCGTTTGCGTAGCCAGCGGTTCCAGCTCCCCGCATGATCGATCACGCGCTGCGGATCGCGGCCCCAGCAGCGCCCGCGCAGCGCGTTCTGGGTGCCGGGGTGGTGGTCCAGATCGAGCACCGGGGCGAAGTCGAGATTGAAGCCGAGCAGCCGGAGCTGGTCGCCGGTCAACATGCCCGCCCTCGCGCTCAGGAGGGTATCGCCCTTCGCGGCGAGGGCATTCGCCGAGGGCAGGGCGGGGGCGATGTCCTTCGTGCGCGTGACCCGGCCGCCCTCCTGGTCGATCGCCAGGATCGGCTCGTCCACCGAGAGATCCCGCAGATCGTCCGTCAGCTTCCGGGTCTGCGCGGCACCGGTGATATTCCGGCCGAAGAGGATGTAGCCTGCGGGCTGCAGCTTGCGGAAAAGCGCGGCCTCCTCCGCAGTGAGTTCCGGGCCTTGGACGCCGAGCAGCAGGAGATGACCGTTCACGGCGCGAGAATGGAGCCGCGGAGCCGATGAGGAAACGGGAAAAGCGAGCTTCTCCTCGCGGATTGAAACGCCGCGCCGCTACTGCTGCCGCTCCTGCATCTGCTGGATCAGGCGCTGCACCCGTTGCTGGACGCCTTCGGGCAGGGAATTCGTGTTGGCGAAGTTCGTCGCGGCCCCCGGATCGCGGCGCAGCCAGCCGCGGAACATGCGGTCGTACATCCGCTCCTGCTCGCGCGGGTCGCTGATCTTGCCGATGTAGCTCACCGCCAGGTCGGGAGCCTCGCCGAAGGAAGTCCAGGCAAACTGCTGGTACACCCGGTCGTTCGCGTAGGCGGCGTTCGCGTCGATGAAATCGGCGGCGGCGCGCGGGTCCTCCATCGCCATGCTGGTGGCCACGCCGCGCAGGGCGTTGGTGCGGACATCGCCGGCGGGCAGATTCTTGTAATAGGCCACCGCGGCATCCTTGTCCTGCTCCATCCAGGCCGAAATCACGTCGTCCATCCGGCGCTCCGCGGCTTCGCCCGGATTCTTCGCCAGCCATTCGGCGGTTCCCGCCGGGTCCCTCGCGGCCAGCGCCTCGGCGACTTGGCTGATCGCCCCCTGCTTGAGCTGTTCGTCGGTAATGGCTTCCGCCCAGGCCCGCGCGGCATCCGTGCCCTGCGCCAGGATGTTCGGCAGCAGCGCGGCCATCGCTTCGCCCCGCTCCTCGGAGAATTCCATGCCGGCCAGCAGTTGCGTCGCCCGCACGGGGTCGTTCGCGGCGATGCCTTGGATCACGCCGATCATCCAGGGATTGCCTTCCTCGTCCCCGGGTTTGTGATCCTCCGCCCACCGGATCGCGCCCTCCGGGTCATAGGTCGCCCAAGTGGTGAGGATGGTATTCCGAGCGAAGCGGTTGCCGGTATTCGCCTCGGCGTAGGCCAGAGCCTGCATCGGGTCCTTTTTCGCCCACGCGCTGAGCAGCATGGAATACTCGGTCATCCGGGAATTCGTCATGCCGAGCCCGCGGAAGGAGGCGACCACGGATTCGAATTCCGCGGGGTCGATGGAATTGATGAAATCCATCCAAGCCTTGTTGCGCTCCATCGGGTCGGTGAGGCGCATCATTTCTTCCATCTTCGCGAGCGCTTCCTCCTCGCGCGAGACACCGCCCTGCCTTTCGCCCCGCGGATCGGCATCGCGTCGGGTGCCGGCGCGTTCTCCTTCGGAGCTGCCGGAGCGGAGAGAGGCCTTGCCCGCGGGCGTGGTGTCCGTCGTCCGGCCCGGGCCGGAGGTCTCGGGCGCGGTCATGCGGCCGGCGAAAAAGGCTCCGGTACCGGTCAGAAGGACGGCCCCGGCGAGGATGAGATTGCGGTTCGAGGGCATGGAAAGACTACGGGTTTAACGCCGCAGGAACCGCGGCTTGCCTATTGGAGGAGAAGGAAGCCCCGTTTCATTCCCATTTCAAGCGGTAAGGGCTTCCCGGCACCTTGGAGGCCGGGGAATGTTCGATTCACGGGAGAGATGCTGCCCGCGAAGAAGGGAAGCTCCCGCGGAAGGTTTCAGTTCCTCCGTTTGAATTTGTTCTTCTTCTTCTGACGGGATGAGTTCCCGCCGCCCTGCGGCGCGGAAGCCCCGTTCGGATCCTTCCGCCATTGCTGTCGTTTCTGCTTCTCGGCGATGAGTTGGTTTAGGTCGACCTTGCCACAGAATAGGGCGTCGCGGAAGGAAGGATGAATCTCCCAAAAGTGGTTATGTTCCCCGCCCTCCGACTCGAGGCGGGTCAGATCGGGAGAGTCGTCGTAGCACCGGATAACATATCGCTGCTTTCCTATGGGCTTCTTCGCATCAAGAAATCCTATGTAGTGTAGCAAACGGATAATCTCCCGCGGGGATCCCTCCTCGGAGCCCAAGACCCTGATATCCTTGTAATTCGGAATTCTATCCGCCACGTACTGCTCGAGCTTCCGGATGTTTCCGAAAGACGAGGGTGCATGCTCGAAAGCGTGGAGAACTCCCCTGAGGTTCGAGCAAGCGGAGTGGTATTCGGAGCAGAGGTCTTGCATCCGTTCCTTCCCGAATCCCTTAAGCGCCGTGGTCACGTGGTGCATCGTGATGAGTTCACGAGTTGGGCGGTCGAATTGCTTCGATGACTTGCGGCAGAGATCCAGGATCCACCGGGCGCGCTTCGACCCCAAGGTGGTGAGAATGATGCTGGGGGAGCGGGACCTTTTGCCGAGATCGAATCCCTGGCGACGGAACATCTGTTCGATGAGCCAGTGCTGCTGCGCCAAGGAATTCTCGCCATAGAAGAGATCCGTCGGAATGGAGCCGGAGGAGTAGTCACGCGCGTGCTGATAGATCCGGTGCGCCAGCATCCGCCGGGTGAGATGGGCATTCCAACCCAGATTCACGACGCTTTGGCGGAAATTCGACATGGTGTCGACCTTCTCCTGCAGGAAGGCGAGAACGTTCGGTTTGATTGTCGCCCTAATCCTGAGTTCGTCGATGCCGCGGGTCATTTCCCGGGCGGCGATCAGCATGCCCGCGACCTTGTGAACGCTGTCGATGTCGAGGGAGAAGTTCTGGTCCACCTCGTCGATGAAGAGCCAGACGTCTTCGCCCTTGCGCTGGCTGATCCGCTCCAGGAGCGGTTTGAGATGAGACCCTTCGAGCGGGTCGCTCCGGGGAGTCACCGAGAAGCCTTTGATGGAAATGCGGTCCTTGAAAAAGCCGACAAGGTTCTGCTTTTTGTAACCGCCCCGCTCGGCGATCTCGATCGCATTGATAAGATCCGGATCGATTGCGATTTTCTCCCGGCGGGCGTACTCGGCAATGATCGCTG
>CBIHMP010000051.1:0-17377 GCA_966211015.1 uncultured Luteolibacter sp. | reverse complement strand
GGTACGCAGTTCCTCCAGTCCGTCGGCTGCGCGGAGGCCGGCATGCGCGCTTCGATCGACAAGGACAAGCTGCAGATCCAGGTGCTCGATGATTCGACCGACGAGACCACCGCGATCTGTCAGGCGGGCGTGGAGCGGCTGCAGGCCCGCGGCTTCGACGCCGAGATGATCCACCGCACCGACCGCACCGGTTACAAGGCGGGCGCTCTGGAAAACGGAACCCGCTTTGCCAAGGGCGAATTGCTTTTCATCCTGGATGCCGACTTCGTTCCGAATCCGGACGTCCTTCAAAAGACGATCCATTATTTCTCGGATGATCGCATCGGTATGATCCAGACCCGCTGGGGTCACTTGAACCGCACTTTCAACGTGCTGACCCGCATCCAGGCGATGTTCCTGGACGGTCATCTGGAGCTCGAGCAGACCGCCCGCAACCGCAGCGGCCGTTTCTTCACCTTCAACGGCACCGCCGGGATCTGGCGCAAGTCCTGCATCGCCGATGCGGGCGGCTGGGAACACGACACGCTCACGGAGGACATGGACCTCAGCTACCGCGCGCAACTCAAGGGCTGGCGTTTCATCTTCCTCAACGATGTCGAGACGCCGGCGGAGCTGCCGGTGGACATGGACGGCTTCAAGAGCCAGCAGCACCGCTGGACGAAGGGGTCCATCCAAGTCTGCAAGAAGGTGCTGCCCGCGATCTGGAAGGCAAAGGTGCCGCTTTACATCAAGATGGAGGCCACGGCCCACCTGACTTCCAATTTCGCCTACCTGATGCTGATCTGCCTCTGCTTCCTGATCTACCCGAACCAACATTCCGCTCCGGATTTCGGGCCGATGACGAAGTACATCGTCAATATCCCGATCTTCTTCTTCGCCTCGGTCTCGGTGATCGTTTTCTACGTCACGGCGCAAAAGGCTCTCCGCCCGACTTCCTGGTGGAAGGAGCTGCCCTATCTGCCGCTTCTCCTTGCGCTTGGGATCGGGATGTCCGTGAACAACGCCAAGGCCGTTATCGAGGCGATTTTCAACCATCAGACGGGCTTCGTCCGCACGCCGAAATACGGGATCGACCAGAAGCCGAAGGGAGACTGGAAGCGCAGCAGCTACAAGGCGATGAAGACGCTCACGCCCGTGGTGGAACTGCTCTTCGGATTCTTTTTCCTCTTCGTGGTGGTGGAGGCTGCCATGCAAGACCGCTGGTCTTCGGCAATTCTTCTCCTTCCCTTTCCGGTCGGTTTCTTCTATACATCGCTTTCGTCGATGGCCCGCTTGCTGCCCTCCGGTCGCGTTCCTTCGGACTCCACTGCTGACAACACCACGGAATCTAGAAGCACCCCATGATCCGGCGAATCCTGCATTACGCCTTCGCATCCGCATTGCTACTCCCCGCAACCTTGTCCTTGAACAGTTGCGGCACGGCCAAAGACACTCGTAACCAAATGGTGGTGAGTGTCCGGGACCAGCGCATGCTGCTGGTCCGCGACGGCAAGCCCGTCAAAGCCTACGTCGTCTCCACCTCGAAATTCGGGATCGGTTCGAAACCCGGCAGCAATTACACGCCGCTCGGACGCATGGAAGTCGCCCGGAAAATCGGGGATGGACAGCCGGCCGGTATGGTTTTCAAAAGCCGCCGCCCGACCGGCGAGGTGATTCGTCCCAACGCTCCCGGCCGCGACCCCATCGTCGGCAGGATCATGTGGCTTCACGGCACCGAAGATCAGAACCGCAACACCTTCGGTCGCTGCGTTTATATCCACGGCACCCCCGAGGAATGGAGGCTCGGCTCCCCCGCGTCCTACGGGTGCATCCGTATGGCCATGCGCGATGTGGTCGATCTCTACGATCGCATCGGAGAGGGGGCGGAGGTCCGCGTGATGCGCGGCTCCCTGCTGGAGACGTGGGAAGGGCAGGAGTACGCCCGCCAGCATTCTCCGGAAGTGCTGACGGGGGTCGCGAAAATGTAATTTCGTTCCTACACACAAGCTTGACAGGGGCGGCGGTGTCCCTACATTGCCGCCCCCGCGCGACCCCGGTAGCGCCAACCGTCCGAACTTTTTCACCATGGCCAATCACAAGTCCGCCCTGAAGCGCGTCCGTCAGACCAAGACCCGCACCGAGCGCAACCGCGCCCGCAAGACCGTCATCAAGACGCTCCGCAAGAAGACCCTTGCTGCCGTCGCCGCGGCCGACAAGCCGGTCGCCGGCCAGTCGCTCTCGGAGTTCTCCTCCGCGGTGGACAAGGCCGCCAAGAAGGGCCTGATCCACAAGAACAAGGCCGCCAATCTCAAGAGCAAGGCAGCCAAGGCAATCGCCTCGATTGCCTGAGCCGCTTCCCGGACGGTTTTTTATTTCCGAAGCGGCTCCGGTTTCCGGTGCCGCTTCTTTATTGGAAACCCATGGCCCAGTCATCCCAAGAACCTGAATCGCGCCACGCAAAGGCCGCGAAGATCGCCGCAAACCCCTCGGGATATAAGGTTTGCGAAGGGTGCGACTCGATCGTCGGTGCAGGTGCCGTGCTCTGCCCGAACTGCCATAGCTACCGCTTTGATGACTCCGCGGAACGGGTGATCCTGCAGGCCCGCGCGCTCGGATCGCGCGACCAGACCTCCGTGACCGCCGGGGATCTGAGCTGACCGCTCAGATAGCCAAGCGGAGATCGAGCTGGAATTTTGATTCCCCGATCACGCGGATTTGGTCGAATCCGGGAGCTAGCGGGTTGAGCAAGACGTTCTCCTCCTGTGGGATCACGACCGACGGTACCCGCAGGGCGACATGCAGGGCACGTTTGAGCCATTGCAGCCCGTGCCGTTGGGCCTCGTTTCCCGCCGGATGACTGTTCCATCCCCGGGGTGGAATCGCAGCCGGAGCTACAAGACTGTCCGGCACTTCCACCTCCAGCAGCCGGAGGGGCATGCCGCGGGTTTGAGGACTGAGGTGAACCAGAAGTTCCAATACCGCCAGGGCACGGCTGCCGGCCGCGTAAACGCATCGGTGGCCGGGCGGGTTCCACCTCCCCCCGTAGAGACGCGCGCCCTCTCCCGAGAGAGCCGTGGCTGCATATTCCGGCTTCACGATCCGATAGCAACGCATGGTTCGTCAGGAAAACACTCCGTGCTCCAGACGGCCGAGGAGGTACTCCACTTCGCGTGCACCTACCTCCGTATCCGCAAAGGAGAGGGGGCTCTCGCCGGAAAAAGCCACCGCGGGCGACTTTAGCCAATCCCTTGCGGCAGTTTCCTTTTCAAAGACTTCCGTGGCCCGTCTGAGCAAGCGGGCGAAGCGGACGAGTCTCTCGCTCTCCGGCATTTCCAGGTGCCCGGTCTTTTTCCGCCGGTGGAGCGTTGCGCGGGAGATTCCCAGCAGGGGAGCCAGATCTTCCTCCGTGGTATCCAGCCAATCCGCAAGCGCGTGAAATTCCGCCATGGGCAGGCCTTTGCGGATCAAGGCCACCACATCGGCCGGGCTGTCCTTTACCTGCGGCTCGTCCCTCAGGATGCTACTGTATCTTTTGGGGAGGAACTCTTCCCGGAGATGGGAGACATAGCCTTCCTGATTCATATGGATCAGAAATACCATCCATTTGAATCAAATCAACAAAAACCCGCCGGATCACCGTTGGCTCACGGGTAGCGCGGCGGTAAGGACGGACACCACGTTCTTATGGGCGGCGTCGATTTCCTCCGTTTTGAGGGTGCGGTCGGCGGCTCGGTAATGCAGGCGGTAAGCGATCGACTTGCGGTCCGCGGAAAGCTTTTCGCCCGTGGGATCGCGGAAGATATCGAAACACTCGAAGCCGGCCAAGAGCGGTTCCTTTACCTTCGAGGCGAACACGCGTTCGATTTCGGCATTCGCCAGCGATGCAGGCGCTTCCATCGCAAGATCCCGCGATGACCCGGGGAAAAGGGGGAGGTCCTCCAAGGAGCTGCTCACCACAGCGAGCTTGCGCAGTTTCGGCAGGTCGAGTTCCGCTGCGAATATCGGCCCGGCGGTGTCCAACTCTCGCTGGCGGGAGGGCAGCAGCATGGCGAAGGTGCCCAGATTTTGCCCTCCGGCCTGAATATCGCATCCTAGGGCGAAGCCCTCGCGCGCGCGCGGGACCAACTGTAGCGGAACGGTGGGAATCATCGCCGCGATCACGGCCTTCAGATCGTAGAGGTCCGCCGCCTTCTCCGGCCGGGCCCAGCCCGGAGGTAGTGCCGGCCCGGAAAGAACAATCCCCAGAACATCGGCTTCGAGATCCTTGGCCTTGCCGCCGCCCGCATTGCGGAAGACCCGGCCGATCTCGAAGAAGCGGAGCGCTTTGGCTCCTTGGCGGATATTGCGGGCTGCGGAGGCAACCAGACCCGGGATCAGGCTCGGGCGCATCACGGCATGGTCCTCGCTCAGCGGCAGGCTCACCCGGATCGTATCCCCGGGCAGGAGGGGTTTCAGCGGGAGGGCGTCGGCGAGCTGGCCGTCGGAAATCAGCTTGATCGTCTGGCACTCGTGGAAGCCAAGCCCGGCCAGGCGCTCGCGCAGGCGCATGTCGGCATCGTAGGCCGCGTCCACGCTGCTGGAGGGAGCGAAGGTGCCGCTGAAGCGTGACGGCACCGCTTCGAGGCCCTTCACGCGGACAATCTCTTCCACCAGATCGATGTGGCGTTGGAGGTCCGCGCGGAAAGCGGGGACGCTCCAAGTGCCGTCTTCCAGCTTGGATAGCCCAAGACGGTTCAGGATCGTAGCGGCCTCCTCATGCGGGATACTTGCTCCCGTCAATTGATCCAGCTTCGCCAGATCCAGCACGACCGGCTTCGTCAGGACGGGTGCCTCGCCGGCTACCATCGTGACCGTTTCCGCGGTCCCGCCGGCGAGTTCGAGAATCATTTTCACCGCCAAGGCGGAACCGGCCAGAACGCCTGCGGGATTCACGCCGCGCTCGAAACGGTAGGAGGAATCCGAGGAAAGAGCCGTGCGGCGCGAGGTCCGGCGGATCCGGGAGGGAGCGAAGTAGGCCGACTCAAGCAAGATGTCGGTGGTGCCTTCCGTCACTCCGCTCTCCGCTCCGCCCATTACTCCGCCGAGAGCCAGGGCGCTCCCCGCTTCGTCCGAGATCACACAATCCTCCGGCTGTAGCACATGGGTCCCGCCGTCCAATGCGGAGAAGCTTTCGCCTTCCTTCGCGGTTCGGATCACTAGCGAGCCCGAGACTCTCGCGGCGTCGAAGGCGTGCAGCGGTTGCCCGATCTCGTGCAGGACGAAATTCGTGATATCGACGATGTTGTTGATCGGCCGCAGTCCGATGGATTCCAGCCGCTCTTTCAGCCATCCCGGGCTCTCCGCGACCTTTACGGCGGAAATGCGGACCGCGGTGTAGAATGGGCAGGCGTCCGGCGCCTCGATCTTCACGCCATCCCGGGAGACTGTACCGCGTGGCGGAATTGCCAGAGGGGAAAGCGGCACCTCCAGCAAGGTCGCCATCTCGCGCGCCATCCCGTAGTGACTCAGCAGGTCCGGGCGGTTCGGCGTGACTTCCACCTCCAGCAGGACATCGCTCTCGAAGAGCTCCTTCACCGGCTTGCCGACGGGGGAATCCGGAGGAAGGATCATCAGTCCGTCCTCCGCATCCGTGAGACCGATTTCGCCCGCGGCGCAAAGCATGCCTTTCGATTCCACGCCGCGCATCTTCGCTTCGCCGATGGTGAATCCCCCGGGCAGCGCGGCACCTGGCAAGGCGCAGGGGACTTTGTCGCCGACTTTGTAGTTCTGGGCACCGCAGACGATCTGCCGCAGCGATCCTTCGCCTGCATCCACCTGCGTGACCTTCAGTTTGTCCGCATTCGGGTGCTGCACGGCCTCCATGATCTGCGCGACCACGACTTTGTGGGAGGCCACGCCTTTCACCTCGATCCCCTCGACCTCCACCCCGGCAAAGGTCAGCAGACGGTCCAATTCCTCGGGTGTCTTGCCCTTGAGATCCACGTGGGTCGCGAGCCAGTTCAGCGAAACGTTCATAGCCAAAAAATCTTCGTGTCTTCCTTTTCCCGGTTCTTCCTCAGGCGAACTGCTTCAGGAAACGCGCGTCGTTCTCGATCAGGAGGCGGATATCCTTGATCCCCCAGCGGATCATCGCGAGGCGGTCCAAACCCATGCCGAACGCGAAACCCGTGACCTTTTCCGGGTCATAGGCACCGTCCTTGCGCGAGGCACCGATCTGCTCGAATACCGCCGGATCCACCATGCCGCAGCCGGCGACCTCGATCCAACGGGGTGCCTGGCCCTTTGCGTGGAGCTTCACGTCGATTTCGAAGCTCGGCTCCGTGAAGGGGAAGAAATGCGGACGGAACCGGACCTCCGTCTCCGCGCCGAAGAGTTCGTGAAAGAAATACTCCAGCGTGCCCTTCAGATCGCCCAAGGAAACGTCCTTGTCCACGTAGAGGCCCTCGAGCTGGTTGAAGACCGAGAGGTGGGTCGCGTCGATCTCGTCCCGGCGGTAGGCCGAGCCGGGCGCGATGATCCGCACCGGCGGCACCTGCGCTTCCATCGTCCGCACCTGCACGGAGGACGTGTGCGTCCTCAGCAGCTTCCCGGAGTCGAAATAGAAGGTGTCCTTTTCGTTACGGGCAGGGTGATCGGCCGGGGTGTTCAGCGCATCGAAACAGTGGAATTCGTCCTCGATTTCCGGGCCCTCGGCGAGCGCGAAGCCCATCCGGCGCAGGATCGAGATCGCCTGATGCCGCAGGATCGTCAGGGGATGAAGCGAGCCGTGGTGCAGTGCCCGGGCAGGCAGGGTGACGTCGATGCCGTCCAGAGCCTTGCGGTCGGCAGCATCCTGCAGCACCTGCTGCTTTTCCTCCAAGGCCGCGGTGATGGCTCCCCGGGCGGTGTTCAAGAGCGCTCCAACCGCCGCTTTTTCCTCCTTCGGCACATCCCGCATGCCCGCGGAGACCTCGGTGAGGGTGCCTTTCTTGCCGAGGACCGCCACGCGGGCATCCTCCAGCGCGCGGGCATCCGTGGCGGCTCCGATCCGGGCCAATGCCTCGGACTGAATGGCTTCGATCTGGTCCTTCATGGGAAAGCGGGGCGCAGGGATTAGCCTTTGGACGCGGGCGAGTCAAAGGCTTGTCCCGGGAAAGGGCGAAATCCCTTCCGCATCGGGTACTTTGTCCAAGGACGGCCCCGGAGCTATGATTCCGAATCCCGTTGACCCGCCGCGACCCGGCAGAAAGGGTGATTCATGGGCGGAAAGCGGCCAACCGATCTTCTCTTGGCGGGAGGGGCACTCTTGTTTGGCCTCATCGTTTACCGATGGACCTTATCGACAAGCTTGGAGGCCGGGCCCGTGCCCGCCAACGGGACATCTCCATATGGGCCGGAAGTCGCGGCGGGGCCGGAGCCGGATCGGGACAGCTTGCGCACGGCCCGGGAGAAAGCCGGAGCAGGAGAAATTCTGGGCGGACCGATGTTTCAGCCCTACAGAGGCGATGGACGGCTCAATCCGTATCTCTTGGAACTCGCGGGGATTCCCGCTTCCCGCCTGGAGGAAATGGAGGCGCTGCTGGACGGGATCCGCGAACACCTTTCCGCGGAGCTGGATGCCCGGCGCAAGCTTCTGCCCCAGGAACCCGGCCAAGAGGGGGTAGTGGCATTCACGGTTCCTGCCGATCCGGAAGCGGCGCGAACCATACGCGAGGACTTCGAGGCACAGGTCCGCTCAAAATTCGGGAAAGCCGCCGCGAGGATTTATGTGCCCCAGGTGGCGGATAGAGAGGATTTTGCCGGTTGGGGGAAGTTTGATCTCGAGATCCGCTTCTACGTGCAGGAGGGCTACGGAGGGATGAGTAGAGTGGCCGAGTATAAGGCGACCGATCCGGCCACCGGCAAGCGGATGCTCCAAGGAGGAACCAGTGAGGATGATTCTTTCCGGGTCATGTTCGGTTCCGCATTCAGCGACGTAAAACCGGGGGAACCATGAACTGGAAAACGATTCTGATTTGCTATCCGCTGGCGGGAATTTGCGGCTTCCTGCTGGCAAGATTGGAGTCCCGCCGGCCTCGCGAAACCGTCGCAAAGCCAGTGGCGGCCAAATCCGACCGGCGCGAGCCGACCGGGGCTGGCAGGGCTGCCCCCAATCGTCCCGGAGGCGATGAATGGAGCCGTCTTCTTTGGGAGAGCGGAATGCACAAGTCCGGGGACGAGCCGGTCCCGACGTATTATCTCTTGGGAAACGACGGGGAGATATCCGAAGAAAAGCTGGGGCCGGCCTCGCTCTCTCCCGAGCAAGAAAGCCACATCCTCGCCGCCTTGCGCGAATCCCGGGAAGCGATGCTGAAGATTTTTGCCGAAAACGTGAAACGCGACCCGAGGCAGCCCAAGGGAACGGAGGGTGAGATCTGGTATGTGATTCCCCACGATCTGCAGCGGGGTCAAGCGGTGTTCGGCCGCCTAGAGCGGGATTTCGTCGAGGCTTGCGGAAAGGAAAAGGCGGTCGAACTCGCGAGGGCGCTCAATCCCGTAATGCATTACGGCTATTTCGGCCGTCAGGACATTTACGTGAAGTGGCGCCAACAACCGGTTAACGGGCAGTTGCAGTGGGTGGGCCACTGGAATTGTTACGACGGGCCTACCGGCCAGGAAGTCGTTGGAGGCGTGATCACGTCGGAACAGAGCCTGAGGCACCGCTTCGGAGATGTCATTCCGTGGCCGGAGGAAGAAACGAAGTGAGCAGCGAGTGCCGCGGCGCTGTCTTGCCATTTGGGCATAGGGCGGTCTGAATCCGGGCCGCATGGCCCGTCCCGGATTGATCCTCAAGCTGAGCTGCCCCGACCAAGCGGGGATCGTCGCGAAGATCGCCAGCTACGTGGCCGGTCACCGGGGGAACCTGATCGAATTCGCCCAATTCACGGACAAGCTCGCGCTGCGCTTTTTCGCGCGACTGGAGATTGAAACCGGGGAACTGGATGTGGACCCGGAGGACTTCATCGAAGGCTTCGGAACCCTCGGGCGCTCCATGAGAGCACAGTGGCACTTCCGCCGCCTGCCCTACAAGATGCGCACTGCGGTACTGGTGACGAAGACGGACCACTGCCTGAATGAGATCCTGTGGCGGGCCGAGATCGGCGAGATGCCGGTGGAAATCACCTCGATCATCGGAAACCGCGACACCTGCCGGTCGATCGCGGAACGGGCGGGGATTCCCTTTCATCTCGTCGAAATGGATGGCGATGTGAAGGCCGGGGGCTTCGCCCGCATCCGCCGGATCCTGGCGGAAGAGAACGTGGAGTTGGCGGTGCTCGCCCGCTTCATGCAGATCATCCCGGATGATTTTTGCCGGGATTTCGCCGGTCGCCTCATCAATATCCACCACAGCTTCCTGCCCGCTTTCATCGGGGCGAATCCTTACAAGCAGGCCTACGCGCGCGGGGTGAAGCTGATCGGTGCCACCTGCCACTACGTCACGGCCGATCTGGATGCCGGGCCGATCATCGAGCAGGAAGTCGAGCGCGTGCAGCACTTCCACGCGCCCCAGGACCTCGTGAGGCTCGGGCGGAATTGCGAGCGGATCGCCCTAGCGAAAGGCATCCGCTATCATGTCCACGACCGCACGATCATCGACGGCCACCGCGCGATCGTGTTTCCCGATTAGGTTCCGGCCTCAGGGCTCCTCCAGGCTCACCGAGATCCGGAAGAACTCCTTCGCTTCATCCGGGAGCAGAGAGCGGTAGGTGGAAGTTTGCGTGCCGTCGCCGTGATCGATCGACCCGACAAACACAAGGCGATCCCCGCCCGACTCCCAGGCTCCCAGTCCGGTTGAGCCTTCAACCACGACTTCCAGGTCCGCCGTGGCCACGATGTGGCGGAACGAGACCTCGCCGAAAGTGTCCGCCCGCTTCGCCTCGTAGAGCATCGGCCGGTCCGGGGATACCGGGTTCATGCCGAAGAAGTGCTCCAGCAGCGTGTTGAAGCCATCGTGGTCGAAATCGGCGGAGGGTCCGCTCAGAAGTTCGTCCTCAAGCTGGGCCGGGGTGAAATGTTCCTCCCGGTAGGCGTCGAAGGCTGTCAGCACGGTGACGGGGATGGAGGGGCTCGTGGCGGTCTCACCCACGGCATCGATCACTGTCGCCGTGAGCGAATGGCTCCCCGCAGGAGCGTCCGCCCATTCAAACGTGTAGGGAGGTGTGGTGACGGTCCCCAACAGCGACGAACCGTTCCGGAATTCCACTCCGACCAAGGCCTCGCCGGTTGCTTGCACTTCGAGACTCAGGGTCGCGCCGCGTTGGACGCGTGCTCCGGGAGCGGGGGAGGTAAATGTCACCGCGGGCGGCGAGTTCACCGCCCAGGTCACGGCTTTCTCCAGCAGATGCCAGGCGTGGTCCGCGGCGAGTTCGCCGCCGATGTCCTCGAAGAAAAAGCCGAGCCGGCGCGCCGGGGCTGCGAGCCCGATCATTACATCGCCCTGCTCGTAGGCGAAGATCGTCGCCTTCGCGGCGTCGCCCGGCACCGTGGCCACCTTCACGGCACCCGCGGAAGGAAGCCCCCAGCACATGTTTCCCCCCGGAGCGTACACCGCCAGAGTCCCGCTGTGCCCCGCCGCGAGCGGGTGCTCCGGCGCGGTGATCTGGATGGAGGTCTGCCCGGTGATCGCATTGTGATCCGTCGCAAGGTTGGCCGTCATGCCCAGGTCGTCGAAGATCGCATGTTCCCAGCAGATCAGGGGGATGGCGACGTTGCGGAATTTCGCCGCCACCTGCCCCGATGTCACCGTGGAGGAGACGATGATCAGCGCCTTGCCGTCGGCGCTGGCGGTCGTGCTCGCGGAGTCCGTGATGAAATCGACCGCAAACCCCAGCCCCGCCAACCGATCGGCAACAGCGAGCTCGGAGGCGTTCGGATTCGTCGATTCGGCGACCACGAAAAGCACCCGCTCGGGCAGCACCGGCAGGGCGATATCCGGAGTCGCGGTGAGACGGTCGAGGGTGACAGGGTAGTCGGCCACGATATCCAAAAGGGTCCACGCCGTGCCATTGGCGCTACCTTCGAGCATCCAGCTCACCGGATCGCGCTCGATGTGATCGTTGGCGGTGGTGAGGCCGTAGCCGTCCACCGTCACGGGCGCGGGGTAGGTGAGCACGAGTGCTCCTTTGTTGTGATCATTCCACTTGGTCGCCGTATCGTTATCCAGGGCCATCGGAGCTTCCTCTCCGGCCACGCCGTCCCGTCCGGGATTGGTCGCCGCGGCACCCTCCACCGGAGCACCGTTCCGGAAGAGATCGAACTCCGCAAGCTGCACGCTGTTCGAGGTTGCATCGTCCCGCAAGCCGGTCGGCGTGAAACGGAAGTAGCGGTAGGTGGCTGGCGTCCGCTCCCGGACCTCCACCCGGCGCGTGGCGCTGGTGCTTCCTACGCCGTTGCCCGCCGTGAGCGTGTAGATTTGGGTGGCGGAAGGGGAAATCTCCAAGGTTCCCGTTGCGGAGACCACGCCGGGAGCGGGCGTGAGCACCGCGTTCTGCGCTCCGTCCGTCTGCCAGCGAAGCGTTGTCGATTGGCCCGGCTCGAGAAGCGGATTGTCCGCGGTGAAGGCGAGAATCCTGGGCGCTTGTTCGTTCACCGCCGAAAAGGGCCCCGCGGCCGTTTTGCGAGCGGTCGGCGTCGCGTGATCGGTCTGGGAATCGAGCAAGTGCCAGACCAGCCCGTCGTCGCTGCCCTCCAGAGTCCAGCTCACCGGATCGCGATCGGCAACATCGTTGGCGGTGGTGAAGCCGTAGGCGTCGATCTGCATTGCGTCGCCGAAATCGAAGACCACGGCACCCTTGTTGTAGTCGAGCCACTTGGTGTCCACGCTGCGATCTACCAGGTTCGCGGGAGGCTCGTTGGCCGGATTATTGCCGCCAGGGTTGCTAACAAAAGGGACGGCGTCCGGAATGACTGAAAGGCCCTCCCGCAAGAACTCGAACTCCGCGAGCTGCACGCTGTTCACCACGGCACCGTTGCGCAGCTTCGTCGGAGTGAAGCGGTAGTAGCGGTGGTTCACCGCCGGGGGTTCCACGCCCGCCGCGATGTAGCTGCTGCGGCGGGTCAGCACCACGCCATTGGCACCGGTGACCGAGAGCGAGACGCTGTAGAGCCCGGCGCTCGTGTAGGTGTGGACCGGATTTTGGGAGGAGGACACATTGCCATCGCCGAAGTCCCATGACCAGGCGGTCGCGCCCGGGACCTCAGACGTATCGGCGAAGCTCACCTCCAAAGGCAATTCGCCGGAAGTGACATCCGCCTGGAAGCGGGCGAAGCCGGTGAATCGGACGCGCAGGACGTTCGCCCCGCCATCGGTTGGCCCGCTGCTGTCGGTGTCCCGGTAGAGATCGGTGAAATAGAGGCCATCCGGGCCGGCTGCGATCCCGCAGGCGGTGGCCCGGCCGCTGCCATTGTATTCGACCAGCGTTTGCGGTGTGCCGACCAGTGTGCCGGTCCCGTCGAGCTGGAATTCCTCGATCCGTTTCCCGAGCCCCTGAGGGCCGGAAGCATAGGTCGGTCCGCTGAGGGTGACGTAGGCGCGTCCCATTTTCCCGGCGGGAAACGCCGAGCCGGAGAAAGTTTCCGGCTGGATGAAGCAGAGGTTCACCGGTCCCGTCGAGGGCTCCCAGTTATAGAGCGCATTGATGGACATGTCTGCATTCGCGCCAGCCCAGCCGTAGCTGGTTCCGCCGGTCACCTTTGCGAAGCGGTCACGGCTGGGGCCGTTTTCCACCTCGTAGTGCTGGCCGTCCGCCGCCCGCCACGCACCGCCGAAGGGATTCCGGAAGCCGTACGCCCACACGTAGTCGCGGGCATTGATGCCGTTGCCGGCGTTGTAAAACGGGTTGTCGGAGGGGGCGCTGCCGTCCAGGTTGACCCGCAGGATCTTGCCGCGGTACTGATCGAGATTGAGCGCGGTGCCCGCGTCGAAGCCGTCACCGTTGTGGAGGTAAAGCTTGTCGTCGGGACCGATCGTGAGGTTCGAGCAGAAATGCGACTGCCCCTGGGCCTCGGGCGCCATGTCCAGCAGCACGGTCTGGGTGGCTGCGGTCAGGCCGCCGTCGGTGCTGGTGAATTTCACCAGGCGAGGATTGTTACCGGTGCCGGCGTTGCTCCGCAGCATCGTCACGTAAACGTCGCCGGTCGCCGGGTGCACGGCCAAGCCCCCCAGACCCTGCTCTCCCGATCCGGGAAAGGCCCCGCTGGGAGTGTAGTTCAGGAGGTTGTCCGCATAGGTGGAGACCGTGCCGTCGCGGCGGACGACCTTGATCGTGCCGTAGAGTTCGGTCACGTAATAGAGCGGGTCTTCCGGGTCGGGGCCGGGATTCGGGATGAAGACGACATTCACCGGCATGCGGAAGCCGCTTGCCACGACTTCGACCACGTAGCCGGGTTGACGGGCCGCCCAAGGCACCGCCGAGCCGCGGGCGAGATTCGAGAAAGAGGGGGAGGTGTCCGCGAGCGAGCCGTGGTAGGTGCTACCGTTTAAAGATACCCAGAGCACCATCGTCTGACCGGCACCCAGGCTGAAGGAGGGCAGATAGACGGTATGCGGGGTCGCGAGATTGTCGGAGAAAACCAGCGTGGTCGGCGGCAGGGCAAAGGAGCCCGAGCCGGAATTCAGAAGAATCTTGAACGCATGGTCATGATCGCCCGCCGCCGGGTTGATGATCGTGTTCGTCACCCCGTCGTTGCCGCGGATTTCCAGAAGATCGAAGTCCCCGTCCTCGCTCGTCAGCCGGAGGGAGGGGGGTGTCGCGCCCGCGGGGAGAATCACCGGCTGATTGGTGGCGCTCCGCCAGAGCGGTACGGGAGTATCGAGGACATCCAGCAGGAGGATCGGGAAAATGGCGCTCGGCGAGCCGGTGCGGAAGGGCCGCTGGCTCCAAGGACTGTATTCCGTCGCGGGATCGCTACTGTTGTCCCGGTGCCGGACCCGGAAAAGATAATCGGTGTCGAAAAGGAGATCCACCCGCCCGGCGTGGGAATTTTCGAACACCCCGTCCCCGAGGTGAGTGTGAAAGCTCTCCACCCCTGTCATACCCAGCGAGTGCCAGACCCGTTGGGAGGGCGAGACGGACCAGATTTCGAAATCCGTACCGCGGAACTCCCCGTCGGCCCCGGCGTCGGCGTCGTCGAAAGGATGGGTTTCCAAGTGGACGTCGGCCGGATTGACAATCTGCCCATCCACGCCCGGCTCATTGATGAAAGGCGCGGCGGGCGGGGAATTCGCAAGAAGGGGCGAAGTCGCGAAGAGCAATATGGCGAGGGTTTTCTTCAAGAACATGAGAAATCTCCGGTACAGGGGGAAGGGCACGGTAACTACTGCCGTTCAGACACTCATGGTTTAGTCCGGCGGGAAATTGACGCCTTGTTTGGAACGCCCCGGACAAGTCTAGTGGAGCAATGCACGAGCTGTGGTCGCAGTACCTCGATCGTCTCAGGGAGGCGCCGGATGCCGCTTTGGAGTGGGGCCGATCCGGCGTGGCTTTCCTGAAGTCTTCGGTCGGATCGCTTCCGTTTTTCGCGGCCACTTCGGCCGACACCGCGCCGGGAAATCCGGAGCGGGATGAGACCCACTATTTCCTCGTGCCGGATCCCTGCGAGGCGGGAGGATTCACACTCGCGGAGCGCCGGCGCTTGCCGGAGGGGACGGGAGCCGTGAATTCCTTGCCAAAGGTGAGGATTTTCCACGTCCACGATCCGGCCGCTGTCGCTCTTTTGGAAGATCGTCTTGCGGGGAAGCTATCGGCAAAGAGGCAGCGTCCGTCCGGCCTGGAGGACGATCTCGCGGCGCGTCTGGAACAATTGGGAGAGGAGATCGACCGGCAAAGCCACTGGGTGACCGGCGGACTCATCTTGGTCGGCGGGGTGGTCGCGGTCGCCAATCCTGTGATGGGAATCGGGATCGCTGCGCATGCGCTGCTTCCCGGGCTGGGGGCGAAACTGGCGAAATTCGGCTTCGGAGCCACCGCCGACACCTTGAAGCGGGCCGGCGGTTCGTGGAGGGCGAACTCGGCCCGAAAAGAGGCCGCTTCGGAGGTGAAGCAGATGAAGGCGGAACTCCTTGTTGATCCCGTCCTGACATTTCTCGACCGTATGGTGGCGAGCGGTCTCGCGGACACTCCTGACCTCGCCGAAATGGACCATCTTCCGGAATGGTGGCTCAACCGGGATCAACGGATGACGATGGAGGTGGCCGCGGGAATCTGGCGGCCGAAGGGACCGTGGGGCGAGTGGTCCCGAGATGTGCGCCAGAGACTTGAGATCTTTGACGAGAGCAAGCCCCGCCCGGCAGACTGAAAAACAAAAAACGCCGCCCGGCACTGGACCGGGCGGCGTTTTGAATCGGTTCGCGGATCTTCAGGCAGCGGCGGTCGCCTTCTTCTCGAGGGCGGCCTTGGCCTGGGCGACGATCGCGGAGAACGCGGCTGCGTCCTTCACGGCGAGGTCCGCCAGGATCTTGCGGTCGGCTTCGATGCCGGCAGCATTGAGACCCTCGATGAAGCGGGAGTAGGTCAGGTCCTCGTTGCGGACGGCAGCGCTGATGCGCTGGATCCACAGGCGGCGGAACTGGCCCTTCCGCTTCTTGCGGTCGCGGTATTCGTAGGTCATCGCCTTCCGGACGGCGTCCTTCGCGTAGCGGAAGAGCTTCGAGCGGAATCCGCGGAAGCCCTTGGCACGGTGAAGAACACGCTTGCGACGGGCGCGGGAAGCCGGGCTATTGGTGGCGCGTGGCATGGTATCGTTTCGGGTCGGACAGGCCGTTGGTTATTCTTTCCTCCCGCAGTCTCGCTTGTCCGGTAGTACCCTTGCGGGTCAGGCTGCGATGGAGGCCGTCCGAGGCGCGGACGGGGGCGCGGTTTGTTGCTTTTGCTTAATGGAACGGAAGGTTTTCCTTCACGTTCTTGATGTCGGCATCGGAGACAAGGGCGGAATGGGTAAGATTCCGTTTGCGTTTACGGCTCTTGCATTGGAGCAAGTGCCGGGCGCCTTGTTTCCGGCGCAGAACCTTACCGGTTCCTGTCACCTTGAAGCGCTTGGCAACAGCCTTTCGAGTCTTTGCTTTTCCTGAGACGCGTGGCATGGGGCGGCGAAACTAGGGGTCCGACCCGTCTTGGCAAGGGAAAAGTGGTCCGCATGAAGAGCGGCTCCGGCAGCCCGCGGTCGGATGAACACCTCCCCCAGGCTTGACCCGGCGGCGGGCTCCCCCTTTCTTCCGCCCGTGGATTCCATCACACAGGCGGCGCTGGGAGCGGTGGTCGGGGAGCTGGTGCTGGGGCGGCAGCTCGGCCGCCGGGCGATCGGCTGGGGGGCGCTTTTCGGCACCATCCCGGATCTGGACGTCATTTTCACCCCGCTGCTGGATACCGCGCGGAATCTCTCCGTCCACCGGGGCCTGTCGCATTCGCTCCTGCTGATGATCGCGGCCTCCGTCTGGCTGGCCAAACCGCTCTCCCGGCGCTGGAAAAAGGAGAAGGTCACCCCGCTCCGGGCGGGAATCTTCGTTTTCCTCGCTTGGAGCACCCACGTCCTGATCGACATCTTCACGGTTTACGGGACGAAGGTGCTCTCTCCCTTTTCCAGCTATCCCGTCTCTTTCGACAATCTCTTCATCGTCGATCTCTTTTTCACCATCCCCCTGCTGGTCGCCGTGGTGATCGGGCTTTTTGTGAAGCCGAAGGAGTGGAAGAAGGGGCAGGGGATTCGCGCGGCATGGTGGTGCCTCGGGGTCAGCATCTTCTACGTCGGCCTGAGTTTCTGGGCGAAATACTCCGTGAGCCGGGCCGTGGAGGCGGATTTGGCGCGGCGGGGGGTGTCGTGGGAACGCCGGATGGAAGCACCCTCGCCCTTCAATATCGTTTTCTGGCGGGCCCTGGTGGAGCGGCCGGGAGAAATCTGGATCGGCTACCGCTCGGTTTTCGACCCCGCCGATCTGCCGGTCCGCTGGATCGTGGTGCCAAAGGGAGAGGAAGCCCTGGCGAAATATAGCGGCGAGCGCGAGGTGAAGACGGTCCTGAATTTCTCGAAGGGCTGGTGGATCGCGCGTGAAGCGCCCGGGGGGCTCTGGCTGGCGGACCTGCGCTTCGGGGAAGGCCGCTCTTGGGACGAGCGCGGAGTCGCGTTGAGGCCGGTTTTTGCATGGACCTTCCAAGCGGAGGATCCGAAGGATCGGCTCCGGATGCGCCGCCCGGAGAGCCGGGGCGGGATGGAAATGGTCCGCCGGATGGTCCGCAGGGCGCTGGGCGAGAGCCCGGCGTGGGATGCTGCGGGCGGAAATTCGACGCCGCGCCTGATCGGGAATCCGGGTGCTCTTCAGGAGTATCTCGTCGAACGACCCTAGCCCATGGGAGGGGGCGGGCGGCGGCGTGGGAAAGTCGCGGCC
>CBIHMP010000050.1:0-17772 GCA_966211015.1 uncultured Luteolibacter sp. | reverse complement strand
TGCACTCCGGGGTGGAGCCGGAAAGCGACTTCATGCCCCTGTGTTTTCAGAGCTTCCGCGAATCGCTCGCAGGCGGGGAGCTGCGCGACTTCCTGACGCATTCCGCTGGGCTGATGCGAGATGCCGGATTGGGTCTCCCTGTCACCCACGCTGATCCAGAACTTCGACTTCTGCCCCGGCATCTCCGCCACCCGGCCGGTCAGCCGCTCGTCCTCCCACCAAAAGGAGCCCGACTGGCTAAGGCAGCGGGAGAAAACCTGCGGATACGAGAGGGTGATGAAGGCCGCGGCCAGTCCGGCAAGGCTGGTTCCCCCGATGAAGTGTCCGCCTTCGGGCAGCTCCGGGGACCGCTCGCGGATCCATCGTATCAGGTCCGTGGCGATGAACTCCGCGTAGCACTCGTTGCAGGGGAAATCACGATGCCGCGAAGCCGCGTCCACATGGGAAACAAAGACGCAGGTCCTCGGCGGGATTTCCCCGCGGCGCTGCAAGCCGCGGATGAGGTCGGGGGCTGCCATCTTCTCCACATAGTATTCCCCGTCCAGAAAGACGGCGATCCCCCGGGGGGATCCGGCCGGAGCCTCGAGCAACCGGATGCGGCGCGAGCAGGTGCCCGAAGAACTGCCGACCTGATGCTCTTCAAGCTTCATCGCGGAAAAGAGGAGGGAGCTACTTCGGCACGTGCGGCTCGAAGGTCATCGCGCGTTCATGCTCCCGGGCTTTCGCGGTACGCCGGGCCTCCTTGAAGAAATACTCCTGGGCGCGGAATTTCTTCTCGCCGCTGCCCGGTTTGAGGCGTTCGGAGGAGCCGTCCGGGAGAATCCTGGAGGATTGGACGTTGTCCTGGAAGAAAGACTCCAGGATGCGCAGCAACCGCCGCCGGGCCCGGCTGTCTTCGATCGGAATCATCAGCTCCACGCGGCGTTCGAGATTCCGCCCCATCCAATCGGCGGAGGCGATGAAGATGTCCGGATCGCCGCCTTGATGGAAATAGAAGATCCGCGCGTGCTCCAGGAAGCGGTCGATGATCGAGACCACCCGGATGTGCTTGGAGTGCTTGGCATCGCCCGTTTTCAGACAGCAGATGCCGCGGACGTTCAGGTTGATTTCCACGCCGGCCTTGGAGGCTTCGTAGAGCGCGGTGATGATCTCGGGATCCTGGAGCGAGTTCACCTTGGCAAGGATCCGTGCTGGCGCGCCCTGACGCGCGCGCTCGGCTTCGGAGGCGATGAGGTCCAGAAGGCGCGGCTTCATTGCCGTGGGCGCGGGCACCAGACGCTGGAAGCGCAGCAGCTTCGAGCGGCCGGTCACCGCATTGAAGAAAAGGGAGGCGTCCGCGCCGTACTCGGGACGGCAGGTGAGGAGGGAAATGTCCGTGTAGAGGCGGGCGGTGCTCTCGTTGTAGTTCCCCGTGCCGAGGTGCACGTAGCGGCGCAGGCGGCCGTCTTCCCGGCGCACGACCAGGCAGATCTTCGCGTGGGTCTTCAGGCCCTTCACGCCGTACACGATCTGGGCTCCCGCACGCTGGAGTTCTTCCGCGCGGAGCAAATTGCGGGCCTCGTCAAAGCGGGCCTTCAACTCCACCAGCACCGTGACGGTCTTGCCGTTTTCCGCGGCGCGGATCAGCGCATCAATGATGCGGGACTGGCGCGCCGTGCGATAGAGCACCTGCTTGATGGAGACGACATGGGGATCGTCGGCGGCTTCCTCGATGAGCCTCATCACGGGCTCGAAACTCTCGTAGGGGTGATGCAGCAGCACGTCCCGCCGGACGATCGCCTCGAAAATCGAATCGCCCGGGGCGAGTTCGGGTGAGGACTGGGGGGTCCAGTCTTCGTCCCGCAGGTGGCCGAAGCCGGGCAGGAAAGCCAGGTCCATGAAGCCGGCAAGGGCGAGCGGCCCCGCGATCCGGTAGGTCTCCTGCGAACCGGCTCCGCATGTTTCCTGGATGACCTTCGCGAGATCCCTGGGAAGGCTGGCCGGGAGTTCCAAGCGCACGGTGTCGGAAAGCTTGCGGGCCGCCAGCACTTCCTCCATCTCGCCTGCCAAGTCTCCCGCCTCGTCTTCCTGCACGGCGATGTCGCCGTTGCGCGTCACTCGGAAGCAGGCGGTGGCGACGACATCCTCCCCCGGGAAGAGATCCCCGGCATGACGGGCGACCACATCCTCGATCAGGACGAAAGCCACGCCCTCGCTGCCATCGCTCACCGCGACACGGCGGCCGATGCCGTCGGGGATCGGGATCAGGGCATGGCGGAGGGTGCCCGTCTCATTGTCGCTGATCCGGCAAGCCACCGCCAACTGGAGCGCGGGCACGAGCGGGGGTTCCTCATCCGCTACCACCGCCAGCGGCGTGAGGAGCGGCGAGATCGAGTCGTGGAAGGCGGCCGCCACCTGATCCGATTGGGCGGGAGAGAGGGCCTTCGGATTCAAGAGCCGGATGCCTTTTTCCTGAAGCGCCTTGCAAAGCACCTCGTTGAAGAGCCGGTATTGGTCCTCCACCATCTGCTGCACGCGGCGACGGATTGCCGCGAGCTGCTGGGTCGGCGTCATGCCGGAGGGATCCGGTTTCTTGCGGCCGCTGCGTTGCAGCAGCATCAGGCTGCCCACGCGGACCTGGAAAAACTCGTCGAGATTCGAGGCGGTGATCGCGAGGAATTTCACCCGCTCCAGCAGCGGGACATCGCCGCGCAGGGCTTCGTGGAGCACCCGCTGGTTGAATTCCAGCCAAGACAGCTCGCGATTGATGAAAGGAAGAGGCATGGGAGATGATGAATTTAGCCGGCATCGTCGATGACGACCTCGAGCCCGAAGACCTGCTCGAAGAGGTCGCCCTTCGAGGTCATGGCCAAGCGTTCCACGGCGGCATCCGCGAGGCCGGGGAGCATCAGCCGGAGGCGCCGCTCGTCGCGGCGGATCACGATCTCGTGCACGCGCTGGTCATGCGTGCGCTCCAGCGCATCCGCGACCCGGAGGATGGCGGAAAGCTTCGAAACGCGGATCCGATCGGCGGTCTCGAGGTCGCGGTAGTTCGGATGGTCGATACGGGGCCCCGAGTGCCGGTGGTAGCGCGCCACCAGGGCGATCATGGTGATGTCGAGCCGGTCGAGGCCGAAAATCTCGCTGTTCAGGATGATGTACTCGGAGTGCTTGTGGTGGGCACGGGGGCTGACGAAGGTGCCCACCTCGTGGAGGATCGCCGCCACCTGGAGGAGCATCGCATCGTGCTTTGTCATCCCGTGGAGGCCTTGCAGTTCCGTGAAAAGGTGATCGCACAGCCGGGCGACATGTTCGCCGTGGCGGGGATCGGATTGATAGCGGAGAGCGAGGATGCGGGCGGAGCGCAGCACCTCCTGATCGAGCGTGTCCGCGAGACTGCCCGACACCAGCAAGTCCTGCAGGATGCCCTGTTCGTAATCGCTCACCGGAATGTGGACCTCCTTCAGCCCGAAAGCCTCCGCGATCGCCAGGTTCGTCTCCAGCGCGGGCAGGAGGGCCTCGGAGGTCTGGTAGTCGATCTGGAAGTGCGTGACCAGGTCCAGCTCGCTCATCTGCGAAGCTTCCAGCGCGATCTTCTTAAGGCCTTTGGTCGAGCAGGTGCCGGAGCCTTTCGATAGATCCCGCGCGATCTGCTGGATTTCATAGCCGATGACCACGAGAGCATCCAACTGCACGTCATGATAGTCGAAATGCATCTGGGCCAGGTTGCCGCTGGCATGCTCCCGGATCACCCGTAGCATTGCCGGGCCTTCCGCATGGGAGCCCTCGGTGGCCTCCCGCGTGCGGTGGGTGCCCAGGCGGTAGCTGGTATAGCGGGTGATAGCTCCTTCCTGGAAAAGCAGGGCGCGGGTGTTGCCGGGGCCCACATGCACCACCAGCGTGCAGCGGCGCTTCATCGCCGGGGTGTCCCTGAGGCGGCGGCGCGTCTTCAGGTAGATCAGCCGCGTCATCTCGCCGTCGTCGATCGGATTGATCGAGAGGCCGCAGGCGATCCGGATCCGGTTGAGGAAAATGTCGTGATTGGTGGCTTCGACGAGGATGTTGGTGGCCACGGCGCGGGTGATGTCGCGGCCGTCCGCTCCATACTCGGCGAGCGCGTTCTGGTAGTCCTTGAGGATTCCGACGATCCGCTCCGTCGTTTCGGCGCTCACCACGCCATGCCGGAAGACGTCGCGGGCGAGGGGCGCGGGCTGCTCCAGGAAATCCACCGCGCGATAGGTCCCGTCCGGCTGCCTTTCCGCGACCAGCAGGGAAACCGCGCTGGCACCGACGTGGATCGCGGTGGCCAGCGGTCCGTGGGTCTCGGCGGGCGGAGCGGATGACATTGGCTGAAGACAGCGCGGGCGGACGCGCCTTTCAATGACGAATATGTGACGCCTGGAGGACATTCGACTCCATGCTTGCCAGCGCCTTTTCCGGCAGGAACGATGGCTTCCGATGAAAATCGGCGAGGCCATCAGGAAATACCGGGTGAAACCCGGGGAAAAGGTGGACCTCAAATCGATTGACCCGGGTGATTGCTCGCTCTTCTCCGCCGGTGGCAAGAGCGAGTCCCAAACCGTTTTCGATGAGCTCCGGGATGAGCTCCAGACCCAGCAGAAGGTCCTCTACGCGCAGCAGAAGCACCGCATTCTCATCGTGCTCCAGGCGATGGACACCGGGGGGAAAGACGGCTGCGTGAAGCATGTCTTTTCCCGCGTGGATCCGCAGGGGATCGACGTGAAGGCTTTCAAGAAGCCGAGCGAAGAAGAGCTGGCCCACGATTTTCTATGGCGGGTCCATCCGCATGTGCCCGGGAACGGGCAGATCGTCATTTTCAACCGCAGCCACTATGAGGACATCCTCGCGGTGCGCGTGAAGAAGCTCTTCGGCGACGAGGTGTGGAAGCGCCGCTACCGGCACGTGGCCGATTTCGAGCGGATGCTGGCGGAAGAGGGCACGACCATCGTGAAGATGTTCCTGCACATCTCGAAGGACGAACAGAAGCGGCGCCTGGAATCACGCCTCGCGAATCCCGCGAAACACTGGAAGTTCAATCCCGACGATCTCTCCGACCGCGCCCGCTGGGACGATTTCCAGAAGGCCTACGAAGACCTGATCGAGAAGACGAGCACGGAGCATGCTCCCTGGTACATCATCCCGGGCGACCGGAAGTGGTATCGCAATCTCGTGGTCGCGCGCGTCGTGGTGGACGTCCTGCGCGGGTTGAAGATGGACTTCCCGAAACCTGCCTGGGATCCCGCGTCGGTGAAGATCGACTGAAACGGATGAAGAAGCTCTTTCTCCTTGCATGCATGTCGTCGGCGGCGGGTCTCGCGTCCTGCGGACTCCCCGGCACGGAAGACGAGTCGGTGAAACTCGATCCCTACCGCGCGCTGATGGCGGACCGGATCAACGCGGTGCTCTACACGCGGAAACCGCCGGAAAAGATCATGGCGAAGCTGGGGGAGCTCGGCGTGCAGCCGGGGCGGCTTTTCGGCGAATTCAAATCGACTACCGGCATCGACGATTGGTTCGGGGAGGAATGGAAGCCGGGCATGAAGCGCTACACCTCCTTGAGCTGCGGCCTTTCCCCCGTGGTGGACGATGCAGGGCGGATGACGGCCTTCTATCGCAACCGCAAGTTCATCGACGGGAAGATGTATCCGGAGATCCCCCTCTCGCCCGGACTGGAAGCGCGGGAGTGAATCACGGGGTCGCCTGATTTTCTTCCTTCGAGGCCTTCCGGGCCTCGGCCACGAAGTGATTGCAGGCCTCGCGGCAGAGCAAGGGGAGCGCCGCCGCGCGGTCGATCCCGCCGATGACTCCGTCGAAGCGGCTGGCGTCGCTCTCCTCCAGAGGCGTCGCAGCGTCGATCTGCCACAGGATTTTCTTCACGCAGCAGTTCCCGGGGCCGCAGACTTCCCGCACCAATCGCTGCGCGCCGGCATCGCTCAGGTTGCGGGCGAAGCGGTACATCCCCGTCTGCCGGTTCAGCTTGTCCCGCAGGTGCTGCACTTCGAGTTGCCCGTCCTGCCATGCGAACCAGAGCCCCGCAGCGGCGGGATAAAAGCTGTCCAAGGCCTGGCGCAGTTCCTCTGCGGAGGACAGCCGCAGGAGCCAGCCGCGTTTCAGCGAAAGCTCTCCTTTGGTGAAGCGGTAGTGGCCGTCCTCGGCCCAGGTCGAGATCGTGCGCGCGCCTGCCGAGCCGTTGTGAACCTCCAACTCGGACGGATCCCGCGATTCGTCATCGATGTGGCAAAGTACGTAGGCGGCACCCGCGGCCTCGGGCCGGATGGCGATCTGGCCGATGCGGCGGACGCCGTTTGCCACGGCTTGTGAAAGTCGGTCAGCGAGCTTCATGGGATTTCGCGTCAAAGTCCGCCACCTGGTCCAGGATCACCTCGGCAATATTCCGGTCCGTGCCGATGGCGGAGGAATAGTACAGGGTCTTGCCGCGCAGCCGGTGCGGATTGTGCCGGAAGACCTCGCGTTGGCTCGCGGCTTCCCCTGGTTCGGTCTCGATGCCGAGCAGCACGGGAATGTCCTGATAGCTATGAAGGCCGTCCGCGATGAAGAAGGGGACCACCACCACGTTCGGCGTCGCCGCCAGTTTGTCCCACTCTCCGATAAACGGCTGCTCCTCCATGTAAGCGTCCAGCACCTCCGCGTAGCCCGCGCCGGAGGCCTTGATCTGGTCCGCCTGATCGCGGATGGCTTTCCTCGAGTTCTGGTTGAGGCCGGTGCCGTGGCCGACGATGAAGAGCGTGGTATCCGCGGGATCCGCCTCCGGTGCCACCTCCTTCGCTCGCTGCAAGAGCAGGCCGGTCATGGAGGGGTGCACGCCGACGGGGAGCGTATAGTGCCAGATTTTCCCCGCCCGCCGGGTCGTGGGGCCCTCGAGCCCCAGCTCGCGAGGGATGACATCCTGGGTGAAGTAGCCCTCGCTGATGAAATCCGGGACCACGTAAACCTCTTCCGCATCGATCATGTAAACCGCTTCCCGCATCGACGGCTCCTCTTTCCAGAAGCAGCAATGAACCTCGCCGAAGACGCCGCGGCTGCGGATCTCCTCCGCGTGCTCGAAGTAGGGCGTGGAGGAGTCCGGGTTCTCGGTCGAGCCGTGGCCCACGATCAAAAGGGCGGCGTGCGGCTTTGGCGTGAAGGACATGGCTCGAAATTGGGCCGGAGACCGCCGGATGCAAGGGTTTGCTTCGTCTCCCCCCTTATGCCAGCAAACGGGCGTGCTCCCGCACCTGTATTTCTGGATCGACCCAGTACCCCGCGATGGCCCGGGAAACATGGCCGTGGACGAATGGTTGGTGGAAACCTGCCGGGAACCCTTTCTCCGCTCGTACCGCTGGGCGCCCGGTTGGGGCAGCTTCGGCTATTTCGTCAGGATGGCGGATCTCCCGGAGGGTGATTTGAAATGGGTGCGGCGCTGGACGGGCGGGGGAATCGTGGATCACCGCCAGGACTGGACCTACACGCTCTTTGTGCCGCGGGGTCACGCCCTCGCCGAGGCCCGCGGAGCGGAGAGCTACCGCGTGATCCATGGAGCAGTCGCGGCCGCTCTGCGCGCGGCCGGTCATCCGGCGGAGCTCGCCGGTCCCTCGGCCCCGGCGGCGGGCGGGGACTGCTTCGCGCGGCCTGTAGAGCACGATCTCCTCGATACCGCGGGCCGGAAGATCGCCGGGGCGGGCCAGCGCCGTACGGCTCGCGGGCTCCTTCACCAAGGCTCCGTTTCACTGGCGCTCCCGCGTGAGAACGCCTTGGCGGAGGCTCTTTCCGGGCAGGTGGAGATGGTCGATCTCTCCCCCGATCCCGCTTGGCTGGCATCCAGAATCGCAAGCCGCTATGGCACCAAGGCATGGACCGGGAGACGCTGAAGCTCGAATCTTCGCTTTCGCCTTGCATGTGGGACAGCGCTTGCAGATGGTCCCGCCCGTCGCGGGGCGTAGCTCAGCCTGGTAGAGCGCCTGCTTTGGGAGCAGGATGTCGTCAGTTCGAATCTGGCCGCCCCGACCACCTTACCCTTAACGGGTTACGGAGATTTCGAAAATTGTTAGAAAAATCTCGGTGCCCCAAGGTTGCCTTTATTTTCCGGCGCGAGGCGCGAAGCGCGAAGAAGGATCGGGAAGATCAAGGCTTCCAACACGCCAGAAAGGGATGCACTCCAGACTAAGCAACAGTTGGGTATCCTGGCTCAGTCGCTAAAGGCCAAGTTGGGATTGCTCAACGCGAAGACATTTGTCCTTTCTTCCAAAGTGCCAAACCTCCTCCCAGGGCTGACCGTTCGGAACCTCCCCGGTGCCGGGCAACCCTGAACCCCGGCCGTCTCCACGTCGCCTTTTTCTGCCTGCCCCGTCGCCAGCCTCAGTCCCCACTAAACCCGACCGGACCAACCTCCCATTGTTAGTCCGCACGGGCTGGGGAGGCATGGCGTTCGGGGACCTTGCGTAGAGAATCGGGGAGTGGGCGGATCCGAAGCGTCGGAGGAAAGCTTCTCCGGCGGCCTCAAAGTCTTTGTCAAGAGCCTCTCCCCGCTCAGAGCTACCCGGAGGCCATCTGGTGCTTCAAATTTCATCTAGCGGATTTTCACAATAAAGTTGCTAACAGAGAGTGGGTTGCGAGGCCTCTTTTCGGGGGCGCATTGCGATTGTCACGGTTTGTGAAGCCCAATTTGTCAACTTGTCCCTTGACGATTGCCCGGAGGCGACGCGGCCGCTACACGTCGCGAGCCCGAATGATCGATTTTTCCTACACTGGCCATGAAAGCTTCCCCTTACGAATCAGCTGGCTGCCCAAAGCAGTTGCTGCAATCGAGGCCCAGATCGACCCTTTCAGTGATCCGCGGGTCGGCATGACTTGCTTGGGGCTCGGTAAGAACATGATCCAATCTCTCGCCTATTGGGTCGTTGCTACGGGCCTCGCCGAAAAATCTACCGATGGTCTCCGGCTCTCTTCGTTCGCCGAACTGACTCTCTCTCCCAAGACGGGTTTCGACCCCTTCCTCGAGAGTACTCAGACTCTTTGGCTTTTGCACTGGAATCTTTGCCAAGGTTGGAGGGAAGACGATCGCCACCGCCGTCCGTATGCTTGGCACTATTTTGCCAATCTATTGACGGATGACGAAATAGAACCCTCTTCTACCATCGAAAGGTATACCGCGGGGCCACGGTCTCGGTCGACCGGCAAGGATTTGTCGTTCGCCACTCTTCGCCAACACTTCGAAATTTTTGTAAAGACCTACGTGGCGGGCACCGCAAAAGGTGTGCGTAGCACCCCCGAAGACTCGCTCGATTCGCCGCTTACGACGCTTGGCCTGATCAAGGAGAGCGGGGATAGAAAAATGCCAAACGGCAAGCGAGAGACCGTATACCGGGTCAATAATGCCCCAAAGCCCACGATCTCCTTGGAGACTTTTCGACATTGCCTACATCAATGGTGGAACTCAAGTCGCCCTGGCGACGATACCCTGAGCCTAAGACAGGTCACCATTGAAGACAACTCTCCCGGCCGTTGCTTCCGTCTCCCCGAAGCGGCCGTCCATGAGATGATGACGGCGCTCGCCAATTCATTTCCCAAAGAGTTCCTCATTTCCGAGTCGAGGCAACAAAGGACGGTGACCCGCCAGCTCAAGCCGCGCTCTACAACCTCCCTTAAAGCGATATATCTCCCGTGAAAACCATGCCCAGAACTGCAAAAAACAACGCTGGCCAGGCTAAACGGGGTGGCGGCAGCGTAGCTGACTTGATGAATTTCAATCCGCGGTTCCGGCGATCGGTTCAGATTGAGCTGGATCTCGACGACCCGCAATCGACGGCTGGATACATCGCCACAGATTTCGTGGTCCAAGCCTTCGAACGCATCGGAGCTGCATTTGAGACGGGGAGCACGCAGCGAGCTTGGAGGCTCACCGGCGACTATGGGTCGGGTAAATCCGGATTCGCACTGGCACTCGCCAAGGCCGTCTCGGGCAGAGCCGTGGAACTCCCGTCAGCCTTACGACTCCAGGGTTTACCTCAGATGCAACCCGTCATCGTGACGGGAGCGCGCGAGCCACTCCACTATACGATTGGCAGCGCCATTATCTCGCAGGTGCGAGGGATGAAACAAGAAACGGTGCCTGAGGACGATGGCGCGCTGATCGAGTTGTTGAAGCGGGCTTTGAAGAGGGCTCCAGGGATCTTTCTCGTGCTCGACGAGCTTGGGAAGAATCTTGAACAGGCGATGATCAATCCGGCCAGCGCCGACGTCTACGTCCTGCAGCGCCTCGCGGAAATGGCCACCCGCAGCAAGGACACCCCGCTGGTGGTACTTGCCATCCTCCACATGGGGATTAGCTCTTACACTGCCGATCTCGACATGAATTCCCGCAAGGAATGGGACAAGGTCGCCGGCCGATTCGAGGAGATCCACTATCATCATCCGTTCGAGCAAACGGTGCAACTCTGTGGGGCTGCTCTCGGGCTCGACATACCCTCAGTCCCAAAGCCGCTGCTCGACCGGCAGCGCAGCGCAATGCGATGGGCAGTGAAGGCCGGCTATTACGGAAGTGCACCGGCCGATAGCCTCGTGGCGCTCGCCCCCTCGATTTTCCCGCTTCATCCAACGGTACTCCCGCCATTGGTGAACATCCTCCGCCGGTTCGGCCAGAATGAGCGCTCCCTTTTCGGATTCCTCTCAGGTCACGAACCCTCGGCGCTTCAAGATATTGCTAGACTGCAGATCGGCGAGGCACGTTCATTTTCACTCCCTCACCTCTACAACTACCTCCGAGCAAATATCGCCCATACGATGACCAACGGGCGGGCAACCCATTGGCGGATCATTGAGTCAGTGGTGCGACAAGGCGAGGACGCCGCCGAATCAAACGTCCTCAAGGCGATTGGTATCCTCAACCTGATCGAAGACGATTCGATGCTCGCTACCCGCGAGCTGTTGATTGAGGCCTTAGGCGACAATGACCGGGCCAGCCAATCTGCGATCGATAGGTTGATCGACAAGCTCAAGGTCCGGCGTCTGATCTTCGAGCGAGGGGCCGTCCGAGGCTATGCGCTATGGCCGCACACCAGCGTCCATCTGGACGACGCGTTTGAGGAAGCCCGCAATCAGCTCGGTGATCCGCCGAAGCCGATGCGCATGATCAGCTCACTCCTCGAACCCCGGCAGATTGTCGCCAGGAGTCACTACATCAAGACTGGAAACCTTCGGCACTTTGAATTGCAGTTCCACCCAGCAGCGGATTACGAGGACTTTCTCAGATCTGGCGGGAGAGCCCAGATGGGAGATGCCGACGGCCATGTCGCAATCTTCCTTCCCGCCAACGAACGCGAGCGTCAGGAGGTGCTCGGGAGGATGGAGAACGCGAAAGAGCATCCGGGGCCGGCAACCATCGTCGGTCTCACCCGGCCACCGCTCGAGCTTCTTGGCATTGCCCGCGATCTCCAAGCATGGGAACACGTCCAGCGTACCGTCAAGGAACTCGGCTCGGACGAATACGCACGTCGCGAACTCCGAGGACAGATCCGCAACGCACGGACGAAGCTCAACGAGCAGATCGACCGCTTGCTAGGATGGAACACCAACCCGAATCTCGTTTCCTGGTTCCGATCCGGCAAGCCAGACCGGCTCGAGCCGGATGGCCTGAGCAGCAAGCTCTCCCAGATCGCCACTGAGATCTACAGTCGCTGTCCGATCGTCACTAACGAACTGATCAATCGTCGGATTACCAGCTCTGCAGGTTCCCGAGCACGTACTGCGTTGATCGATGCCATTTCCCGGAACCCTTCAGTCGAGTTTCTCGGCATGGATGATTCGAAAAATCCTCCCGAGATGGCGATCTATCTTTCGGTTTTGAAAGCCGGTAACGTGCATGTCCCCGACCCCGAGAATGTCGACAGGTGGAAGTTCGTAATCCCTTCGGGCAAACGCGACACTTGCCGCCTCGCTCCGGCATTCAAAGCGATCGAGACGGTACTCGACGCCAACGACGGCAAGCGGGTCGCGGCACCTAAGATACTAGGCGCGCTCAGGTCGGAGCCGGTGGGAGCACGCGACGGCTTGATTCCATTGATTCTCTCTCTTTACCTCGCAGCACGATCCCGGCAGACTGCGGTGTACGAAGACTCAACCTACATCCACGGTCTCGACGGAGAAGGTATGCAGCGGCTCATCAAGGAGCCAGAGCATTTCGAGCTGCAACGCTGCGCGATTGAAGGCGTTCGCCTCGAGGTGTTCGACGCAATCGCCGGAGTCTTCGACTTGCCCGTACGCACCGAGCCCCAGGTGTTGGACGTCGTCCAGCCGTTGATGTTGTTCGTTTCCTCCGTTCCTGAATACTGTCGCAATACTAGGAAGCTAAGCGCCGAGGCAAAGGCCTTCCGCCAGGCCCTCCTCACCGCCCGGGATCCGGCCGCACTCATCTTCGAGGAGATCCCGGCCGCCGCCGGCATTGCCCCAAACCAAGGGAAGAAGCTCGGAGTTAAGATCGCCGCCCTGGTGGGAGAGATCCAAGGCAGCTACGACGCGCTGTTGGCGAGGCTCGCCGCGTGCATCACCGATGCCTTCGATACCACGAGCGATGTTGCCGCTTTCCGCAGCGAACTCATCGGTCGGACCAGCGCAATCGCCAAAAGCCTTGCCGAAACGGATCTACGCTCCTTCGTCTTGCGGCTTGGCGACCAGGAACATGACTACCGGCAGTGGCTCGAATCCCTTGCCAACCATTTGGCCAAAAAGTCAGCAGTGCGATGGAACGATGCCGACGAAGACGTATTCGACCAACGCTTGCACCAACTCGCCAAGAGGATGCTTCGAGCCGAGGCCGCCCAAGCCGACATTACCCGCAAGGGAATCGATGGCGATCCGGAACGAGTTGTTCGACTGATGCTCACCCGCCCCGACGGCAATGAGCATGGCGAACTCCTCCACTGGAACGCCGACGAGGACGCGACCGTCGAGAAGGTCGAATCGGAAATCGCGGAGCTCATCCGGAAGCACGGCCGGGCCGGTCTCGGCGCGACTGCCAAGGCTCTTTGGGCACACCTTGAGAACCACTCCTGATTATGTCCTCACACACTTCCAAGGCCGACAAGCCGGTCCGCCACATCCTGAGCTTGTCTGGCGGAAAGGACTCAGCAGCCCTCGCAATTCATATGCGGGGGAAGGTCGAGGGGATGGAATACATCTTCCACGACACCTACAAGGAACTGCCGGACACCTACGAATACCTCGACCGCCTGGAGGACTATCTCGGGCAGAAGATCGTCAAGACCACCTATGGTACGACCTTCGATGACCTGCTCCGGCAGTACGGCGGTATGCTCCCGTCCAACCACCGCCGGTGGTGCACACGAATGATGAAGCTCAAGCCGTTCGAGGATTACATCGGCGACGATCCGTGCATCAATTACGTCGGCATCCGCTCCGACGAGGCCCGGGTTGGCTACATTAGCCACAAACCGAACATCCAAGCGGTCTTTCCCTTCCGCGATGACGGTATCGACTACGAGGGAGTTCAGCGCATCCTTCAGGACTCAGGTATTGGAATGCCGCCCTACACCGAGTGGGGGCGGACCCGCAGCGGATGCTTCTTCTGCTTCTATCAGCAAAAGATCGAATGGGTTCGACTCAAGCAAAGATATCCCGAACTCTACGACGAAGCGAAGGCCTATGAGAAACCTAACCGGGTGAACGGAAATGTCTTCTACTGGTGTCAAAACGAATCACTCGCCCAACTGGAACAACCGGAACGCATGGCCGAGATCCTCGAGAAATGGGAGTTGCAACAGGCCCGGGCGACCCAGAGCCGGAAGAACCTCCCTCTCGTCACAACTCTCGCCGGGCTGGAAACCAATGAAGCCCCCTCGACAGGCTGCTTGATCTGCCATCTTTAACGAGATCTTGTAGAAACGGAAACGATACCTCCCAATGACAGTCGGCGAAAACTGGATCAAGCTGCTCCGGGCATACGGCCCGATCCCGGACGACAACGCTACCGAAGCCGAGGCTGTCGACGCCTGCGCGAAGAGGCTCGGCCTTGACCGACTTTCCTTCCCGCATCCGGAGCGGGAGAAGCTGCTCGGCTGGTATCAATCGCCACCCGGAGGCAACATCCCCACCGTTGTCATCACCGGGACCGCAGGCGACGGCAAAACGACCCTCTGCTACGAGATCATCCAGCAGCTCACTGGCACCGCACCCGAGCCGGACAAAATGAATGTGCTGGAGACAATCGACCTCTCGGTCGGGCCGGGACGGGAGAAACCTACCAAGCTCACCCTGATCCTCGACCTGACCGGCTGGCGCCAACGTGGAATGGACGGCAAGCTGGTCGCCGAGCAGGTCGCCGTGCTTGAGAAAATAGCCGAACACGCGGAACTAGGAACCCACCATCCCCACATCATCGCCGTAAACGACGGCCAAATCCATGAGATCCACCGGGCTCTGCCGGAATCCTCGTCGCCACGGCTCCACAAGTTCTTCTCGGAACTCATCGACATGCACGCTTGCGGGGAGCGCGAGTCGCATGAGCTTCCGTTCCTCAAGCTCGTGAACCTCTCGCAGACGCCGTCGGACGTGCTCATGGAAAGGTGTTTGGACGGGATTCTCTCCCGCCCGGAGTGGTCGTGCCTCACCGAAGAAGCCGACCTCCCGATCTTCGGGCAGAACTCGCCGCTCGCCGCGAACCACAAGATCCTTTCGTCTCCAGCGTCACGGAGCCACCTGATGGACATCGCTAGGCTGGCGGACGCCTGCCGTCTGCACCTCCCGATTCGCTCGATCCTTATGCTGCTCAGCAACGCCCTCCTCGGGCACCCGAAGGCGCGTCACGGATTGCTTCATCCCGGCGTTGCGACGAATCGGTTGCTCGCTACCGACCAACGTGCCGCCGGGGCCTTCCATCTCAACTTGTTCGGCCGCAACCTGCGGGCCGCCGAACGTGAGAAGCGCAACATCTACCGGTTTCTCTCGCTCCTCCAGATAGGCCAGGAAACCACCAACGACATCGACGAGCTGCTGATCTTCGGCGACCGAGATCTACCAGACGTCCGCAAGCTCTACGACGACCTGGTCGCGAATGACCCGTACGCTCAGCGCTCGCCGGCATTCGGCCACCTCGTGAAGAGCTACATCCTCGGCGATCTAGAACAATCCAAAGACCTCGCCATCTTCCTCAACCATCTCGCCGACGAGCGCCGCCGGGTATTTCTTCACGCTGACGACGACCAAGTCCGCGCCAACCATCTGTGGAATACCACGGCATTCCACCATGCCGGCGACTTCGTGCAGGGGTATCTCAGGCCGGTCCGCGAGGGCAAAACCATTGCTTCCACCAGATACCAAAAGCTTTTGACCGGCTTGAACCGCATCTGGACCGGCATGTTCGTAGCCGATACAGAGTACGAACTGTACCTTGCGTCGGGACTGGATATGACCACCTCGCCAGTGAGCGACATTCTCCTCGAGCGGATCCGATCCAGTGACATCAGGATCGAGGCTTCCCCCAACCATCTTCCCCGAATGGTAATGCTTGCCAATGGCAACCGGTTCGCCTTCGAACTCACCCTTCTTCGCTTCGAGTTCCTCATGCGAGCCGCCGAAGGAGCCATGCCAGGTAGCTTTTCGAGGGAAGCCTGCGAGGACCTGATGGCCCTCAAACAACAAGCCTTGCGCGACCTCAATATCAGTGCCCGCTCCAACGGCCTCGAGCGTCTCTCGCTTGGGGAAGGTGGTCGCCCAAAACCTACCTACATCTCTCTCCACCTCGAACCCTCGCTGCAGTCATGATCAATCTCCAGGATCAATTTGGTGAATACCAGGGTTCCAAAAAGGGTTTTGCCGGCTGGTTCAGCGAGGCGGTCTGGGGCCACCGCTTCGAGAGCCCACAGATATGGCCCATCGCTCTCGAATTCCTGGGAATGGCAGAGGGCCTTTTGTACGATGGTAACCTTCTTGAGGCGACCCAACCGGAGAAGGATGTCACTTATACCGCGCCGGTTTCAAAGGAGTTGCGGATTCTGGTCTTCAACAATCCACGCATCCTCCAAATCCGCAACGAACTCCAACATGACGAGGGTGCCGCTTGGGACGCTTGGCTCCTCGATATGAACGGGCGGCTCAGCGACAACGCTATCGACTTCGACTATCTACGCAAAGCTATCCCGTCATTCCACGAACTCGCGGAACGAATTGAACTGGTACGCAAACTGGCCCTCGATGCCGGTTCCAGCCGGAAGATGACCCAGCGCCTACTCTTTCCCATCGGCCCCTCCGCCCTCTACGAGCCTGGCGACCTCGATTTCACCCGCGACCGGACTACATTCACTCGCACGGGCGAAATCGCATACCTCATGGTCAGCCGGGCAGATCACGCGCTCGGCGCAGAGCTCCGCGAACACCTCTCACGTTTCCTTGCGGACGAGACTCCCCGAAATCGGCTTATCCAGAGCCTGCTCCCGCCTCCACCCCTGACTCGGGGGAGCAAGAAAGGAGGAGCCTATCTTCCTTACCGGAAACACCCGGCGTTCAATCGTCTGGCGGAAGACCTTATCGCCCTATTCAAGCTGGGACTCCCTCACCAAGATGCACTCGAACACATCCGGTTCATCCTCCCGTTCCATTTATATCTCTACGCTCTTGAGACGGCGGCAGGTTGGATCGGCCAAAAGCAGCCGATCCTCATCTGCGAGATCCCTGGCCCAAAAATGGACGTCGCCCGTAGAGCATCGATCGCTAGCCGCGACGAGAACGAAGCCAAAGGACTGGAAGCGCTCCGCAGCTATGTCACCCGACGCATCGAAGCGGACCAGGAAGTCACTGAACACCTGCGGTCCGACATCTTGCCCCACCTCACCGAGCAGGAGCGGGCGGGCGAACTCTCCCGCCTTCTGACCAATCTTTTCTCTCTCAACGACGAACAAGCTGATGTCCTCAAAACACTCCCCACACGGGACGAAGTTCGTGCCAGTATTCTGCGGGAAGCCGAGAAAGCTTTCCGGTCCGGCACAATGGGAGCGTTCGAAGGACTCGGCCGGGCAGCAGGTCTGATCGACTCCCGAGGAACCAACAAAAAGCGTTATGCCCCGACCGACGGCCTCCTCAGAGCACTCGTTCTCGCCAACGTCCAGGACGATGGCCGGATCGAGGAAGCCGACTTCCTCAGGCTCCTGCGCCAGCGCTACGGGCTCGTCTTTGGTCCCCGTGAGGCTGTCGATACAGTCGCCATCTCCTCTCCCGAACTTTTCGACGAGACCGACTACAAGCGAAACCAGACCCGCCTGACTCGCCGCCTCGTTGGTCTAGGCTTAGGGAACAGCATGAGCGACGCTTGCACCTACATCACCAATTCGTTCGTCCAAGGCAGGCGCCCCCGCGACCGCCCGAACCCCGATCCCGTCCCGGCATGAACCATTTCCCAACATCGATGGCCGCTCCGACTGACACTCCGACTGCATTCGCTGAAACCGACACCGGACTACTTTCCGCTGCCGTCGCCACGGCGGGTTGCAGCGAGCGAATCATAGGCAAGGTCGCCTTCCATAGCTTACGGAAGGAAGTTGCCCCAATGCTTGAGGACGATCCGTTCACCGGATGCTTTTTCATCTTTTCCGGATTCAGCCCCATCCAGATCGCCGAGTTCGTCGCCGTCTCTTCCTCCGACGCTGCCATCGCGGACAAGCTTCATATTGAACTCCCGCGCACGAACTACACCGGACTCGTTGACGAGAGCTTCTTGGTGGACCACTCCGCAGTTCGGACCCGTGCCCTGAAGCGCGAAGGCAGAAT